>JAZKCP010000136.1:13495-16192 GCA_040388035.1 Bacteroidota bacterium | reverse complement strand
CTTTTTTGCATGACACGAAGGCAATTGAAAATGCCAATAATGAACAGAAAATTAGTTTTGATTTCATATAGTTAATCTTTAAGAACTCAAATATAAGTTTAAAAATATTAAAAAAAGTTAAAGTTTTAAAATCAATTGGTTGGGAGAAGAATTTTGTTTCGCAATGCGGGATTTTGCAACGTAGGATTTTGCTTCGCAATATCCTTCAAAGCTACGCTTTGAAAATCCATAAAAATAAAAAAAACGCTCAAGCTAGCTTGGCGTCTTTCTTTTTTTTTATGAATTTATTCGTGGGGAGAGCAGGATTCGAACCTGCGAAGTTCTCACAGCAGATTTACAGTCTGCCCTCGTTGGCCGCTTGAGTATCTCCCCATTCGCCTGTTACGGTTGCAAATATAAAAACACTTTTCGGCTTCACAAATAAAAAAATGACTAATTCGCAAAGCTTTTCTCAATGTTTTGGTTATTAGTAAAATAAAAAATCTCCCAGAGGAGATTTTTTGGATATAATGCTAAATCAGTATTATTTTGAGCTTAAAATCTTGTTTATTTTTGCTTGCAAATCATCGCCTGTTAAATCGATCGCTATAATTTTTCCTGAAGCATCCAACAAAAATGTACTCGGAATTTGAGTAACTCCATATTGCAATGCAATTGGATCGTTCATCTCTTTTAAGTTGGAAACCTGTGTCCACGTTAATTTATCCTGAGCAATGGCTTCTTTCCATTTTTCTGCATTCTCATCAAGTGAAACACTGATAATATTTAATCCTTTACTATGAAACTCTTTATAAAGGTCAACAACATTTGAATTTTCTTTTCGGCAAGGTGAACACCAGGATGCCCAAAAATCAATCAAAGTTATTTTTCCCAAGCTTTCTTTTAAAGAAACTAACTTTCCTTGCGGAGTTGGAGCATTAAAATCAGGAGCTAATTGGCCAACAGTTATTGAGCCGCCGGTGGAGGCGTTATTATCGCTGGCTTTTTTTTTAGACTATCAATGTTTTGTTTGATAGATTTTCCCGGTTTTGTTTTCTTCAATGATTCATCGAGTGAGTTATAAAGCCCTTCAATATCCTTTGCATATTTAGGATTGTTAGACATCATCTGAATAATCAAAACACTAATAAATGATTTTGGATGCGTTTTTGGATAACCAAACGTGAATGCTTCCATGCTTTTTTGGCCTTCTTCCTGTATAGGAGCATATTCCGCATCAAGTTTTCTTGCGATAGCTGTATCTCTCGTTCTTTGTACTTCCTCTATGAGTGCTTTATTTCTCTCTTGAAATTCTTTTGATTTTTTTTGAGTCTTTTGGCTGACTTCATAGGATCCTTCATTGAATTTTGTGAATTCATCATTGTTGTAAGTCCCTCTCACTTTCGATTTGAAAAGGCTGTCCTTGTCAACAGTAACTTCAATTTCTCCTCCTTCTAATATTAATGGAACTCCACCTTGTAGTTTGTCGATTCGTAGAAAATGAATTTCAGGCTCAGTAGTTTTTCCTTTAATTTCAAACTTTCCATCTACAATTTTTACGGTATCAATTGCCAGTGACCCCATTCCCATTGGACTTTGTTTTTCTAAGAAAATTAAACCGGTTTTCATTCCTTTTACAGTTCCTGTAATTTCGTATTCACCTTCACCTAAGTTCTTGCATGAAAACAGAACTACAGCAACAGCTACTAAAAGAATTATTTTTTTCATTTTATTGTTTTAAATTTTTTAACGACTGCAAATGTATCTAATTTGCCTTTTGTATAATTAGTTATTTAACTTTTTTTTGAATTATTTTTTTGTTGACGGGCATTCAAATTTTGTGCAATTCACACTCGTTTGCTTAATACCACCCATTCCTTTTTCAACATTGATAAGATTATGGATTCCTCTCGATTTTAGAATGGATGCCATAATCACGGAACGGTAACCGCCAGCGCAGTGCAAAAAGAAATCATCGCCTTTTGGGACACTTTGAAAGTTTTCGTTAATGTTATCCAATGGGAGATTAATAGCATTTTCGACATGCTCAGCCTCATATTCCCCTGGCTTTCTGGCGTCAACCACTATACTTTTTGAATTTAATCCATTTGAAAATTCCTCTGGCGAAATTGAATGAATACTATCGGTTTCGAAGCCCGCTCTTTTCCAGGCATCGATTCCATCTTTCAGATAGCCTAAAACATGGTCAAAACCAACACGCGATAATCTGGTAATGGTTTCTTCCTCTCTTCCTTCCGGAATGACAAGTAGTAATTTTTGATTAACATCGCGCAACATGGAACCAACCCAAGGAGCAAAATTCCCTTGGATACCAATAAATATAGAATTCGGAATATGTGCTTTTACAAAATCATTTTCATGTCTGACATCCAAAACAACAACATCGCCTTGATTGGCAACGGCTTCAAATTCTCTTGGAGAAAGTCCGATGTTGCTTTTTTCAATAATGCTGTCCAGACTGTCGTATCCTTTGATGTTCATCATCACATTTTGAGGAAAATAAGCTGGTGGAAGACCTAAACCATCCAACAATTCTTTGGTAAATTCTTCTTTGGTCATGTCAGCCCGCAATGCATAATTTGTTCTCTTCTGATTGCCTAAAGTATCAGTCGTTTCCTTGCTCATATTTTTTCCACAAGCACTTCCGGCACCGTGACTTGGGTAAACAATCAAGTCATCAGCCAATGGCATTATTTT
>JAZKCP010000136.1:0-13485 GCA_040388035.1 Bacteroidota bacterium | reverse complement strand
ATGTTTCTCATGGCATTATCATGTTTCTCATGGCATTATCATATTTCCCATGGAATTATCAAATAGGGCATGTAATTTACATATTCCTCACAGAATTGTCATATATCTCATTAAATTATAATATATCCCATGGCATTATTTTATTTCTCAGCGAGTCAAAAAGATAGCCGGCTAATTTTTCCTGCGTTAAATCATCTGTCATAGCCTGAGCCAAATCGGGGCGGCCAACGTCGCCAATAAATAAGGTGTCACCGGTAATAATTCCGTGATGCTTTCCGTTTTCATCAATAAGAAGATAGCAAGTGCTTTCTAATGTATGTCCCGGAGTATGTATTGCTTTTACAGTATAATTACCCACCTTAAATTCTTGATTATCGGAGGCAATCATAGCCTTAAACTCAGGATTGGCTGTTGGTCCATATACAATTTCTCCGCCGCTTTTGCGTGCCAAATCTAAATGACCGGAAACAAAATCGGCATGAAAATGGGTTTCAAAAATGTATTTTATTTTGGCGTCATCCTTATTGGCCCTGTCTAAATAAGGCTGCACTTCACGCAAAGGATCAAAAATTGCGGCTTCGCCATTGCTTTCAAGATAATATGCAGCCTGAGCAATGCATCCTGTATATATTTGTTCGATTTTCATATTAAAAAGTTTTACTTTAATAGATAGGCTAAAGGTTTTCCAAGGGCAAAATTAACGTATAGTTACAAATGTAAACAATGATTTAGATTACTTTATGAAAAAACTCTTTATACAGAATAAAGAGCGACATCAGTAAAACAAAAATCCCAAAGATCTTTTTCAACTGTTTTTCATTAATAAATTGCTGAATATAAAGCCCAATAAAAATTCCAACAACAGAAACCGCAGTAAAAGTCAAAAGAAAAGGCCAATCGATAATCATGTTCTGAATGTCTCCGGTAAAACCAATCAGCGAATTTATTGTAATTATCAATAAAGAAGTTCCGATTGCTTTGTTCATTGGCAGTTTGGCAAATTTCAATAAAGCCGGGATAATTAAAAATCCGCCACCGGCACCAATCAATCCGATTAAAATTCCAACCAAAAACAATTGGATAAGAACAATAATAACAGATTTAGATGCAACCTCAATAATTTCATTTTCCCTACTTTTTTTTAACATTGAATAAGCTGCCATAAACATTACAACTCCAAATAGCAACATTAAAAAAGTAGCTTTAGATAATTTAAGCGAACCAAAATAAAGCACAACATCAGGTATGGCCGGAACAATAAATTTGCGGGTTAAGTAAACGCCAATTAGCGAAGGGATGGCAAACTGTAAAGCGGTTTTTGGAACTACCAGACCTTTTCTGAAATTTTGAATTGTACCAAAACCAGAAGTTGTCCCAACAATAAATAATGAATAAGCTGTCGCAATTATAGGATTATAATTCAAAACATAAACCAATACAGGAACCGTTAATATTGAACCGCCACCGCCGGTAATCCCCAATATTATTCCAATAAGCAATGCGCCAAAATATCCTAAAAATTCCAAGCGTGTAAAATTAGAGATGTAAAAATAGTGTAATTGTATTAAAAATGCATGATTAGTTTTTACCGACAGTTTATCGCTACAAATTTTTAAAGGTTTTTCCTTCTTAAACTGCGTTTAGTGCTTTTTATAGTTAATTACGGAGGTGAATTGTGATTTTAGTTCCCTTATAAATATATTTGCTGACCACAATTTAAGAATGATGTTAAAAAAATTACTGCTCCTTTTGGCGCTTACTTTTTTTTCAGTAAGTAATGCGCAAATTGTTATTAATGAATTTGACTCGGATACCCCAAGTACCGATGATAGAGAATTCATTGAATTAAAATCGACAATTCCTAATTTTTCTCTCAACGGATATGTGTTGGTTTTCTTTAACGGTTCAGGTTCTGCTGTTGATAAAAGTTACTATAACATAAGCTTGAATGGTTTAACAACCGATGTCAATGGTTTGATTCTAATTGGAAACAATCTGGTATCACCGGTTCCTGAAAGAATTTTTACCAATAGTTCTATTCAAAACGGTCCGGACGCTGTTGGACTATATTTAGGTTCAACTGCCGATTTTCCAATGGGTACTACGGCAACAACGACCAACTTAATTGATGCTTTGGTGCATTCAAACGCCGCTGCCCCAGCCACTTCTTTGCAAGCTTTATTAGGCATAAATATGCAGGAAAATGAAAATATAAACAGCCTTGGCACAACCCAATCCATTCAGCGAAAAATCGATGGTAGTTGGGAAGTCAAAGCACCAACGCCCGGAGCTAATAATGATGGAAGCGGTTTTATCTTTAACGGCATTACCATTACAGCCAATACAGCACACAAAAATGAAGGCGATAGTTTTTTGATAACATTTACTTCGCAAACCAATGTAACCACTGATTTGAACTTTACTTTTACGTTGAACAACGGTACTTTTAACACCGCCGATTTCACCGGAAATACTTCGGTTTTTATCCCAACGGGTTCTAATACATTTTCTACAACCATTACTTTGTTGGATGATGTATTAAATGAAGGCGATGAAGTTTTAAAAATAAAATTTGGCAATTTGCCAACGGGTTATAACAGACGAAATGACAACATCGAAATCAGAGTCATCGATAATGATTTTATGACTTTACCTTTTGGAACGCCTTTGAATCCGACTTTCGGTAACGTTACGAGCACAGCTCCGGTTGGATATTATGATTCGTTAGAAGGATTATCCGGTGGCGCTTTAAAACAAGCCTTGCAGGATATCATTGCCAATCCGGCGGTGGTTCGCGCACACAATTATGGAGACGTAACCGATATTTTAAAAGTAGCCGATCAAAACCCGCTCAACAGTAACCAAGTTTGGTTGATGTATGTGGAAACACCTCGAGCCAAACTGGATTTTCAAACGACTTCCAGTAATGTTGGTTCTTGGAACAGAGAGCACATTTATCCGCAATCTCGCGGCGGATTTGCCAATGCTACTGAGGATACTCCGGACGGCATCAATGTCTGGTTGCCAACCAGTGCTGATGATATTACCGCCGGTCATGCGGACGCACACCATATCCGCTCGGAAGACGGTCCCGAAAATAGTACCAGAAGCAATAAAGATTATGGACTAACGGGTTATAATGGACCTGCAGGAACGCAAGGATCTTGGAAAGGCGATGTGGCGAGATCTGTTTTTTATATGGCGGTTCGCTACAATGCTTTGAGTGTGGTTAACGGTGATATTCCGGATACAACTATAGGACAGTTAGGTGATTTGGCTTCGTTATTGGTTTGGAATCACACCGATCCAAAAGATGATTTTGAACTAAACAGGAACAATTACATCTACACTTGGCAGATGAACAGAAATCCGTTTATAGATTACCCGGATTTAGTTGACTATGTTTTTGGCGCCAATGTTGGCCAGGCTTGGTTTGCACCATTATCAACCACCGATTTTGATGCCGCAAAAGTATCCATTTATCCGAATCCTGCAAAAGACACTATTGCCATCTACGGAATTGCTGCGGACGCAAAAATTGAAGTGTTTTCTACTTTGGGGCAAAAGGTTTTTGAACAAAATTTTACAGGTGAAGCAAGCATAAATCTTGAACTTGCTTCGGGAATTTATTTGGCAAAAATAACTTCTGATTTTAAAGTTGTGACTAAAAAGATTGTGATTGACTAAGATTGGCTGATAGTATTGGAAACACAATAATTACTTGAAATAAATTATAAAGGTAGTTCCTTCTCCCAACTTGCTTTCCACTTTAATAGTTCCTCCCATAGCATCAATCTGATTTTTGACAAGGAATAATCCAATGCCTTTTGAGTCGGGATTGTCGTTGAAGGTTTTGTACATACCAAAAAGCTTTTCGCCATTTTTCTTTAAGTCGATACCGATTCCGTTATCCTTAATTTTCAATGATTTTGTTTCCTCATCAAATGAAAGGATAATTTCCGCTTTTCTGTCTTTATGGCAATAGCGGATAGCATTGGAAATAAGATTAAAAAGTATACTTTCAAGATAGGATTTATTGTAATTGATTTCAACTGACTTCGTAACCAAATTTTGAACAGTCGCCTCCTGTTTGGAAATTTGCTGGCTAAGGATTGTTTTTGCCTTTTCAATATATTCCCAAAGGTTTAGATGTTCCGTATTTAGGGTAATATTTGTTCGTATGCTAACCACTTCATTTAAATTGTACATCGTTTCATTAAGCGATTCTGAGACTTTTTTTAATAAATCTATCATTTCATCACGTTCCTCTTTTGTTTCCGCATCTTCCAAAAAGTCTGAAATAGTTTGGATATTACTGGTATGAGATCTTAAATTATGCGATACTATATAGGAGAAATTCAGCAGTCTTTTGTTTTGGTCTGACACCAATTCAAAAGATTTTTTCAATTCTTCTTCGGCACGTTTTTTATCGGTAATATCTTCAATGATTGCAATATTACTGCTTACTTTATTATCCGATTTCCATATTTTGGAAACAATCAGGTTTACCCAAATCGTTTTACCCGATTTATGCAGGTATCTTTTTTCTAATGCAAATTCATTAACGCGGCCATCCCTTAGTTTGTGAAAGCAATTGACGTTTTCTTCCAGATCATCCGGATGTGTAATTCTTTGAAAATTGGAATTTTTCAATTCTTCTTCGGAATAACCAACTATTTTGCAAAACTCACTATTGACAGTAATTAAATTGCCGTTTGCACAGTCAACTTTAGCAATTCCCAGTGGTGCCTGTTCAAATAGGATTCTGAATTCCGTTTCGCTTTCCTGTATTTTTTTAGACTGCTGAAAAACCTTTTTTTGTAATTGGGCTGGTTTTTTCATAATTGAAACTACCCAAAGCGCGCAGATCAGTGAAAATAAAAACCCCAGGCTACTAGATGTAAGTAGTTGTTTTAATACTTCCTTATTGTCCCGTGCTATTAAATATAGTTTCCAGTCACCATCAGGAATGGTAACCGTTTGGAAATAATGATCTGAAATTTTTTTGTTATCAGATAGGAAAAATTCTTCTTTGTCAGTAGTGGGATTAATTTTTGAGAATTGGAAGTAATATTTCGAATCATCAATAGATTTAATTCCGGATGCTTTTATCAGTGTTTCCAAACGGATAATTACTGCCGAAAATCCCCAGAATTTATTCTTTTTATAAACTGGCAGCCTACCGACGACGCCAATGCCGCCTTGCCTTAATTTAAGTGGTCCGGCAAAATAAATCAATTTTGAATGAATGGATTTCAGGGCTTCTTCCCTTACTTTCGGGCTATTTAATATATCATATCCGATTGCTGCTTCATTCGCTTCCTTCGGGTAAACATATCTGATAATGCCATTCGGAACAAGTTGGACAGCATCAATTGAGGGATTGGAATCGACCAACTGAGCTGCAATTTTCTCAAAATTTTCGGGCTCGCCATCATCATTAACCGTCATTGCAAGGGTAAGGGTTGTGACATAACTGTTTTTAAGGATCTGTTCAAAGTTTTGATGAACAACATGAATGATATTAGACATTTCACGATGCTGATTGTGTTTGAGAGTGTCATATCTCAGCTTTATTAAAAAGCATACAAATACAAGCAACAAAAGAAAAACTAAAGTTCCGGAAGTGTTAGGTCTCGTTAAAAACCATTTTGAAAGTTTTGTCCAATTTCTCTTAAAACTCATTTTGTAATTTTAATGATGAAGCAAGTTTCTAAAGATACAGAAAAATACTAACGAAATTAGGCGATTTCTATTTCCCGATACAGAAATTTGCAAAGATATTTCCTAATAGTTCATCATTAGTTACTTCACCGGTGATTTCCCCAAAATAATAAAGCGCCTGTTTAATGTCAATTGCCATTAAATCAGAAGGCAGGTTTGACTGAAGTCCAAACTTCACTTTTTGGATTTCTTCCAGCGCTTTTAATAGCGAATCATAATGACGCGTGTTGGTAACAATTGTTTCATTATTGCGCAAAGCGCCGGTATTTACAAACGAAAGCAGTTTTGATTTTAGTTCATCAACACCTTGTTTTTCCTTAGCGGAAAGCAATAAGATATTAGAGATATTGGATCTGAGATTGCTAATTTGAGCTTCCGATAGTTTATCGGCTTTGTTCCCGATAACCACTAAAGCTTTCATTGGAAACTGGTTTTTTATTTTCTCGAGTTCCACCTGGACTTCTTTCAGATTCTCATTATCTAAAGCCAATTGAGAACTATCAATAAGGTAAATAATGACCTGAGCCTGTTCAATTTTTTCAAATGTTTTTTTGATGCCAATGCTTTCCACCACATCCTTCGTTTCCCTGATTCCCGCCGTGTCAATAAATCGGAAACCAATACCGTCAATGACTAATTCGTCTTCGATGGTATCTCGAGTAGTTCCGGCAATTTCAGAAACAATCGCACGCTCTTCGTTCAATAACGCATTAAGTAAAGTTGATTTTCCCACATTTGGCTCTCCAACAATCGCTACCGGAATTCCGTTTTTGATAACATTTCCAACGGCAAACGAATCGATTAAACGTTTTAAAACAAATTCAATTCTTGTCAGCAATTCATTAAACTGTGTTCGGTCGGCAAACTCTACATCTTCTTCCGCAAAGTCTAATTCGAGTTCTATAAGCGAAGCAAAATTCAAAAGTTCTTCTCTTAGTTTAGCTATTTCATTTGAGAAACCACCGCGCATTTGCTGCATTGCAATCTGATGGCTGGCTTCATTGTCGGACGAAATCAAATCCGCTACGGCTTCAGCTTGCGACAGGTCGAGTTTCCCGTTTAAGAATGCCCTTAGGGTAAATTCACCGGCTTGCGCCATTCGGCAGCCTTTTCGCAATAACAACTGAATAATCTGCTGCTGGATATAAGTAGAGCCGTGACAGGATATTTCAACAACATCTTCACCGGTATAGGAATGTGGATTCTTGAATAGGGAAACCAATACCTGGTCAAATATTTTTCCTTCGTCTACAATATGTCCAAGATGAATGGTATGTGTTTTTTGTTTTACTATAGATTTTCCCGAAACTGATTGAAAAACCTGTTCGGCTATTGTCATAGCCTGATTACCCGAAAGTCGGATGACAGCAATGGCACCGGCACCGGAAGGCGAAGCTAAGGCAACAATAGTTTCCTGTGAAATCATTTACTATAATTTTTTTGGCAAAGATACTAAAACCCAATGGAGTTTAAATTATTTCCATTTTACCAAAATATGCTCTTATATATAGGAGTGAGGCAGCTGTTACAAAAGAGATTACTTTATCTATGGAAAATATGTTAAATAATTATTCTTAATCCCGCAATTTGGGAATAGCACGCATTTTTTATTTTTTATAAGAAAATACGACACGTATATTTCGTTGTACTGCAAAGTTTGTCGACAAAGTGTCAATAAATCCGACTAAATGTTTATTAACGGTTGTATAACAATTAGTTAATATCTTTTTCTTGTGAAAAAGATATTTATCTATATTTTTACCCTCTAAATTAATTTTTACTTTATGAAAAACATTTTACTTTTGAAAAATGCGAGGCTTTTACGTGTGTTAAGTTTTGCACTGTTCTTTTTTGTTTTTGGAACAATTGGTAGTTACGGTCAGACGTATTACAGCATGTCTTCCGGTAATTATTCTGAAACTTTTACCTCTTGGAGTTCTCCTGCAACTGGAGTAAACTGGTCGTCGGTAGGTATTATTACTAATGGTTCAATACCAATAGCGACCACAACCACTAACAGTTCAGCAGCGTTTACCACGGGTTCAACCGGTGGTTTGCAAAACGGTGGTACAAATATTCAATTTTTATCTACCGACGGTGGTACGAACACAAGAGCTGTAGCTTTTGATTTGAACCTTAATTTTTTCGGTAGAACTGCTGGGACATTCAGTTTTGATGCAGCGCAAGTTCTCAATAGTACAGGAAATAGGCCAGGTACCTTAAAAGTATATTATTCCATCGACGGGGCAACTTGGACGGAATTAACGGGAACAAATTTACCATATACGGTTATTAATAATGTAGCTTCAAGTGCAGCGATAAGCATTACGCTTCCGAGTGCCTTAGATAATCAGTCAACAGTAAAATTAAGATTTTATCAATATAATGGTTCTGGTACTGTTGGTTCAGGCAGCAGGCCTAAAATCAGTGTAGATAATGTTGCGGTTACTTCAACATCATCGGGTGCAGCTGGACCAACTTTAACTGCAGCAGCAGGTGCTACTGTTGATGCACCTTTTACTGTAACTTTTACAGATGATTCTGCATGGCGAACTGCTATAACAGGTGTAACTGTTGGAGGTACAGCATTAACGGCTGGTTATAGTGTTTCTGCAGGCCAAATTACATTTACGCCTTCTGCTTCAGTTCCGGCAGGTTTACTACAAGCCAGTGGCACAAAAACTATTGCAGTTTTGGCGACAACTTATTCCCCTTCAACCGTTTCCCAAACAATAGGCGCGGGTGTAGCTGCTAAATTATCAATGAATACTCAGCCGGCAGCTCCGGCAACCAATGGAGGAGCTTTGGCTACACAGCCTAAAGTTAATATCCTTGACCAATATAATAATGCTACAACAAGCACAGCTTCTATTACAGCTGCTGTAGGTGATGGAGCATGGACAATTGGTGGGACAACAAGTGTCGCTGCCTTAGCGGGTGTTACTACGTTTACTAATTTAACAGCAACGAGTCTTGCTGCCGTTACAGGTGCTACAATAACTTTTACAAGCGGTTCTTTAACAGCTGTTACCTCAGGTACTTTTAATGTTCCATCCCCACCGCCGGCTAATGATTTATGCGGGAATGCGCAATCGCTTACCGTTAACGGCGGAACAGTTTCAGGAACAATGGTTGCTGCTACAAATACAGCAAGTGGTTTTAGTTATGCCGGAACATCCAGAGATGTTTGGTATAAGTTTACGCCGCTCGCAACAGGAAGCCATACAATATCGTTAACCTTTACTTTGGCAGCAAGCAGGGACATTGATGTTGATATTTTTGCAAGTGCTACATGTCCTACTGGGGCAGCAGCTTTTACAGCGCATGGCGCTGCATCTGTTACAACAGAAACGATAACAAATACCTTTACATTCGGTACTACTTATTATATAAGAGCTATTGATTTTGGGGCGACCAACGGAGGTGCTTTTACTATTGTTGTTACAGGTCCGAGTGCACCAGTTATTACCGGAACTGCAACAGCGACGGCATTTACTACTACTTACGGAACGGCTTCGGCTGAACAATCGTTCGCGGTTTCAGGTACAGGCTTAACAGCAAATCTAGTGGCTACAGCGCCAACAGGTTATGAGGTTTCTTCTGACGGAACGACTTATGGAACTACAGCTACTTTCACACAAACGGGTGGAAATGCAAGCGGTTCGTTAAGAATTCGTTTGAAAGCTAATGCAGCCGTAGTAGGTTCACACGATTCACAAAATATAGTTTTAAGTTCAACAGGCGCTACTTCGGTAAATATTACCACGGCTGCTTCGGGGAACACAGTTACAGCCAAAGCTTTAACAGTTACGGCTGACAACAGAACTAAACCTTATAATACTTCATTAACATTAGGTACTTCAGCATTTACTACAGTTGGTTTGGCAAACGCTGAAACAGTGGGTTCTGTTACTTTAAGTGCTGGTGGCGCTGCTTCTACAGCAACTACACCGGTTGGAACTTATCCTATAACTGCAACTACTGCAACCGGAGGTACTTTTACAGCAAGTAATTATACTATCTCCTATGTTGATGGTGTATTAACCATTACACAGGCTAGCCAGACTATTACAGCATTGGCAACACCGGTTACCAAAACTTACGGTGATGCCACTTATAGTATAGCTACTACTGCTACTTCAGGACTTACAGTTACTTATTCAAGTTCAGATGCGGCTGTTGCTTCAGTGGCTTCTGACGGTACAGTAACTATACATACAACAGGTACAGCTACGTTAACCGCATCGCAGGCAGGTGATTCAAATTATTCTGCAGCAAGCGATGTTACACAGGCACTTACAGTAAATCCTAAAACTTTAACAATTACAGGGCTTACCGCTAACAATAAGGATTATGATGGAAATACAGATGCTACATTAAGTGGTACTGCTTCTTTATCAGGAATCGTTTCAGGAGATGAAGCTAACGTTTCATTAACAGGAACACCAACAGCTTCTTTTGATAATGCTACTGTTGGAAATGGTAAGACAGTAACGGTTACTGGTTATTCATTAAATGGTGTTTCACCAACTTATACCTATTATACACTAGCTCCGTTAACTTTACTTGCTAACATAGTAGCTACAACACCTACGCTTTTCACAAGCGGAACCTTATCAGCAGTTGATACTACTTATGGTACTGCAAGTTCAGTCACAAGTTTTTCTGTTAGTGCTCAATCTTTAACAGAAGGTATCTTGGTTAGTCCACCAGCTGGTTATGAAGTTTCATTATCAAGTGGTAGTGGTTATGGTTCAACAGTTATCGTCGGAGGTGCTGGTAATGTATCAAGCACAACAGTTTATGTGAGAATAGCTGCTACGACAGCAGTAGGTTCTTATTCAGGAAATATAACGCTAAGCAGTGATGGTGCTGTAAGTTTAATGGTTGCCACAGTTAGCAGTACAGTTTCTCAAAAAAACTTAACTATAACCGGTCTTACTGGTGTTGATAAAACATATGACGGTTCAGGTGTAGCTACAGTAACAGGAACTCCAACGTTAAATGGTGTTGTCGGTTCAGATGATGTTACAGTAGCAGGAACTCCTTCATTCGCTTTCGCGGATGCTAATGCAGGCATAAACAAAACAATAACTGTTTTAGGTTATTCCCTTAATGGAACAGCTGCGGCTAATTATACTGTATCGCAGCCAACGGGATTATTTGCAACAGTTAATAAGGCAGATCAGACAATTGCTGCTATTTCTGCTTCAGAAACAAGAACTTTTGGGGATGGCACATATAGCGTTGCTACTACTTCAGATTCCGGATTAACAGTTACTTATTCGAGCTCTGACACGGCTGTTGCTACAGTTTCGGCTGGTGGCACAGTTACTATTGTTGGAGCAGGTTCAACAACAATTACTGTTTCCCAGGCAGGTAATTCTAATTACAATCCGGCGACTAGTGTTACTCAAGCTTTGACAGTAAACAAAGCCAGCCAAATGCTTTCGGCCTTAACTACACCTGTAACTAAAGTTTTTGGAGGCGCGCCATATAGTGCGGCTTCAACTGCCAGTTCAGGATTAACAGTTTCTTATTCAAGTGATAATACTGCTGTTGCTACAGTTTCAGCTGCAGGGTTAGTTACTATAGTTGGTACAGGTTCGGCAATCATCACTGCTTCCCAGGCAGGAAACGCTAACTACGATCCGGCAACAAGTGTAACGCAGGAATTAACTGTAGGTAAAGGTGATCAAACAATTACATTGGCAGCTACCGACACAAAAACGACAGCGAGTGCTCCTTATACTTTAACAGCAAATGCGAGTTCGGGTTTGACTATTACTTATGTAAGTTCAAATACGGCTGTTGCCACTATAAGTGGAAATACAGTTACAATTGTTGGATTAGGTGATACGACTATTACAGCCAATCAGGCAGGTAATGATAATTATAATCCAGCTCCGGAAGCTACACAGGTATTAACGGTAACACTACCGGCTTGTGCTTCTGTTTCAGGAACTACCTCTTATAATTTTGGAGCAGCAACCCCATGGACGGCTTCACCAACAAGTGCACAATCTAATGTTACTGCCGGTGCAATTACACAAGGGAATAACTTTGGAACAGCTGCTCTATTGTCATCGACTTCTCCATCCACGACTGCGGCCTATGCAACAGCTTCGGGAACCGGTAACGCAGGAATTCCTGCTAACATAGGTGCTTTAAATACTACTACAACCACTAATGCTTATTTTGCCTTTACGGTAACACCGGTAACAGGATATAATTTTACTTTGAACGGAATCAGTTTTGGTTCAAGAAGTACAAGTACTGGACCTCAAGCTTACTCATTGAGAAGTAGTTTGGATAACTATGCAACTGATATAGCTACCGGAACTATGTTAGCTAATTCTACTTATGCTTTAAAATCAAACACAGGTCTAACAGTTACAGGAAATGGAAATGCTAACCCTGTTACTTTCCGTTTATATGGACATAGTGGTGCTGGTAATCCTTCATCTGGTTCGGTAAACTGGAGAATTGATGATTTAACTTTATCATTATCTACATCTAATACCCCATCAGTAGCAACTGTTGGTGCTAATCAATCAGTATGCGGTTTAACGAGTACAGCTTTGGGTGGTAATACGCCAGCTGTTGGAACAGGAACCTGGTCACAAATTTCAGGCCCTGGAACTTCAACTTACAGTTCTGTAAACAGTGGTGCTTCAACAGCAACAGCAACTGTAGCCGGAACTTATGTTTATCGTTGGTCTATCACTAATGGTTGTGCTACATCTTATTCAGCTGATGTTACGGTTGAATACAAAACGCCAGCAGCAGCTTCAATTACTGAAGGTGGTTCTACTACTTTTTGTGACGGTGGAAGTGTAACTTTGACCGCGAATGAAGGGTTAAGCTATTTGTGGTCAAATGGGGCTACTACGCAAAGCATTAGTGCTACAGCTACAGGAGATTACACTGTAACAGTAACGGGTGCTAACGGTTGTCCTGCAACTTCGGCAGCGACGACTGTGACTGCAACGCCTAACACCACTAATACTACTGCAATATCTGCATGTGATACTTACACCTGGTCTGTAAATGGGGCTACTTATACCACAAGCGGCAGCTACTCACTAGTTTCAGGATGTCACACAGAAGTTTTAAATTTAACAATTAATACTACTGTTACTTCTGAAGACGTAACTGCAGCTGCATGTGATACCTATACTTGGTCGTTTAATGGTGCAACGTATACTGCTAGTGGTGATTACACCGCCACAGTAAATTGTAATACAACTACATTACATTTAACCATTACACCTAGTTCATCTAATACAACTACTACTTCGGCTTGCGAAACCTTTACTTGGTCAGCAGGAAACGGACAAACATATACAACAAGTGGAAGTTATACTCATGTTACAGGATGTCATACTGAAATATTAGCATTGACAATAAATCCGGCTACTTCAAGTTCAGAATCTGTAACAGCTTGTGATACTTATACTTGGTCAGTAAATGGACAAACGTATACCAATGGTGGTACCTATACTGCAGTAGGAACTAATGCAGCGGGTTGTACTGATACTAAAACCTTGGTATTAACTTTAAATAACAGTACAACAAGTTCAGAGTCAATATCTGCTTGTGATACTTATACATGGTCGGTAAATGGTGAAACATACACTTCATCAGGTACTTATACTTCTGTTGGTATCAATGCCGCAGGGTGCCCTGATACTAAAATTCTTAACTTAACCATTACTCCGAGTTCAACAAATGTAACCGAAATCACAGCTTGTGATAGTT
>JAZKCP010000135.1:0-21432 GCA_040388035.1 Bacteroidota bacterium | reverse complement strand
CGGAAAAGAATATGATGAAATCGACACCAATGGCAATGATACCCAGATTGCGGGTGAAACGCCAAAACCCTCAAAAAAATATGCTGCAAAGAATGAAAATCAATTTGATTTATTTGGGTTCTCCGATAATGACAGCGACGAGCCAAAACCCAGTTCATATTATGCAACTTTAGAAAATACCGATCACAATTATACCATTATTCAGGGCGAATTAGGGACAAAACTGTTTCTGCAAAACCTGATGAATCAAACTTCAGTAAGCTTTGATACTGAAACGACCGGAATTGATGCACTAAATGCCGATCTTGTCGGAATTTCGTTTTCATGGGAAAAAGGAAAAGGATTTTATGTTCCGGTTCCGGAAAATTTTGAAGAAGCCAAAGCTATTGTGGAAAAGTTCAAACCTTTTTATGAAAGTGAAACTATTGAAAAAATTGGGCAAAACGTCAAATACGATTTAAAGGTTTTGTCAAAATACGGAGTCCAGGTCAAAGGAAAAATCTTCGACACAATGATCGCACATTATCTGATCAATCCGGACATGCGCCATAATATGGATGTTTTATCGGAAACCTATTTAAAATATTCGCCAAAATCCATCGAAACTTTAATCGGAAAAAAAGGTAAAGGGCAACTGTCAATGCGCGATGTGGCTTTGGAGGAAATTAAGGAATATGCGGCCGAAGATGCTGATGTTACGCTTCAGCT
Source organism: Bacteroidota bacterium (assembly GCA_040388035.1). Classification (GTDB taxonomy): domain Bacteria; phylum Bacteroidota; class Bacteroidia; order Flavobacteriales; family Flavobacteriaceae; genus Flavobacterium. The sequence goes on along the minus strand of JAZKCP010000135.1, from coordinate 20,724 downwards.
AAAAGAAGTTTTCAGCCCGATTCTGGACAAAGCCGAAACTAAAAAACTGTTTGAGGAAATTGAAATTCCGTTAATTCCGGATTTAGCCGCAATGGAATTGGAAGGCATCAATCTGAATGAAGATTTCTTGAAAAAAATGTCTGTTGAAATGGCGAAAGAAAGCAGCGAATTGGAACAAAAAATATACGAAACTGCAGGTGAGAAATTCAACCTGGCTTCTCCGAAACAACTTGGCGAAGTTTTATTCGACAAACTAAAAATCGGCGGTGCCAAAATAAAAAAAACAAAAACGGGACAATACGCAACAGGTGAGGAAATCTTAAGCTATTTTAACGAACATCAAATCGTGAAAGACATTTTGGAATGGCGCCAAATGGTAAAATTACAAAGTACTTATATAGATGCTTTGCCAAATCAGGTTGATAAAAAAACGCAGAGAGTCCATACCGATTATATGCAAACCGTTGCAGCAACCGGTCGTTTGAGTTCAAACAATCCAAACCTGCAGAATATTCCTATTCGCACCGAACGAGGAAGATTAATCAGAAAAGCGTTTATTGCCCGTGATGAAAATTATACTTTGCTTTCTGCCGACTATTCTCAAATAGAACTTCGGATTATCGCAGCTTTATCTGGCGAAGAAAACATGATAAAGGCATTTCAAAACAACGAAGATATCCATAGAAGTACGGCTGCAAAAGTATTCAATGTGCCTTTGGAAGAAGTAACCAAAGAACAGCGTAGCAATGCAAAAACGGTAAACTTCGGAATCATTTACGGAGTTTCAGCTTTTGGACTGAGCAACCAAACTTCATTATCCAGAAAAGAAAGTGCCGAATTAATCGAGGCTTATTACAAAACCTATCCAAAACTAAAATCCTATATGTCGGAACAGGTCGATTTTGCCCGTGATAATGGCTATGTGCAAACCGTTTTGGGAAGACGCCGTTATCTGAAAGATATCAATTCGGCAAATGCCGTAGTGCGAAGTGGCGCGGAACGAAACGCGGTTAACGCACCAATTCAGGGTTCTGCCGCAGATATTATCAAAATTGCGATGATCAATATCCATAAAAAATTGACTTCGGAAAACTGGAAATCAAAAATGCTGCTGCAGGTTCATGACGAACTTGTTTTTGACGTACACCAATCTGAATTGGAAAAAATCCAGCCAATGATTAAACACGAAATGGAGAATGCTTTTATCATGGCGGTTCCTTTGGAAGTTGAACTCGGTTTTGGAAAAGATTGGCTGGAAGCGCATTAAAACAGAAGCCATTAAACTGGATTTTAGGTGAACAAAGGGTAAACATAGCATCAAATCAAAATTTTGCATCATAATATTTTGTAATTTTAAGTTGTCAAAAAATGCTATGACTTTGGAAACACTTAAAACCATTTTGTATTTTTCTATTTTTAGATATCCTCTCAAAATCGAAGAAATACATAGTTACACTAACTATGTAGAAATCTCAGAAACAGAAAAAGAGCTACAACATCTGGTAGCCGAAAAAATACTTGTCAAAGTGGATGAGTTCTATGTGTATGGCAGTGATTTGGATTCAGTTATCAAACGCCTAAGAGGAAATCTTCATGCCAAGAGAGCAATGATAAAAGCCTATCAAAAATCTAAATTGATTGCCAAATTTCCCTATGTTGAAGCCGTCGGAATTTCGGGTTCCTTGTCAAAAGACTATTATGATAATGGAAGTGATGTTGACTTTTTTGTCATTACAAAACCTAATAAACTTTGGATTTGCAGAACATTACTAATGCTTTACAAGAAGATATTCCTACTTAATTCGCGAAAATATTTTTGTGTCAACTACTTCGTCTCGTCCAGTCAAATGGAAATTGAAGAGAAGAATCGATTTACTGCCACCGAATTAAAAACTTTAATTCCAATGCATGGCAAAACCGTTTTCACGGAATTTTATCAAAGCAATAAATGGATAAATGATTATTTTTCAAAGTTTGAACCTCAAATTGAGGATGTTCACGATATGAATAAGCCTTATTTTTCTCGGTTTATTCAGTTCGCTTTCGATACAAAGTTTGGAAATCTAACTGATTCCCTATTCAAGGTAATTACCTTAAAAAAATGGAAATCCAAATTTCATTATATGAATGAGGAAGATTTTAAAGTGGCCCTCAAAACCACAAAAACCGTTTCGAAACACCATCCATCGAACTTTCAAAAAAAAGTTATCTTATCTTTGAATATGAAACTTGAAGAAGTTCAGTCAAAGTATAATTTAGTTTTACAAAGAGAAAATGTCTAATATTCTTTTTTCGCATTCCTATTACTACAAACTTGACCCAAAACAATGGAAAAACAAAAACCCTTTTCCGCCTTTGGGAACTTTGTATGCGGCTTCCTTAATGCGTAAAAACGGCTTTGAAGTTTCCCTTTTTGATACCAATTTATTGGATTCGCCACAATCAATTCAGGCTATTTTACACAAAACTAAACCGGAATATCTGGTGATTTATGATGACGGCTTTAATTACCTGACCAAAATGTGCCTGACGAATATGCGTGAAGCCTGTTTTGAAATGATTAAATACGGCAAAAACCACAATTGCATTGTCATTGTCTGCAGTTCCGACTCGACCGATCATTACAACGAATATATCGAAAAAGGCGCCGATTTTATTATGCAGGGCGAAGGCGAAATTACGCTTTTGGAACTTTTAAAATCATTAGATAATAAGCAAAATATTGACGATTTGGAAGGTATTGTTTTCCAAAAAAACGACAATTTTCAAGTCAATAAAAAAAGAAACGTACAGCAAATCTTAGATGACTTTCCAATGCCAGCTTGGGATTTGGTTGCTATTGAAAGCTATCGTGAAATTTGGAAACAAAGCGGACAGGAATTCACGTTAAACTTAGCCACTACGCGTGGTTGTCCTTATAAATGCAACTGGTGCGCCAAACCTATTTATGGCAATCGTTACAATGCGCATTCGCCGGAATATATTGTCAAGGAAATCGCCTTTTTAAAAGAAAATTTTGGCGTTACGCGTTTTTGGATGTGTGATGATATTTTTGGCTTAAAGCCGAATTGGGTGCAGGAATTCAATGTAAAATTGAAAGAGAAAAATCTAAAAATAAGCTATTATATTCAGAGCCGCGTGGATTTACTATTGAAAGAAGACACCATTGACTGCCTCGCTGAATCAGGCTTGGAAGAAGTTTGGGTTGGTGCCGAAAGTGCTTCACAAAAAATCCTTGATGCAATGGATAAAGGCACAACCGTAGAACAAATTTATAAAGCAACCGAGATTCTAAAGTCCAAGAAAATCAAAGTGGCGTTCTTCCTTCAGTTTGGATATTTAACCGAAAATCAGGATGACATTGCCAAAACAATTGCAATGGTCAAAGAACTAATGCCCGATAATATTGGGATTTCGGTTTCTTATCCGTTACCAGGAACAAAGTTTTATGACAAAGTAAAAGACGATTTGAAACTAAAATCAAACTGGACCGATTCCGATGATTTTGAAATGATGTTTCATGGCAGTTATAATTCCGGTTACTATCGGAAATTACAACGCTTTGTGCATAAAGAATTTAGAAAGCAACAAGGTTTTCAGAATTTGAAACAGGCAATTTCACATCCATTACATTTTTCTGTTGCTCATTTAAAATCGATTGCAAAACTGGCGTATTATATTCCGAGTGCCTTTCTGGATGCTCATTCGCTAAAAAAACTACAACAAAATGGTAGCTAGTTTTGACAAAGCCGCAATAAACTATGATTACACCTTTACCAATACCGAAATTGGAAGAATGCAGCGCAATTTGGTTCATGCCGAGCTTTCGAATCAGCTAACTTCTGTTCAAAATATACTTGAAATAAATTGCGGAACCGGCGAAGATGCGGTTTGGTTGGCAAAACAAAACTTCAAGGTTATAGCTACTGATATCTCATCAAAAATGATTGAAGTCGCTAAAAGCAAAACAACATTTGAAAATCTAAAATTTATAACTGCCGATATAAAGAATATCGCCCCAATTTTTGACGGACAAAAATTCGATTTAATTTTTTCCAATTTTGGCGGGCTCAATTGCCTGCCTAAATCAGATTTGAAAAAGTTCTTTAACGATTCAAATTCGTTGCTTTCAGAAAAAGGAAAATTGGTTTTGGTTATTATGCCAAAAAATACGCTTTGGGAACAGTTTTATTTTTTGGCAAAGGCCCAATTTCCCTCTGTTTTGAGAAGAAAAAAAGAAAGCGTTTTTGTTGATGTTGATGGAGAAAAAATACCAACGTATTACTACAACCCAAAAGATATTGTAAATTTAGCAAAAGATGGTTTTGATTTGGTAGCCCAAAAGCCAATTGGCTTTTTTGTGCCTCCATCCTATTTGGAGCCATTTTTTAAAAACAAAAAAGGATTGCTACGGTTTTTGAATGCTGCAGAAAACAGAATTAAAAACTGGGCGTTCCTATCAAAATATGCCGATCATTACATCATAACATTGCAACGACGATGAGTATACTTTTTACACATGCGTATTATTTATCAGACGATCCAAAAGAACAAAAGATAATGAAACCCTATCCGCCATTGGGTTTGCTTTATGTTTCTGCCTATCTGAAAAGTAAAAATATCGCAAACGATGTTTTTGATTCTACCTTTTCTTCCCAGCACGCACAACTCGATTTTATTTTAGAAAAACAACCCAAAGTCATTTGCATTTATACAAATCTGATGACTAAAATTGAAGTCATTAAACTAATTAAAGCGCTTAAAACTGAAACGTTTGGTTTGCCTAAGATTGCGCTTGGCGGTCCGGATGTGACTTATAATGTTGACAATTATCTCAAAGCAGGCGCAGATTTTTTGGTCATTGGTGAAGGAGAAGAAACCACTTTTGAATTGTATAATGCCATCATGGCTAATCGTAATTTCCATCAGGTAAATGGGATTGCCTTTTTAGAAAACAGCCAAATCATTCAAACGACAGCCCGAACTAAATTCAAAGAACTGGACGAACTGCCGTTGCCCAATAGAGAAGCCATCAATATGCATAATTATCTCGAAACATGGAAAAATAACCATGGCGAAAGTTCGATGACGATTTCTACACAACGTGGTTGTCCTTACACTTGCAAATGGTGCAGCACTGCGGTTTACGGACAAAGTTACCGACGTCGTCCTCCGAATCAGGTTGCCGCTGAAATGAAAATGCTGAAAGATCAATACAATCCGGATGCAATTTGGTTTGTAGATGATGTTTTTACGATAAGCCACAAATGGCTAACTGCTTTTCACGAAGAAGTGGTAAAGCAAAATGCCCAAATCCGTTTTGAATGCATCACGCGTGCCGAAAGGCTAAACGAAGAAATTTTGCGACTGTTGAAAGAAGCCGGTTGCTTTCGTATTTGGATTGGCGCCGAAAGCGGTTCACAGGACATAATTGACGCCATGGACAGGCGTGTTGATGTCAATCACGTAAAGAAAATAATCCAGGATACTAACGCTTTAGGTATAGAAACCGGAACCTTTATCATGCTTGGTTATCCCGGGGAAACGGAGAAGAATATTAACGAAACGATACAATACCTGAAAGAAGCCAAACCAACCCATTATACAATTACCGTGGCGTATCCGATAAAAGGAACTTCGCTTTACAATGAAATTGAAGATACGATTACGGAACGTCCAAATTGGGAAAGTTCGACCGACAGGGAAATTGATTTCAAGCGGACCTATTCCCGGAAATATTACAATTATGCGGTTTCAAAAGTGGTTAACGAAGTAGAATTTGACCGTGAAAAATCGAAAACAAGCCTGAAAGCATTAAAGCTAAAGACGAAATCATTATTGGCAACCGGATTAATGAAACTGAATAAATGATGTGGCAGGCAATCAAAAATATAATCCGTAACCATAAAGAGGAATCATTTTATTCCACATTGATTTCCAAAGGGGATTTGTGTTTTGATATTGGCGCTAACAATGGAAAGAAAAGCAAATTAATGCTCGCAACCGGCGCTAAAGTCATTGCGTTTGAGCCTCAAAGTTCCTGCTTTGAGTATTTATCAGAATTGAAGAAAAAGAGTTCTAATTTTGAATTTCATCAGCTTGCAGTCGGCGCAAAAAATGAATCGAAGAAACTACATTTGTCAAAAAAACACAGTGAAATAGCTACCTTGTCAGATGATTTTATCACAAATTACACCACTGAAGACGTTTTTTGGTCTGCCTCTGAAATAGTCGAAGTGAAATCATTGGATTCGTTAATTGCTGATTTTGGTCGCCCAAACTATTGTAAAATTGATGTAGAAGGCTATGAATTCGAAATTTTATCAAACCTACATCACACTATTCCAGTCATCGAATTTGAATTTACCGAAAAATTCATAGTTCACACATTTAGAATAATCGATGGCTTTGACAAGAAAACGGTTTACAATTACATATTGAATGAACATTTAAAATTTCAATTGAAGGATTGGATACCTGCAACAGCAATAAAAGAAATTCTGGGTGATTTGAATGCCAAAAACCTACATGGTAACCTCTTTTGTAAAACGCTATCATGAAAAATAGTGCCAGCATAAGTGTTGTAATTCCGACCCGAAACCGTCTGGTATCACTTAATCGGATTTTGGATTCTATTGCCAGGCAAACGCTGGCCCCAAAAGAAATTATCATTATCGATTCCAGCGAAAATCCGCTACAGCGCAAACAATTGCAGACAACTTTCACCACTATTCAAATCCTCCATTCAACACCTTCGGTTTGTCTGCAACGCAACATCGGCATCGAAAAAAGCAATTCAGATTACATTTTTTTATGCGATGACGATATAGAACTTTCAGAAAATTATTGTGAAGTGCTTTTAGGTTTTTTGGAAAGCAATAAAGGCGAAATTATAGCATCGGGTTTGGTTTTGGAAAATCACACATCAAACTGGACCTATTCCGAAAAAAAACCTTCAACTCTCGGATTAATAAATGCATACATTTTTGGCTTGTCAGTTGGCTTTGATGCAAATGTCCCCAAATTAAATAATGGCTTTTTTACCAAAAGGATAATCAGCCATTACAAAAACAAAGGAAATTCGATTGCAAAATCAGGTTGGCCGATAATTACTAATTTTGATGGAAAAGTTTTCCAGGCCCCAATTTATGGCCTCGGTGCATCGATGATTAGAAATGAAGCGTTAAAAAAAATAGGTTTTGACGAAACTTTTTACGCTAACGGAATAGGTGATAATTATGATTTAGCCATTATTATAAATGCTCCGGTAAATGTTATAAAAGAAGCGGAAGCCTTTCATCACAGGGAAAAAACCGATCGTTTGCAAAATGAAAAAGCTTATTATTATCGAATTAATGCACTGCATTATATTTTGTTGAAACACAAACGATTTACTGTAAGGAATTTGGCTTATTTTTTTTGGTCGTTACTTGGAAAATCAATACAATTTTTACTGCGCGCGAATTTTAAAACCGTATATTATAATCTCGAAGTAATGCTCAGGATATTGTTTAATCAGCCTTTATATAGAAACAAAAATTGAAAACACTTTTATCAAAATCACTGCAACTGATTCCACAGGAAAAGAAAGCCAAATTCCCGGTTTTCCTTGGTTACTCTTTGGTCAATACGCTGCTCGATTTTGTGTCAATTGTCTATTTGATTCCGGTTGTATTTATCTTGTTGGATAAGGAAAAACTAAACTCATTTACCCTAACCTATTTTAACCAAAATTTAGACGAACGGCTTGTAGTTTATTTGCTGTTTTCGCTGATTCTGTTTTTCGTTCTGAAGAATATCATCCAATCCAAAATCATAAAAAAACAATCGCTTTTCATTTATGACATTTCGACTAAGATATCGGAAAGACTGTTAGCCGACTTTTTGCATGATAGTTACAGCAACCACAATTCGGTCAATAAAAATTCGTTTTTTAGGGATGTCTTTCAACTGCCGGTTGTGTTTTCAAATAATATATTGTTTTCTTTTTACCTGCTTTTTTCTGAACTGCTGGTCGTACTATTTATCGTCGCCATCGGATTGTACCTGAATTTTTTGATGACCTTATCCGCTTTGGTTTTCCTGATTTTTTTGGGATTAATACTAATCAAAATCCAAAGGAAGAAAGTTGATGGACTAAACAACAGCATATCGCAATTATATCAGGAGAATGTAAAAAACCTGTGGAATATTTTTTATGGTTTCATTGACATAAAAGCTACAAAATCGGAACAAAATTTTAATCAAAAGTTTGATAATTCGAGCCAAAAATACAACCAGCAATTAGCTTCCTTAACCACCTTCAAGCAAACGAATGTCCGTTATTTCGAAATCATCTTTGTGATTGGAATTTCTTTTGGAATCCTGTTTTTGCTCTTCAAAAATGAGTCGGTTACCGATTTGATTTTCCTTTCCTTTTTTGCCGGAGCCTGTATACGCATCATTCCGTCGTTTAATAAAATCCTGAGCGCATATTTAGACATCAAAGCTAATAGCAATGTTGTTGCTATTCTGTCCACTTACAAAAGCAAAAATAAACCGCCGGCTACAAAATATGATTTTAAGGAAAGCTTTGATCTCAATAATGTAGGCTTTAAGTACAATGAAAAATCAATCTTAATCAATGTCAATTTAAGCATTGCAAAAGGTGATTTTATAAGCATAAGCGGTTCTTCCGGAAATGGAAAAACTACATTGCTTCATATTATTGCGGGGATTTTAAACCCATCAAACGGGAAAATCCTAATCGACGGAAGTGAAGTAAGTCCGGCAGAAAAGCTTTTTGATTTTATTGGTTATGTTTCACAGCAGCCGTTCCTTTTTGAGGCCAGTGTTTTAGAAAACATCACGATGCTGGAAAATAAAAATGTCGATTTTGACCGACTAAACGAAATCCTGAAATCGCTCGATCTTTCTGAATGGATTAACAATCTGCCAAGTGGAATTGACACGCTTTTATTACTCGAAAGCAGGAAACTTTCCGGCGGTCAGAAACAACGTATAGCCTTAGCGAGAGCTTTATACGCAAAATCAAAAATACTGCTACTGGACGAAGCTACCAATCAGCTGAATTCGGAACTGGAACATAAGATACTCAATTATCTGAAAAATTTATCCGACAATGGCGAGATTACTATTATTGCGGTTTCGCATCATAATTTGGTTCAGGAATATTGTAACAGACAGTTTCAAATCAAAAACGGAAAATTGAGTCCCCATGAGTAAACGACTTTTATTCATCACGCCCATTTTTCCAAAAGATGCTACAGAAGATACTGTGGTTCCTTTTATATTTCAGTTTACCCAGCAATTCAGTTACGATACCGATGTTAAAATAGACGTTATCAGCCTGATGTATCCGTTTTCACAAACTCCGTATAAAATAGGAAATATTGCTGTTTTTCCAATTGGCAGCCAGTTTAAAAATTCGGTAAAACAACTTCCCTATTTGATTAAGGCAATCTATAAAGCCATTCAGCTTTCACGTAAAAACAATTATGACGGTGTGCTTTGTTTTTGGTATAGGGAAAGTGCTTTGGTTGGTAAAATAGTAAGCTTACTAATGCGAAAAAAACTTGTGGTTTGGATGCATGGGCAAGACATCAATAAGGACAATAAGTTCATTAGGATGCTAAATATCCCCAAAGAGAAACTGGTTATGTTGTCGCAACAACAGCTTGATTATTTTTATGAAAACCATCAAATTAAAGTGGATAAAATTGCCAACGTGTCCATTAGCAGGAAAAAATTCCCCCAATTAAATAAATCCGAAAGGAAAATAGATGTGATTGGCGTCGGTAATCTTGGGGCATTGAAAAATTACTCCTTGTTTATTGAATTGCTGTCAGAAGTAAAAAACAAAAACCTAAATGCTGTAGTAATTGGTGTAGGCGAAGAAATGGCAATGCTAAAGGAAAAAGCAGCCAAATTGGGAATGAAAGACACTATTAATTTCGTTGGTGCTTTGCCTCATAAAGAAGTTTTGGATTATATGAACAATGCCAAAGTGTTCCTTCATACATCCAAATCGGAAGGTGGCGGTGGCGTGATTCAGGAAGCTTTGTATTCGGGTTGCAAAGTGGTGAGTACGATTGCAATCGAAAATGGAGACCTGTTGGATTGCTTTTATTTTGGCACCGAACCCAAACAGCTATCAGCAAAAATTGATTCTTTTTTAAGTGATGGAAAATTGCCTGAAAGAATAGAGCATTTCAAAATGGAAGACACAATTTCGGTCATTTATAATTCCTTCTATAAGGATTGAAAGCTGGCAGCAATCTTATTGGCAATAGCCTGAAACGAAAGCCTGTTTTCAAAATGAGCCAACACTTTTTTTTGATAGTCAACATAATTGATAATTGTAGTTTCTGTTAATTGTTCAAATAATTTTTCGTGATTTCCTGCTATAAAAAGCAATCCGCAATTTCCGTTATCTGTCATATAATTAAATGAAGGAATATCCGTGACAACGGGAATACAGCCACACGCCATTGATTCGAGGAGTGCATAACCACTACCTTCATAATGTGATCCGAGAATGAAATACTGATAGCAATGGTAGAGTGCTTCCAAGTCCTTATGTGCCACAAAGCCTTTAAGTTCAATATTATTTGTCAAACTATTAGTTCTTATGAATTCTGAAACTTGTGATTCCAAATCGCCTTCGTGATAAACCATTGTTAATTTAGCTGTCGAATCTATTACCAGAAATCTATGGAATGCCTTTAAAACAGTTATAGGGTCTTTATTTTCATCGAGCCTTCCTACCCATATAAAAGTACTTTTTTCCCGATGGCTGTTTCCTTGGAATCTAAAATCAACCGAACCTTCCATCAGTTCTATAATTTTATTTTTAGGGATTACTTTATTCTCATACCAAGATTTAGCGTTTTGAATTCCGGTAAAAAAATAGCCATCAATAAATCGGTTAGAAGTGCGAAAAATCAATTTGACTAAACCTTTAGGTTCCGTAGCAAAACCATTGCATTGGAGAATTATTTTTGCTTTTGGGCAAATGATTTTCAAAAAGATAAGATAATGTGCCGAACCAAATCCGTGGACCAAAATATAGTCCGGATTTAGGGATTTTATATATCGGTTAAAGTGAAAAGGAATTTTCCATTTCTCAAGGATTTTCCCTTTTACAAAATGGATTTTTATGGTTTGATGAGTGATTGAAGGAAATCCAAGTTCAGACCTGACCACAAAATGAGTTTCGAAAACAACGCTCAATTTGTGAAGAAATCCGATTGTGCTGTTGCATTTGGACATAATTCCTTCAGGATTTGCATCCGGAAATGAGAAGTAAGTTAAGTCAACCAGCGTTTTTTTCAATCGTGTTTAGTTTAGGTCTTTCGCCTAAAATTAAAATAAAAATCGATACGTAGCTTTTAGCAAAAAGATATTTTCGGGTTTTCTTCCTAATATTTGGGAATCTAAGCTTCGGAATAAATCGTCTTTCGGATTTCCCAAACCTGTAGTTCCCTGTGACCAAACCAAAAATATTTCCGAGCCCGGTATATATTCCCAACGCAAAACCAGATTCGAACGGAATTGTACATAAGCAAAATCGGGATTGCCAATGGCGTAATCGTTAGAACCATTCAAATCTTCGTCAACTAAATAACTATCACTGGCAGTGTCAAAAGAAATTTGGTTATCATTAAAGACTTCAATCCTATCGCCATAATAATCCGCAGTCGGATTTACAACCTTGTTAAAATCCTTATATCGACCTTTTGAAATAAATGGTTCTCCATAATATTGGATTGTCAGATTTGGGTTGATGGTATAATCAAGTCGTATCGAAGCGCTTAATGTTCTTTGGTCGATGTCAGCCATAATATATCTTGGAGAGCTGCCAAAGGCTGTTTGAGTCACATATTGCGTTTTGCTCCTACTTATTGAATAGTTGGGATATACAGAAAAAGTCAACGCATTCATGGGCTGGAGCGTAAATCCGGTATTAAATTCTGTGTACGAAAATGAATTGTCTTTTCCTTGTGAGTATGCCATTCCTACTTCTCCACGTATTTTCTTTCTGGAGTCAGTGCCCATATTAAACGAATTAATCACCTCTTCTGAATATCGAAATCTTGGCCCACCCTGAAGAACAGTATTCGTAAAAATCCTTGGTTTATAGATAATCTGATAATTCAAATACCAATTGTTTTTGGTATTAGCATTTGAACTCAGGGAATATTGTGTCCTGTTGTGATTTCCGTCAAAATCATAAGTTGTCATTTGCTCGAATCGCGTATTTATCCTTCTAAAAGCCCATGTCGGCTTCAAGGTTTGATGTGTAAGTATTGCGATTTGTTTTATATCGTCGGCCTGTCTTAAAAAACCAACATCGTTCAGCTCCAATTCCGGCGAACGCCAGGAAAAGAATCCGTAGTAGCGCCAGTGTCCAACACTTGCTTTTCCAAACTCAAATCTACCACCGCTTCCGGTTAAAGAAGTCCTGTTTTCATCTACATTGACATGGCCGGCATCAACCCTTTGAAACAAATGCGTAAGCGAACGCTGTGTAGCGGTAATCGCTTCCTTACTTCCGTTTACCTGACTCGCCACAATATTTCCTGTCAAATAGTACTTTCTATTTCTCCAATTGTGATTAAAATCAAGTCCGACTGTATAAGCAGATTTTCGTAAATAATTTAGCTCGTCGCCCTGGAGGTCTCTGTTTGTCGATGTAAAAATGGCGCCAATAAAACTGTTCCGGTTGTTAAAGTCTTTCTGTGCCCTTGCCACAAAATAATTGGTCAAAGGCTCAACAATTTCTTCCCTTCGGCTTGTGTTGTCATCAATAGTGGCAAATTCCTTGTCGGTTAAGCTTTCCAAAACACCTATTGACCAACCGTTTTTTGTCTTACCGCTAAATTTGGCAGCGCCAAGAATTGTGGTGTTATCCGGAATATCAATATATTCTCCGCTGTTGGTGTTCGGATAGCCTTGTGGATTTCGCCCAATTCTTCTCGAATAAAAAAGATTGTCCTGCCCATCGGCGAATTGGTAGTTAAAAATATTTTTGTTTTCTACAAAAAAAGGCCTTCTTTCCTGAAAGAAAATCTGGAAACCATCTAAGGCAATCGCTGCCGGATCGGCATCTACCTGACCAAAATCGGGATTGATGGTTAAATCTAAAGTCAAATCATTGGTAACGCCAATTTTGGCATCCAAACCGCCATTAATTTTGCTGTCGCTGCCATCTCGAAAAGGATTTCCAGCCTCTTTGGGATACGTTTTAAGTTGGGTAACAACAAACGGCTGAATTTCCAGTTGCTTTTGAGGTTCAATATTTATCAATCCGCGTAGTTCCCCAAATTCACTAACCCAACCCGGAGCATCCAGTGGAATCCGCTGCCATGACGAACGTTCTTCTGCCCTGAAAAATCTTCTTTGAACCTGCAGACCCCAGATTTGTTCGCGGTCATTCCCAAATTTTAATTGGCTTAGCGGAATTCTTAATTCGGCAGTCCATCCTTCCTCATCGATACTGGTTTTTAAAACCCAAATTGGATTCCAACTGCCATCCCAATTGTTTCCATTCATTGAAATAAACTCATCTCCTTTTACACCCGAAACCGATGATGTAAATGAAAACCCTGTTCTTTTATCGTGGTAACTATCAATGTTAATTTCTACCCAATCTCCTTCGAATCCATCGCGACGGGAAAGCCTTTTCACAATTTTTTTTGGGTCCTTATCATAACATCTAATCGCAAAATAGAGATAGTTCATATCATAAACTATCTTGAATTTGGTCTGCTCGCTTGGTGGTGTATTTTCTTCAGGTTCGCGCTCTATAAAATCGCCTGTCCATTCAACAATATTCCAGGCATTATCGGTTAATTTGCCGTCTATTTCAGGAGCTGCAATGCCGTCTAAAAATTTAGTGGTATAAACCCTTTTTTCTATTTGAGGTTTTTGCTTCGGCTGTTCGCTAACGCTCGAGTCCTGTGCCTGAATTGATATAATAGAGAAAAAAAGTAAAATAAACAGTATGTGTGATTGATGCATGATTGTGATGATTGTAGGTAAATAGTCATCACTTTTCAATAATTGTTACAGTAATTAAAAAAGAAAAGTTTTTTAAAATATTTTCTTTGTAGAATCTCTTTGACGCAATTCTGTTTTAATGGTTGTGGTTGTAAATGTGAAAGTTTCCTCTGAACTTTCGAGCTTGTCTATTAAAAGTTTTGCTGCTACTTCGCCTATTTCCGGGCCATGCTGGCTTACTGTTGAGAGGCTTGGCGTCATTCTGCGTGACCAGACTCCATCGGCAAAACCAATTACTGATAAATCCTGCGGTATTTTATACCCATTTTGGATTCCAAGTTTCATCGCTGTTACCGAAGCATGTTCGTCTAGCGCAAAAACGCCGTCAGGTTTATTTTTTATAAAAAACCCACCAATTCGGGAATTAAATTCCTCATTATCATTTGCCAAAAGAACCAATTTTTCATCCACTTTTAATCCCTTTGCTTCAAGTGCTTTGTAAAAACCTTGAGCTCTGAGCTTTCCAACACTCAAATTATCGATAGCGGAAAGCAAAGCGATTTTTTTGCATCCCGTTTTAAGTAAATGCTCTGTCGCATTCATCGCCGACTCAAGGTCGTCGACAATAACTTTATCACAGTTTACTTCATCGGCAATACGGTCAAACATTACGATAGGAGTGCCTTCGTTAATTATAGTAGTAAAGTGATCAAATTTTTGCATCTTTTGAGATTCTTCTGCAATAGAAAGTATAAAGCCGTCAATAGTTCCGTTGCTCAGCATTTCGAGCGCGTTGATTTCTTTTTCCGAAGATTCGTTGGAAATACAGGTAATGACTTTATATCCTTTTTCATCAGCCACTTTTTCTATACCGCTAAAAACTTTGGCAAAAAAGGAATTCAATATATTTGGGATAATGACACCGATGGTTTTGGTTCTTCGATTTTTTAAGTTTAGTCCAATAACATTAGGTTTGTAATTTTTTAGTTTGGCATATTCTTGAACACGTTGCTTTGTTGGTTCGCTAATTTCCGGGCTTCCATTCAATGCTTTAGAAACTGTAGAAACAGAAACTCCCAATTCTTTTGCAATTTGTTTTAATGTGGCTTTTGATCTCATTTTTGTCGTCTTAAGATGTAAAAATAGTCAAATTTATTCTGCAACATCGTTATGAAGAATTAAAGTTAAATGCAAAATATAGGAAAT
Source organism: Bacteroidota bacterium (assembly GCA_040388035.1). Taxonomy (GTDB): domain Bacteria; phylum Bacteroidota; class Bacteroidia; order Flavobacteriales; family Flavobacteriaceae; genus Flavobacterium. The sequence continues at coordinate 5,517 of JAZKCP010000135.1, read as the reverse complement.
GCTATGTTATTTTATCCGGAAATTCATTTCCATATTCATTGTTAAGTCCATTCATTAAAAGGATTTTATGCAAAAAAATACATTTTATAAAAATATTTAAAAAATGCTATTTGCTTTATTAATAAATAATTGTACTTTTGCGCTCCCTTTATTGGGAATGGAATGTTTAATTAAAATAATATTATGGACGCATTAAGCTACAAGACACAATCTGCAACCAAGGCCACTTCTACAAAAGAGTGGATCATTGTAGATGCTGATGGTCATAACTTAGGTCGTTTTGCTTCAAAAGTTGCGATGCTTTTAAGAGGTAAATACAAGCCTAATTATACACCTCACGTCGACTGTGGAGATAACGTAATTGTTATCAACGCAGAGAAAATCAACCTTACAGGCAACAAACTTGACGAGAAAACGTACATCCGTCACACAGGTTACCCAGGAGGACAAAGAACTTTGACTGCTAAAGTTATGCAACAAAAAAACCCTGCATTACTAGTAGAAAAAGCTGTTAAAGGAATGTTACCTAAAAACAAATTAGGAGCTGAACTTTTCAGAAATTTAAATGTTGTTGTAGGTACAGAGCACAAACAAGGCGCTCAAAAACCTAAAACAGTTAACCTTAACGATCTTAAATAATGGGAGTTATTCACAAAATCGGTAGAAGAAAATGTGCAGTAGCACGTGTTTATGTTTCAGAAGGAACTGGAAAAATTACCGTAAACAAAAGAGAATTTGAAAACTACTTCCCAACAGCTACTTTACAGTACAAAGTGTTGCAACCAATGTCTATGACAGAAAACGCAACAAACTTTGACGTAAAAGTAAATGTATTTGGTGGTGGTTCTACAGGGCAGGCAGAAGCTGTGAGAATGGCAATTGCAAGAGCAATGTGTGAAGTGGAAGCTGAAAACAGAGCTATCCTAAAACCAGAAGGATTACTAACAAGAGATCCAAGAATGGTAGAACGTAAAAAATTCGGTCAGAAAAAAGCACGTAAGAGATTCCAATTCTCTAAACGTTAATATTTTCAGATTGTTCTTTTACAAATTAAAATTGAATTTAAAACAAGTTGTCGATATTCCTTTTAAAGAGGGAATAGTTTAGCATCGAAATGCAGTCCAAAGTCTTAATTTATTAAGCGAAAAAGGTGACGCATTGCTAATCAAACGGAACGTAAACTATTACACAATGGCAAACAAAATTGAAGTTAAAGATTTATTAGAAGCAGGTGTTCACTTCGGACACATGACTCGTAAGTGGGATCCAAACATGGCTCCTTACATCTATATGGAGCGTAATGGAATCCACATTATCAACCTATATAAAACTGCTGCAAAAATTGAAGAAGCTAACGAAGCTTTGAAAAAAATCGCAGCATCAGGTAGAAAAATACTTTTCGTAGCTACCAAAAAACAAGCAAAAGATATCGTTGCGGAAAAAGCACTAGCCTGTAACATGCCTTACATCACTGAAAGATGGCCAGGTGGTATGTTGACCAACTTCGTAACTATCCGTAAAGCCGTTAAAAAAATGGCTACTATTGATAAAATGAAGAAAGACGGAACTTTTATGACATTGTCTAAAAAAGAACGTCTTCAGGTAGATCGTCTTCGTGCAAAATTAGAGAAGAACTTAGGTTCTATCGCTGATATGTCAAGATTACCTGCTGCATTATTTGTAGTAGATATCAAAGCGGAACACATCGCAATAAAAGAAGCACAAAAATTAAACATTCCAGTTTTCGCAATGGTTGATACTAACTCTGATCCACGTGAAGTAGATTACGTTATCCCAGCCAATGATGATGCTTCAAAATCAATTGATAAAATTTTATCTTTAGTAACTGCTGCGGTTATTGACGGATTAGCTAACAGAACTTCTGATAAAGAAGGTGATGATAGTACAGAAGTTGATGCTGTGGAAGAAGTAACTGCTGCTGAAGTAGTAGAAGCTGCTGCTGAAGTTGACACTCCAGAAGTAGAAGCTACTCCGGAAGTTGAGGCTGCTCCAGAAGTAGAAACTGCTCCAGAAGTAGAAGCTGCAGTAGAAGTTGAAGAAGCTCCTGAAGTGGAAGCTGAAACTACTGAATCTAAAACTGAAGAGTAAAACAAAATAATTACGAATTATGAATTATGAATTACGGATTAATTTCTCTCGTAATTTCAAATTTGTAATTCGTAATTTCATTTTAAAAGAATTTTTTAAACTTAAATAAAAAAATATTATGTCAACAATCACAATTACTGCTGCAGACGTAAACAAACTAAGAACGATTACCGGTGCAGGAATGATGGACTGTAAAAAAGCTTTAGTGGAAGCTGAAGGAGATTTTGATTTAGCAATTGAAAATCTTAGAAAAAAAGGTCAAAAAGTTGCTGCTAACCGTTCAGACAGAGAATCTACTGAAGGAGCTGCTGTTGCTGCCGTTAATGCTGACAAGACTTCTGGTGTTGTTATCACATTAAACTGCGAAACTGACTTCGTTGGAAAAAATGAAGGTTTCGTAAAATTAGCTACAGATTTTGCTAACCAAGCGTTAAACTACGATACAAAAGAAGCATTTTTAGCTTCAGATTTCAACGGAATTACTGTTGCGGAAAAATTAATTGAGCAAACCGGAGTTATCGGAGAAAAAATCGAAATCAATTCTTTTGAAAAATTGAACGGAGCTTTCGTTGGTTCTTATGTTCATTCAGGAAAAATCGCCGTTCTTGTTGCACTTTCTGCTAACGTAGCCGGTGCTGATGAAGCTGCTAAAAACGTAGCAATGCAGGCTGCAGCCATGTCGCCAATTGCTTTAGATGAAGCTGGAGTTGACGCAGATACTGTTGCTAAAGAAATTGAAATCGCTAAAGATATCCTACGTCAGGAAGGAAAACCGGAAGCAATGATTGAAAATATCGCTAAAGGTAAATTAGGCCGTTTCTTTAAAGACAATACTTTGGTAAACCAAGATTATATTAAGGATAACTCAATGAGCGTTGCCAACTACATTAAATCTGTTGATGCAGGTTTGACTGTAACTGGTTTCAAAAGAGTAGCTTTAGGATAATCAAATCCATAAAGAATATAAAAACCCATCTCGTTGAGATGGGTTTTTTGTTTTTACAATTAAAAGATTACATTTGATTTTTGTCAATAAAACTAACTTATGAAAACTTTTTCTATCAATGCCTCGAAAAAATATAAAAATATATTATTTTTTATCATTTTCATTTTTGGAATACAATCCCTCTGTTTATCCCAAAACCATTGCGATACTTATTATACTAAATTGAGCTCAGGAGATTCTCATTCTTTAGCAATAAAAAGTAATGGAGCTCTTTGGGCATGGGGTAGCAACACTTATGGCGAACTCGGAAATAGCACAACTACATTCAGCAATAAGCCAATACAAATAGGGAGTAATAGTAATTGGTCCTCAATAAGTAGTGGTGTTTCATATACTCTTGGCATAACGAATGACGGAAAACTTTGGGCATGGGGAAGAAATAACAAAGGCCAGTTAGGAGACAATACTACAATAGACAAAACCAGTCCGGTACAGATAGGAACCGCCATTAATTGGGTTAAGATAAGTGCCGGAAAATTAAATTCTTTTGGAATCACAAGTGATGGTAAGCTTTGGGCTTGGGGAGACAATTTAGGTGGAGCATTTGGAGGAACAGTAGGTGATGGCACTACGTTTCAGAGAAACAGTCCCGTACAAATAGGCACTGCAACCAACTGGCAAAATATTTCAGCAGGGGACAATCATTGTCTTGCAATTACAACAGATGGGAAACTTTGGGCTTGGGGAAACAATAGTTATGGCCGACTAGGCGATGGTACAATTATAAACAGGACTGCACCAGTCCAAATAGGAACTGCAACAAATTGGGCTTCAATTAGCGCATCAAATGGCTGTTCATTTGGAATTACAAATGATGGTAAGCGTTGGTCATGGGGATTGAACAGTGGAAGATATGGGAATGGCGGCGTAAATGTTTACTATGTTCCAACACAAATAGGTACAGACACTAATTGGATTTCCGTTTCAGTTCAAAATGATCATACGTTAGGGCTTACTAATGATGGCAAACTTTGGGTGTGGGGAAAAAATAGATGGGGACAATTAGGTAACGGAACAGTGGTAGATTCTTATATACCTACTCAAGTCGGTTCGGCGACTAACTGGACTGCTGTACATGGAGGCCTAACTTATTCATCCGTATTGAATAGTGATGGTGAAATATGGACATTTGGAAATAACACCGGACTTGGCCAAGGGACAAGGTCTTTTAAAAGCACACCTGAAAAAGTCAGCTACTTTTTAAGCCAACCAGAAGATGTAAATGTAAATCCAGGACAGGATGCTAACTTTTCTGCACCTGCTATGGATACTGGGTATGATTATCAATGGCAGGTTAGCAGTGATAATGGCAACAGTTTTGCAAACATAAATGATGGTGGAGTATATAGCAATACCACTTCTTCTACACTCAACATTACCGGAGCTGGATCGAATATGGATGGTTATCAGTACCGTTGTGTTGCCACAGCAACATGTCCTACTTCAATAGTATCAGCTACAGCAACTTTAAGGGTTGTATGTTTGTTTTTTAATAAAATAATGCCTGGTTGTGTATCAGGAAGTGTTTTTGCAACTACCAATACCGGTAATCTTTGGGCTTGGGGTTCAAACGCATCAGGACAATTGGGAGAGGGCACTTCCGGCGATAGATATTCGCCACACCAAATAAATTATCCCACAGACTGGAAAGTTATTAGTTCAGGCGATAGTAATACAATTGGCATTACCAATGATGGAAAACTTTGGAATTGGCAAGTAATTGAAAGTGCTGATAATTATACTTTTTTTCCTTCTCAGTTGGGAACCAATACCGACTGGCTGACAGCATCAGTAGGCTATTTTCATTATTTAGCGCTAACAAATGATGGGAAACTATGGGCTTGGGGCGAAAATATTCAAGGTGAGTTAGGTGATGGGACAAATATGAACGCAGCAGTTCCCATACAAATTGGTTCAGGAACAAATTGGACATCAATAAATGCCGGAATTAATTTTTCATTAGGAACTACCAGCGATGGTAAAGCCTGGGGCTGGGGCTCAAATGTATTTGGACAACTTGGTTTAGGTTCAACGACTGACGTAAATGTTCCAACACAAATTGGTGCAGCAACTAATTGGGTTTCGATAAAAGGTGGAAATTCACATTCATTAGGCCTGACCAATGATGGAAAATTATGGTCTTGGGGAGCTAATACCTCAGGACAATTAGGCGACGGGACAACAACTGCAAGACTGAGCCCAATTCAGGTAGGGACTGGAACGGACTGGGTGAAATTTAGTGTAGGACTCTCTACATCACTCGGCATTACAAGTGATGGGAAACTTTGGGCATGGGGGAGAAATTCTGCAGGGCAACTTGGGGATGGAACAATCACAAATAGAAGCACACCCGGACAAGTAGGAACTGATACAAATTGGATTGATGTTTACTGCGGAAACAG
>JAZKCP010000134.1:0-7095 GCA_040388035.1 Bacteroidota bacterium | reverse complement strand
ATGGAAATTGGAGAAAAATTCAAAAAAGATCCAATGAAAAAACAACAGGAAACAATGAAACTTTATAATAAAGCTGGAGTGAATCCAATGGCTGGTTGTATTCCGGCCTTGATACAGATTCCGTTTATGTATGCATCGTTTCAGTTTTTCCCATCGGCATTTGAATTAAGGCAAAAAGGATTCCTTTGGGCAGACGATTTATCGTCATTTGACGAAATATTCAAATTGCCATTCAATATTCCATTGTACGGCGATCACGTTAGTTTGTTTCCCATTTTGGCAGCGATTGCAATTTTCTTCTATATGAAAATGACTTCAGGCGACCAGGTAATGGCACAACCACAACAGGATGGTATGCCCGATATGGCTAAAATCATGAAAATCATGATTTATGTTTCGCCGGTGATGATGTTGATTTTCTTTAATAGTTATGGTTCAGGATTGAGTTTGTATAACTTTATTTCAAACGTAATTACAATCGGAATTATGTTGGTTATCAAAAGATATTTTATCAATAGCAATAAAATTCATGCCCAAATCCAGGAGAACAAAACCAAAGTGAAAACAGAGGGTAAGTTTCAAAAGAAGATGCGGGAAATGATGGAACAGGCTGAAGCCCAAAAGCAATTGCAAAACAAAAAGAAATAATATTTCGGTAATACATTTTCAAAACTCTGTTTAAAAATATACCTTTAAACAGGGTTTTTGATTTTATAAAAATAAGGCTATTAAATTTTTTGGAACTGTTTTTGAATACTAAAAGCTACTTTTTGTCGTTATAATAAAAATTAAGATTATGAAATATATTATTGCCATATTGTTTTTTACTTCGATTGGTTTTGCCCAGGACATCAACAAATTGGATGAAAATGGTAAAAAGCATGGTGTTTGGAAAGGCGTTTATGAAGCTTCAAAACGACCGCGATATCAAGGAACGTTTGATCACGGAAAAGAAACCGGAATGTTCAAATTCTTTGATGACACCAAAGCAGGTACCGTTATAGCAACGAGGGAATTTAACGCCAAAGACAACTCTTGCTACACTATTTTCTACAATCAAAATAAGAATAAGGTAAGTGAAGGCAAAGTAGTCAATAAGCAATTTGATGGTGAATGGAAATATTACCATGAAGATTTGCCTTCAATTATGACACTTGAGCCGTATGTAAATGGCAAGTTAAATGGAGTTAGAAAAGTGTTTTATAAAAGTGGAAAAATAGCGGAAGAAACAACCTATAAAGATGGAACCAAAAACGGAACCTATATAAGTTACGCCGAAAACGGAATCCTACTTGAAGAATCCAATTATAAAGATGGCCAATATGAAGGAAATGCAATTTATAGAAATCCGACTAATGAAATAACAGGTCAGGGACTTTATAAAAAAGGCAAAAAAGTTGGAATTTGGAAACTGCTTCAAAAAGGAAAAGTAAAGGATGTCAATATGAACTTCCAAAATAAAAACTTCAAAAAGCCAATAATGCCAAAACAGTCAGATGTTAAAGTGGAAGTCAAAGATGCGGAAAAGCCAAACCCTAATCTGGAAGAGGATATTAAAAACAAACTTGGAAGATAAATAGTTTTTGTCTACGATAGAATTGCTTTAACTGATATTGAAGTGTATAATTTTACGGAATTTGCGGTAACTTTGCCGCAAATTTTTTTTGCGTTTATGAAATAGCTTTAGCTATTACATTTGACCAATAATAAACAATAATATTTTAAATGAAACGAGTTGTTGTCGGACTTTCCGGTGGTGTTGATTCCAGTGTTGCTGCTTATCTTTTGAAAGAACAAGGATATGAAGTCATTGCTCTTTTTATGAAGAACTGGCATGATGATTCGGTGACCATTTCCAATGAATGTCCGTGGCTCGAAGATAGCAATGACGCACTTCTTGTTGCAGAAAAATTAGGAATTCCATTCCAAACCGTTGATTTGAGCGAACAATACAAAGAAAAAATCGTGGACTATATGTTCAACGAATACGAGCTGGGACGAACTCCAAATCCCGATGTATTGTGCAACCGTGAGATTAAGTTTGATGTCTTTATGAAAATTGCTTTATCGCTTGGCGCAGATTATGTTGCCACAGGTCACTATTGCAGAAAAGGCGAAATCGAAGTTAATGGGAAGCCGGTATATCAATTGCTTGCAGGAAAGGACGGAAACAAAGACCAATCCTATTTCCTTTGTCAGTTATCCCAGGAACAATTAGCCAAATCCTTATTTCCAATTGGAGAATTAACAAAATCAGAAGTTCGTGAAATTGCGGCTAAACTTGATTTGGTTACAGCAGAAAAGAAAGATTCGCAAGGATTATGTTTTATTGGAAAAGTTCGTTTACCCGAATTTTTGCAACAGCAATTGCAGCCTAAAGAAGGTTTGATTTATGAAATTGATGCTAATAGTTCTATTTACAATCAGGAGCAACCCGACTTCGATTCTTTGGAAGAAAAATTAATTTTTGAGTCTGAAGGGATTTCCTATTCGCCCGAAAACGGTAAAGTAGTTGGCAAACATCAAGGCGCACATTACTTCACTATCGGACAACGAAAAGGGCTAAATGTTGGCGGAACAAAACAAGCGCTTTTTATCATTGCTACTGATGTACAATCAAATGCGATTTATACCGGTCAAGGTCCAAATCATCCCGGTTTGTTCAAAAAAGCATTGCGAGTACAGCCGTCAGAAATTCATTGGATACGCGAAGATTTAGCGTTGAAAAACGGAGAGACAATGGAAGTTATGGCGCGTATCCGTTACCGTCAGGCATTGCAGAAGGCGACTTTATGCCAATTTAAAAGCGGTTTGTATGTTTCTTTTGATGATTCGCAATCGGCTATTACCGAAGGCCAATTTGTAGCTTGGAATATTGATGATGAATTAGTTGGTTCAGGAGTAATTTCATAAATTAGCATTTCCAAAAGTTACTGCTATGAAATCGAAGATTCACGAACACCAATTAGATTCAAATTTTTCAGTGGTGAGTAATAAACTTTTCTTTATTGCTTTTTTACTTTTAAGTTGCTATGGCTATTCCCAGGAAGATGCCTGGGTTTATTTTAATGATAAACCAAACGCATCAACTCAACTGAATACACCTCTAAACTTTCTGACCCAACGCGCTTTAGATCGAAGAACCAATCAAGGGATTACATTAAGTGAAAATGATATGCCAATTCATCAGCCTTACATTGATGGAATTATTGCGTCAAATGGAATTACCGTGATGGCCAAATCAAAATGGTTGAATTGTCTTCACGTTCAAGGCAGCGTTAACGATATTAATGCACTGACTTTGTTACCGTATGTGAATCGTGTTCAATTTGCGGATGCTTCTTTGAATTCGAAAAAGCCGAGGCCAAAAACCATTACGCCAGTTAATAAGCAAATGGATGTTTTGACTGATTTTAATTATGGAAATTCCGCTAATCAAATCCAGATGCTGAATGGTCATTTACTCCATCAGGCAAATTATACGGGAACAGATAAAATAATAGCCGTTCTTGATTCCGGATTTATCAATGTCAATACAACAGCTCCTTTCCAAAGATTATTCGATAATAACTTAATCTTAGGCGGTTATAATTTTGTTAGTCAGAATACCAATGTTTATTCTTTACACAATCACGGAACTCTGACACTTTCCTGCATGGGCGGCTATGTTGACGGTGAGTTAGTCGGAACTGCACCGGATGCTCAATATTATTTATTTGTAACCGAAGATGTAGCGCAGGAAAGTCCTGTAGAAGAAAGCTATTGGGTTGAAGCAGCAGAAGAAGCGGATAGACTAGGGGTAGATGTCATTTCTACTTCATTGGGTTATTATCAGTTTGATAATCCAAATTATGGACATTTCTATAGTGAATTTACAGGCGACACGGCTTTCGCTTCGAAAGGCGCTAATATTGCTTTTAGTAAAGGAATAGTGGTTGTTGCCAGTGCCGGGAATTCGGGAGCAAGCCCGGAACCATACAATCATGTTGGAGTACCGGCTGAAGCGCTTAATGTTTTAGCTGTAGGCGCTGTAAAATCCGATGAAGAATATGCAGCATTTAGCTCAATCGGGCCGTCGTTTGATGGAAGAATAAAACCTGATGTGATGGCGAAAGGGCAGGGCGCAACTGTTGCCAATACAAGTGGAAATACTCAAACTGCGAGTGGAACTTCTTTTTCCTGCCCGATTATCGCAGGTATGATAGCAAGTTTTTGGGGAGCAGTTCCAAATTTAACCAGTCAGCAAATAGTAGATTTTGTCAAGCAATCTGCTGATAGATTTACTAACCCAACAAATCAATATGGTTATGGAATTCCGGATTTTCAGTTGGCATTATCTAATGCGCTTTCCCTGACAGATAATGCAATCGGAAGATTTTTAGTGTATCCTAATCCAGTTTCCAATGAACTTTTTATTTCGTTTCCGGCGAATTTTAATGAAGCAAGAATTAGCTTTTACAACGCTTTAGGTCAAATTATTTTTGAAAAGACTATTCAAACTACGGCTAATTTACTTTCGATGGAGAACATCAGTCCCGGAATTTATTTCTATAAAATAAAAAGTAATTCCTTTACCCAGACTGGAAAAATCATTAAAAATTAATGAATAAAATCACCCAACTTTTCAATATAAAATATCCAATTATTCAAGGCGGAATGATTTGGAATAGTGGTTATAAATTAGCCAGTGCTGTTAGCAATGCCGGAGGTTTAGGATTAATAGGCGCAGGTTCGATGTATCCGGATGTTTTGCGGGAACATATCCAAAAATGCAAAAAAGCAACGGACAAACCTTTTGGAGTTAATGTTCCGATGCTGTATCCAAATATCGAGGAAATCATTGAGATTATTATTGAGGAAGATGTAAAAATCGTTTTCACTTCCGCAGGAAACCCGAAGACATGGACCAGTTACTTAAAAGAAAGAGGAATAACTGTTGTCCATGTTGTGAGTAGTTCAAAATTTGCCTTGAAAGCACAAGAGGCTGGAGTCGATGCAGTTGTTGCTGAAGGTTTCGAAGCTGGTGGACATAATGGGAGAGAAGAAACCACTACGTTTACCTTAATCCCTATGGTAAAGGAACAAATCAATATTCCATTGATTGCTGCCGGCGGAATTGCATCGGGGAGAGGTATGCTTGCCGCAATGGTTCTTGGTGCTGACGGTGTTCAGATGGGTTCTCGATTTGCCGCTTCTTTTGAAAGTTCTTCTCATGAAAATTTCAAGAAAACCATAATAGGATTAAAAGAAGGTGATACACAATTGACGTTGAAGGAACTAGCACCGGTGCGATTGATAAAAAATAAATTTTATCACGATATTCAGGAGTTATACTCCAAATGTCCGACGCCTGAGGACTTGGAAGCATTACTTGGTAGGGCAAGAGCTAAAAAAGGAATGTTCGAAGGGGATTTAGATGAGGGAGAATTAGAAATAGGGCAAATAGCGGGTTTAATTCACGAGATCAAATCAGTTGAGTCTATTATTAATGACGTAATCCGGGAATTTCAAATCGCCTCAAAAGACATCCAAAACATTATGTTTTAATTCATTTTAATTTTACAATTAGTTGTTAATAGGTTTACGATTACAAGTAAACTTATTAACAATTTTTTATTTTTAAAAAGTAAATCAAATTATTAATAACTTCAAATTTAAATTTTTATTTATCGTAAAATGTTTTATTTCAATAAGATAAATAAACTTTCACTTAACAAGCAACCTGAATTTGTGTTGATTATTTTGTTTATAACATTTTAATAAGTCAAAATCCCATGACTGTAATTATGAGTAATATAGTGGAAGTATTTTTTTGCTTTGGAGTATACTGTTGAATATCAGATTACATCACTTTTACAATATAACGGTGTAAATAATAGAGAGTATATAGTCAAGTAAAGGATTGTCTAAAATTGAATTGCTTATGGGAATCACTACTCTTGTTAAAAATTATTCTATCTATATTATTTTATTAGCAACTCTTTTAGGGTATAATAATTCTGTATATTCTCAATGTCCAACGGTAACAAATGCAACCCAGTCTTTCTGTGATACACAGTCTCCTACCATTGCTAGCCTTGTTGCTACAGATAATGGTGATGGTATCAGATGGTATGCAAATGCTACAGGAGGAGCGCCTTTATCAAGCACTACGAGTCTAACAAATGGAGCAGATTATTTTGCAGATACCGCAACAGGGCCGCCTTGTGGAACGAGACAAAGTGTTGTAGTGACAGTTTATTCTGCCCCGACCGGAGCAAATTTTCAAGGAGTTTGTGTTACTACTGCTAATCAGGCAACTCCATCCAATCCACAATTCGTGATATCTGGTAATGGTTTAAGATGGTATACCGTGCCCGCTGGAGGAACCGCCCTTTTACCTAATGCAGTTTTAACAGATAATACTATCTATTATATTAGTCAAACTAATCCCGATACAGGGTGTGAAACTTCAAGGTTGCAATTATTTGTAAATGTTGGAATTGTTCCGGTTCCTACCGGACCGGCTGTTCAGGAATTTTGTAATAACAATCCGCCTACTGTAAATGATTTGGTGGCCTCTGGTAACAATAATTGGTATTTGACTTCTTCTTTTGGAATTCCTCTAGATTTATCAACACCACTTGTGAATGGACAGCACTATTATGCTACTACAGTTGATCCGCCCTGTGAAAGTAGTGATAGGCTTGACGTTTTGGTTAATATTTATGAGCCCAATGACGCAGGTAGTAATGGAAATAGGGGGATATGTGTAGATCAGATTTCTTCGACGGCTCCATTCGATTTATTTAATTTATTAGGAGGGACACCCGATAGCACAGGTGTTTGGACAGGTCCAGTTACTACAACTAATGGTTCTCAAGGCACAATTGATGTGTCAACAATGACTTTGGCCGGAAGTCCTTATGTATTTACTTATACTGTTTCTTCTGCATTATGTGCAACTGATATAGCGACGGTAACAATAACAATAAACCCACAACCAACGGTAACGGTAAGCAGCGCACCTGTTTGTTCAGGTACACCTGCCACTGTAACGACAACACCGACACCGGCAGGAACGTACAGTTATGTATGGACAGTTCCGGTAGGAGC
>JAZKCP010000133.1:3512-19285 GCA_040388035.1 Bacteroidota bacterium | reverse complement strand
TACTTTATTTATTGGCAATAAAAAACAGGCAAAAGTACAAAAATTTATGCAGTTATTTATGAAAATGGTAAGTTTGCAACTCATTTACTGAAAGCCAATGCTTCTTTTTAACACTCAAAACGAATTAGTTTCTTATCTCAATTCTGTTTCAAACAAAAAAACTTCCATTGGTTTTGTGCCTACAATGGGTGCGCTTCACGAAGGTCATCTTTCGCTACTTGTCGAAGCCCTAAAGCATAACAGCATTAATGTTATTAGCATTTTTGTCAATCCAACACAATTCAATAATGCTGAGGATTTAGCCAAATATCCCAAAACATTAGACAAAGACATTGAAAAAATAAAAACCGTTTCTGATGATATCATCGTATTTGCACCGAGCGTTGATGATATTTATGAAGGAAAAACGGTGTCGCAGCATTTCAATTTTGACGGTTTGGAAAATCAAATGGAAGGCAAATTCCGTCCCGGACATTTTGACGGAGTCGGAACCATTGTAAAACGTCTTTTCGAAATAGTAAAACCTACCAATGCCTATTTTGGCGAAAAGGATTTTCAGCAATTACAAATCGTAAAAAAAATGGTCGAAAAAACAAAAATGCGTGTCAATGTAATTGGCTGCCCAATTCACAGGGAATCAAATGGCCTCGCCATGAGTTCGCGTAATGAAAGGTTATCTGATGTTGAGCGACAAGAAGGCTCGATCATCTACAAAACTATTTCTGAAGCCAAGAAGTTATTCAAAACAAAATCAGCGAAGGAAGTAGCGGAATATGTCACAAAAACATTTGAGAGACAGAATCGTTTTGAACTGGAATATTTCCAGATTGCAGATGAAGCAACTTTGTTGCCCTGCATCCGAAAAAGCAAAACAAAAAAATATCGCGCTTTCATTGCAGTTTTTGTTAACAAAATCAGATTGATTGATACGATTTCATTAAATTAATTTACTTTTGCGCCATGCAAATTGAAGTAGTAAAATCTAAGATTCACAGGGTAAAAGTTACCGGCGCCGATTTAAATTATATTGGCAGCATCACTATTGACGAAACCTTAATGGAAGCCGCAAACCTGATTGAAGGTGAAAAAGTTTCCATTGTAAATGTCAACAACGGCGAACGTTTTGATACTTATGTTATTAAAGGCATAAAAAATTCAGGTGAAATTACGTTGAATGGCCCTGCGGCAAGAAAAGTCCATAAAGGTGACATTATAATAATTATGTCTTATGCCGTAATGGATTTTGAAGAAGCAAAAAACTTCAAGCCTTGGCTGGTTTTCCCAAACGAAACTAATAATTCCCTGACATAATCCTCTTGAAAAAACAAATTGGCAAATGGTTGACAATTCTCATTCCTCTTTTGATAGGAATAGGAATTATATACTATCAATTTACCACATTGACTGCCGATGAAATTGAGAAGATAAAAATCAGTTTTGAAAAGGCAAATTACTATTATATTTTATTGTCATTAGTCATTGCCTGTCTTGGTTATTGGTTAAGGGCTTATCGTTGGAAATATTCATTAAACCATTTGGGTTATCAAACTAAATTTTCAAATAATTTTTTGACTGTTTGTGTAGGGTATTTGGTTAATTTAACGGTTCCGCGTTCGGGAGAAATTTCACGTGCCGCTTTGCTAAAGAAATATGAAGATGTTCCTTTTGACAAAGCATTTGGAACTATAGTTGCCGAACGAATCGTTGATTTTGTTATTTTCTTATTATTTGTTTTTATTGGCTTTGTTTCCCAGTTTGATCAGATTTATCAGTTCCTTTTGAGCCAGCATGTATCTTTAGAATCACTGATCATTACCGGCTGCATTGCGATTGTCCTGTTTATTGTTTTTATATTGATTTGGATTTATGCAGAATGGGAAATCATCGTAAAATTAAAGCAGAAATTATCAGGATTGGTTGAAGGCATAACTACTGTTTATAAAATGAAGGACAAATGGAAGTACATTTTCCACTCATTCTTTATTTGGTTTTCTTATTTAACTATGTTTTATGTAGCCATTTTTGCACTGCCGGAAACGTCAGAAATCAGTTTTGACATTGTAATTATGGGTTTCATTTTTGGCAGCCTGGCCGTAGGATTCTCTAACGGCGGACTGGGCGCTTACCCATTTTCCATCGCATTAATTTTTTCCCTTTACGGAATTACAAAAGACGTCGGAACCGCTTTTGGATGGCTGGTCTGGACATCGCAAACAATTTTGGCAATTGTCCTCGGATTGATTTCCTATGTTTTGCTTCCGGTTTTAAATAGAAATAAATAATTTTGTTATATTGCTAGTCAATTTAACAAACTTCTGTTTAAACTAATCCTACTATCATGAAAAGAAATATCCTGCTTTTATTTTTCATTTGTTCCAATGCTGTCTTTTCCCAAAAAATAACTGATACGATATCTTCTAAAAGAATGAACGAAGAGCGGGAAATCACCATCGGATTACCGCCATCATATGACAGGCATCAAAGTCAAAAATACCCTGTTTTGGTATTATTGGATGGCGATTTTTTATTCGATGCTTTTCAAGGTGCCTTAAGTTATGGCAACTATTGGGATGATTTGCCTGAAGTCATTATAGTTGGAATTACACAAAATAAAAATAACGAACGCGAAGCCGACTGCGCTGTTGATGCAGAAACCGGTTTGCCAACAGAAAAAGGGGAAGCTTTTTTTGAGTTTATCGGCATGGAGTTGTTGCCTTATATAGAAAAAAAATACAGAACGGCGCCGTTCAAAATGATTGCCGGATTAGACACAACCGCCGGGTTTTTGAATTGCTATCTCTACAAAGACGTTCCTGTTTTTGACGCCTATATCTCTATGAGTCCGGAACTTCCAACTGGAATGGAAGAACACCTACCAGATAGATTCGCGGCGATTCAGAAACCTATTTTTTATTATCATTCTTCAGCCGATGGCGACGTAAAAAAAATGCGTAACCGAATTATAGCCCTGGACGAAGTAGCCAAAAAAATCAACAAACCAACGCTGAATTACAGATTTGACGATTTCAAAGGAGCATCACATTATTCATTGGTTTTGAATTCTATTCCAAGTGCTTTGTATCAGATATTTTCGGTTTACCAACCGATTTCGACTACCGAATTCAATGAAAAAATTGCGGTACTTCCATCGGGATATGTCGATTATTTAGCTCAAAAATATAGTGTGATTGAAAAATCTTTTGCATTAAAATTGCCTATCCGTTTAAACGATTTTAAAGCGATTGAAGCCGCAATCCTGAAAAATAAAGCCTACAATGAGTTCGAAAAATTGGCGCAATTAGCCCGAAAAAATTATCCAAAATCAATGCTTGCTGATTATCAAATGGGTCAGATGTATGAAAAAACAGGTGAGAACGCAAAAGCCGTCAAATCATATATGACCGCCTTTCAACGCGAGGAAATAGGCGATTTAACCAAAGACATGATGATCGAAAGAGCTGATGAATTAAAAAAATTAATGCCTAAAAAAGGGAAAAACGGAAAAACGGAACCTGCAGTAGAAGAACCTGTACCAGCCGATACACCAACAGAAGCAACTCCAGCCGACACGCCACCAACTGACACGCCAACAGAAGAGAAAAAAGCAGAATAATGTCGAAAGTAAAAACTACTTTTTTTTGTCAAAATTGTGGAGCACAATATGCGAGATGGCAAGGTCAATGCAACTCGTGCAAAGAATGGAACACTATTGCGGAAGAGATTATCCAGAAGGAAGAAAAAACCAATTGGAAACCTTCGAGTACCGATTCCAAAAGAGTTTCCAAGCCACTTCGAATTAAAGAAATCGATTCAACCCAGGAAGTACGGATGGACAGCACTGATGGCGAATTTAACCGGGTTCTTGGCGGCGGAATTGTTCCGGGGTCATTAATACTTTTGGGTGGAGAACCAGGCATCGGAAAAAGTACCTTGCTGTTGCAGATTTCGTTAAAATTACCTTATAAAACCTTATATGTTTCGGGTGAAGAAAGCCAAAAGCAAATAAAAATGCGTGCCGAAAGGATTAATCCTAACAGCGACAATTGCTACATCTTAACCGAAACCAAAACCCAAAATATTTTTCGGCATATTGTAGAAACCGAACCCGATATTGTCATTATCGATTCGATACAAACCTTGCATACCGACTATATTGAATCGACAGCGGGAAGCATTTCCCAGATTAGGGAAACTACGGCAGAATTGATAAAATTTGCCAAAGAAACCAATATTCCGGTTATCCTAATTGGCCACATTACAAAAGACGGAAACATTGCCGGGCCAAAAATCCTGGAACACATGGTCGACACCGTTTTGCAGTTTGAAGGCGACAGGAATCATGTTTACCGAATACTTCGTTCATTAAAAAACCGTTTTGGTTCTACTGCTGAATTGGGAATTTATGAAATGCAGGGCTCAGGTTTGCGTGAAGTTTCCAATCCTTCCGAAATTTTAATTTCACATCGCGAAGAAGAACTTTCAGGAACAGCAATTGCTTCAACACTGGAAGGAATGCGCCCTTTGATGATTGAAATCCAGGCTTTGGTTTCGACCGCAGTTTATGGAACACCACAAAGAAGTACCACAGGCTATAATGCCAAACGACTGAACATGATTTTGGCCGTGTTGGAAAAACGTGCCGGCTTCCGTCTCGGAACCAAAGACGTTTTCCTGAATGTTACCGGTGGAATTTCTGTCGACGATCCTGCAATTGATTTGGCCGTTGTGGCGGCAATTTTGTCTTCGAATGAAGATATCGCTGTGGGCAAGGATGTCTGCTTTGCCGGCGAAGTTGGACTTTCCGGAGAAATTCGCCCAATAAACCGTGTAGAACAGCGCATTCAGGAAGCAGAAAAACTAGGATTTTCGACTATCTTTGTATCTAAGTACAATAAAATTTCAGCTAAATTTCCCGGAATAAAAATTATCCTGGTTTCCAAAATTGAAGAAGTCGTGGAGCAATTATTTGGCTAAACTTTGGAACAATAAAAATTAAAAAAAAGCGTTTTAAATTAATAATATAAACTGTTTATGAAAGCAAAACTCTTACTCTTTCTATCATTATTTATACTTTTAATTTCCTGTTCCAAACAAAATCAATTCAGCGAATTTGATACGTTTGGCGAAGATAACCGTTGGCAAAAAACAGAGGCAAAAACATTTGAATTTGATATAACTGACGATGCACCATCATACAATCTGACATTTAAATTTAGTCACGTTTATGATTATCAATTCGCAACAGTTCCGATAAATTTCACCATCGAAAACCCTACAGGTGAAAAGGAAAATTTATCTGTTGATTTAGCAATTAAAGACGATTCAGGCAAAGAATTAGCGGAATGCGCCGGAGATGTCTGCGACTTAAAATATAGCATTAAGGAAAAGACAAAACTCCAAAAAGGAAAATATAAAATTACCATTTCGCATAACTTCGAAGGACCATACCTTCCAAATGTAATCGGAATTGGATTGAATGTTGACAGCGCAAAATGAAAAAAACAAAACGAAAAATAATTATCTTCCTAAAAATCTTGGGCACTATGGTGCTGCTGGGTTTGATATTGATTTTTTCGTTTCGGAATACCATTCTAAACAAAGTTATCCGTCAGGTTGATTATCAGTTCGAGCGCGATTATCAATGTAATGTTACCATACAAAAAGCAGAATTTCATGGTTTGACGAATGTGGAATTTCAGCACATCGCTTTAGTACCAAAAAATGCAGATACCTTGGTTCATATTAACGAATTAAAAACAGGTGTTAGTTTCTGGAAACTGCTAATTGGTGATATTCAATTGGGGAAACTGGAAATCAACAAAGGGTTTGTTCAATTGGTAAAAACCAAAAACGGCAGCAATTATGATGCTTTCCTGCGTTCTAAAAAAGAAAAAGATTCAACTGCAGAAGTAAATTATGCCAAGCTTCTAAACCGGATTACCTCAAGATTATTAGACTTGGTTCCGACCGATATGGACGTCAAAGGTTTTGCATTCAAATTTAATGATAAGGGCAATAAAGTAGTTTTCGATTTCAACCAATTGGTTTTGAATGAAAAGAAACTCAACACTATAATCGACGTTTCTTCGGATAATTTTTCACAACAATGGCGCATCAATGGTTTTGCCGATCCAAGAGACAGAAAGGCCGATTTGACATTTGCCAATACAAAAAACGACACTATCAGGATTCCGTATATTGATAAAAGATTCAATCTGAAAACGGGTTTTAAATCAATTCATTTCAACTTAGAAAATTTGGCTATGGAAAGTGGCGAACTACATATTGATGGCTATTCTTCGATTGAAGATTTGTTTGTAAACAATCCCAAAATTGCAAGCAAAGATGTTCGGATAAAAAATGCCCGTTTCGATTATCGTTGGATTGTTGGAAAGCGATTTATTGCTCTTGACAGTACTTCAACTGTTGAGCTGAATAAGATTAAATGCCAGCCATTTATCTCTTATACAAATGACAAGGATAAGATTTATGCGCTCAAATTGAAAATCCCGAAAATAAAAGCTCAGGATTTTATCAATTCGTTGCCGACCGGACTATTTCGCCATTTTGAAGGGATGGAGGCAAATGGAAGTTTTAGTTATGCACTCAAATTTGAATATAATAACCACAAACCAAATGAGTTGGTTTTCGATAGCAGCCTAAAACCCGATGGCTTGAAAATCACCAAATATGGCGAAGCCGATTTGAGCAAGATAAACCGTCCGTTTACCTATCGCGCTATCGACAAAGGAATCGCGCAGCGCCCGATATTTGTGGGCTCTGGAAACTGGAATTATACGCCTTTAAGTATGATGTCACCCTATCTGAAAAAATGCGTTCTAACCAGCGAAGATCCTTCTTTTATGGAGCATCGCGGATTCATTAATTCTGCTTTCAAGGAATCTATTACTAAAAATATTAAAACCAAGGAGTTCACCCGTGGCGCGAGTACAATTAGCATGCAGCTGGTAAAAAATGTCTTTCTGACACGCGAAAAAACACTGTCAAGGAAACTTGAAGAAATTTTATTGGTTTATATCCTCGAGAATAATCATATCAGTTCTAAAGACCGAATGCTGGAAGTCTATTTTAATATTATAGAATGGGGTCCAAACGTATACGGAATTGCCGAAGCCTCACATTTTTATTTCCAAAAAAAACCGTGGGATCTCAACGTAAATCAATGCCTCTTTTTAGCACAAATAATTCCTTTTCCAAAAGGTTTTATGACAAAATTTGATGCTAATAACAAATTAAAACCATCAGCAAAAAAAACTCAAACTTTCCTTACCAACCTAATGTTTAAAAGAGGTTTGCTGAAAGCCAATGATACCATTGGGAATTTCCCTTTGCACATTTCAGGGCCGGCAAAATACTATCTGAAACAAAAACCTTCAGCTATCCAAAACGATAATACACCGGTTGAAGAATTTGAATTTTAAGTCACGCAGAAATTAATAAAATCGATTCCTTCCCAACCTTTTTGTGTTATTAGGTCTCTTATAGAAGTAACACCTAATATTAAACACATGAAAAAAGTCCTCTTTACCATCCTCTTTTTGGTTTCTGCAATGATGTTTGCCCAAAAACCAATTTTTACCAACGCCAAAGTCAAAGCCGCAACCGTTTATTTTAACGCCGCCGAATTATCCCAAACCGCTTCGGTAAATCTTCCTGCCGGAACGAGTGAAATCGTAATAAAAAATGTCGCCGATTATCTGAATGAAAATACCGTACAAATTGGCGCTCCTAATTCCGTAACCGTTTTATCAGTCCAGTTTACACAAAACTATATTTCAGAATATGAAATTGACGAAGCCAATCCGGTAATCAAAAAAGTGCGTGACAGTATTTCGATTGTCCAAAAAGAAATCAAAAAAGTACAGATTGAAATCTATTCCAACCAACAGGCAATCGCACTTTTAGATGCTAATCAAAATGTTGGCGGAGCTAATACCGGCTTAAACGTTAACGAATTAATGAAATTGGTTGATTTCTATAAAACCAAACGAAATGAACTCGATAATGCGGTTGTCACCTTACAGGAAAAAGAAGCCAAACTCAATCGCAAATTCATAAGCCTTAACGACAAACTCGAAATCAACACCAAAAAAGAGGATAAAACCTCAAAAGGAAAACTGATTTTACAAGTGATGAATGAGATAGCCGGCGTTGTAAATTTGGATATCAATTATATTACCAATAATGCTTCCTGGGCGCCATTTTATGATTTGCGTGCCGAGAATATTACTTCACCAATAAACCTAATGTATAAAGCCCAGGTAGTTCAAAATACAGGTATTGACTGGAAAAAAGTAAACCTGACTTTGTCTTCCGGAAATCCAAATCAGAATAATCAGGCGCCAATACTAAGTTCCTGGTTTTTGAGATATGGCGATTTATATGATAAAGATATAAATCTTGGTGTTCAAAACCAACTCAAAGGAAAAGTTGCGGGTCTTCAAATTCGGGGTAATTCGGGATATTTCAAAGAAGAGGATAGGTCTTCTATTTCAAATTACACAACAATCAATGAAAACCAACTCAACGTTTCGTTTGATATTGATATTCCGTACGATATTTTATCTAATGGAAAACCGCACAGCGTGGCATTGAAAGATATAAAATTGCCTGCAACCTATAAATATTACGCTGCGCCACGAGTGGAAAAAGAAGCTTTCCTTTTGGCAGAAATCAATGATTATTCGAAATATAACTTATTGCCAGGTGAAGCCAATATTATTTTCGAAGGATTGTATGTAGGCAAAACAATGATTAATCCAAATCAAACTTCAGACACTTTGAATTTAAGCATGGGAAGAGACAAAAAAATCTCCATTAAGCGTGAAAAAGTTGTGGACAAATCGGGAACGCGTTTTCTTTCTTCCAAAAAAGAGCAAACCTTTACTTATGATATATCTGTTAGGAATAATAAGAAGGAAGCCGCAAGCATTACGCTAAAAGACCAATATCCTTTAAGCACAGATAAAGAGGTCGAAATTGAATTATTGGAAAGCAGTACTGCAAAGGAAAACAAGGAAACAGGAATTCTGACCTGGGATTTGAAACTCAATCCAAATGAAACCAAGAAAATAAGGATAAGTTACAAAGTCAAATATCCTAAAGATAAAATCATTGATAATCTATAAAATCAGAAACGCAATCCTAAATGGTTGCGTTTTTTTTAATCATTTGATTCTAACCTTTTTATTCTTAACTTTACTTAACCAAAAAATTCATGCTATGAAAAAAATTTTCCTTTTAAGTATTTGCTTGTGTTCATTAGTGAATCATTCGCAAACAATCGGATTAACGCAATTTGCAACCGGATTTACTTCCGCGATTGCTATTGAACATCCCGTAAATGACTCCCGGCTTTTTGTAGCGCAACAAGGCGGTTTGATACGTATAGTAAACTCCAATGGAACTATTAATGCGACTCCTTTTTTAGATTTAAGTTCCTTAACAACGGCAAGCGGAGAAAGAGGTTTATTGGGTTTGGCTTTTCATCCTAATTATGCTGTCAATGGACTTTTCTTTGTAAATTACACACGAGCCAGTGACGGAAGTACGGTTATCGCGCGATATGGCGTGAGTGCGGATCAAAACATTGCCAATCCAACAGGAACCATTTTAATGACAATCAGCCAACCTGCCTCCAATCATAATGGAGGTACTTTGCGATTTGGCCCGGATGGCTATTTATACATTGGAATGGGAGATGGCGGTGGTGCAGGCGACACGAACGGTTATGCGCAAAATCTAAGTCTGACACATCCACAAGTAGCCACTTATCCTTCCCGGATTTATTTGGGGAAAATGCTTCGAATAGATGTTGACACTATTGCCGGTTCCTTAAATTATGGATTCCCGCCAACCAATCCATATGTTGCCGAAGCAGGAAAAGAAGAAATCTGGGCTATTGGATTGCGTAATCCATGGAAGTTTTCATTTAACCGTTTGAACGGTGAATTGTGGATTGCCGATGTAGGTCAGGGTTCGATTGAAGAAATTAATAAAATTACGACACCATTGCCGGCAGGATTAAATTTTGGATGGCGTTGTTATGAAGGCAATACCGTTTATAGCACTACAATCGGTCCGTGCCCGCCCTATGCTTCCACTGTAGCACCGCTTACCCAATATACACATGCCGCAGGCAGATGTTCCGTTACAGGAGGTTATTATTATACCGGAACAACGTATCCTAATTTCCAAAACAAATATTTCGTTGCCGATTTTTGTACAGCAGAAATAGGAATGGTAAATGCAGCGGGAGCAATAACCTGGGGTTATGATGCAACAGGCTACGCAGGGAGTTTTGGAGAAGACATGAACGGCGAGTTGTATGTTTCAATTTCTACACAATACAGTGCATCAACACCTTCGACAATTTATAAAATAGTCGATACTTCGTTAAGCGCTTCCGAATTTGAAAAAAATGGTTTTTCGTTGTATCCAAATCCGGCGAGGACCGAAGTTTTTATTAAAAACACTTCCGAAACATTACTTTCAAGAGTGAACATTTTTGATTTAACCGGAAAATTGGTATTGGCCAAAGCAGTTGAGAATAACGAAACCAATCCTTCTGTAAATATTACTGCGTTATCAAGCGGATTGTATTTGATTTCGGTACAAGATTCATCAGGAAACAAATATCAGTCTAAACTGGTAGTGGAATAATTAAGGCGCAGGATTCGGGATTAACTCCTGGATTTTATTGATTTCGTTTATGACTTCCGGCGATAAAACGGTTTCAAAAGCCGCAATATTTTCCTGAAGCTGCTTCATGGTGGTAGCTCCGATAATCGTAGAAGTCACAAAATCCTGGCTGTTCACAAAAGCCAAAGCCATTTGCGTTAAGGTCAGTCCATTTTCGTGTGCCAATTCGTGGTATAATTTGGTGGCTCTGTAACAATTTGCATTTGAATATCTGGTGAATTGAGGAAACAAACCTAAACGTGATGTTGGCAAAATTCCGTTCAGATGTTTGCCGGTCAAAAAGCTAAATGCCAAAGGAGAATAAGCCAATAAGCCAACATTTTCGCGCATTCCGATTTCAGAAAGCCCGACTTCATACAAACGGTTCAATAACGAATATGGATTTTGAATGGTAACAATCCTTGGCAGATTATGTTTCTCGCTTTCGCTGATAAACTTCATAACACCATATGGGTTTTCATTCGAAACACCAATATGTTTTAGCTTTCCTTCCTTGATTAAACCCTCATAAACGCTCAATACTTCAAAGAAATTCTCCTGCCAATGGGTATCAATTTTTGAAACGCCTCGTTGCCCGAACATATTCATTACGCGTTCCGGCCAATGCATTTGATATAAATCGATATAATCGGTTTGCAGGTTTTTTAAACTCAACTCAACCGCTTCGTGGATGCTTTTCTTTGAAAAATCGAGCGGATTCCGGATATAAGCCATGCCTCTGTTTGGCCCCGAAATTTTTGTAGCTACAACCAGATTTTCCCTTTTGCCAGATTTCTTCAGCCATGTTCCGATATACTTTTCCGTTTTTCCAAGAGTTGTTTCCCTTGCAGCAATCGGATACATTTCGGCAGTGTCGATAAAGTTTACTCCTTTTTCAATAGCAAAATCCAATTGGGAATGGGCATCGCTTTCAGAGTTTTGTTCGCCAAAAGTCATCGTGCCAAGGCAAACTTTACTAACTTTTATATCAGTATTGGGTAAGGTTGTGTAGTTCATTTTGGAGTTTCAAAGTGGCAAAGATACAAAGTTGCAAAGTTTTAAAAACAAAAAAGGTTCCAAGAAAATCTCAGAACCTTAGTTGATCAGCGCCTCAGCACCTATTTTTTAAAACTCATTCAGCATCTTAGAAATCTCATCCAGTTTTGGTGTCAGGATAACTTCAATCCTGCGGTTTTTTGCTTTGCCTTCATTGGTATCGTTACTCATTATCGGAGCAAATTCGCCACGGCCTGCAGCGGTTAGGTTTTGTTTTCTGATTCCGCTGTTTTCACTCAGGATATTCACAATGGCAGTTGCTCTTTTAGTAGACAAATCCCAATTGTTTTCTATACCTCCACCAATATTCCCAAAGATTTTATCATTATCGGTATGCCCTTCAATCAACACGGTGATATCAGGATTTTGAGCCAAAACTTTTCCAACCTCAACCACCGCTCGTCGCCCTTCGCTACCAACCGCCCAGCTTCCGGTTTGAAACAACAATTTGTTCTCCATAGATACATATACTTTTCCGTTCTTCATTTGAACCGTCAATCCTTTCCCTTCAAACGCATTCAACGCTTTTGATAACGTGTCTTTCAGCTTTTTCATGGCTGCATCTTTCGCGGCCATCATGCTTTCCAACTCATTTAATCTTTTCGTATTTGATGCTAATTCGCTGCTAAGCTTATTCAATCGGTCTTGCTCAGCGGCCAATGCTTTTTCTTTAGCGTCAAGTTGAGCCAACAATTCACGGTTTTTTGCCATATTGGTTTCCAAAGCATCGTTGCTGTTTTTCTCCAAAGCGGAATAAGAATCCTGTAACGCTTTTAAGTTGTTGCTCGTGGCCGTACAATCCGCCTGAAGTTTATCCCTATCGGCTTTAAGCTGGTCAAGTTCCGCTGTAAGTGCTCTGTTAACCGAATCAAAGTCAGCATTCGCTTTATGGAGTTCATCGTTTTCATCGGAAAGGAATCGGTTTTCCTTCTTCAAATCGGTGTATTTGTTTTCCAAATCATTATAGATTTTTTTGGAAACACACGACGTCATCAGGCTCATTATTGTCAGGCAAAAAACTATTTTTTTTATCATATCAGTCAGTTTCTATGTTCTATTATTCTATGTTCTTTTCTCTTGCTTCTTAATCAATTTCTACCATAACGGGACAATGATCGGAATGTATTGCGCCAGGTAAAATGACGGCTCTGCTCATTCGGTCTTTCAGGTTTTCGCTCACTAAATTGTAATCGATACGCCAGCCTTTATTATTCCCTCGTGCGCCTGCCCGATAACTCCACCAGCTGTAATTATGCGGTTCCTTATTGAAATGCCGAAAACTGTCTATAAACCCGCTTTTCATAAATTTATCCAGCCAGGCTCGTTCTTCGGGTAAAAAGCCGGATACGACTTTGTTGCGGATTGGATCGTGTATATCAATTTCCTCGTGGCAAATATTGTAATCGCCACAGATGACGAGATTAGGAATTTGCTTTTTTAATGCATCAATATAATTTTGGAAATCATCCATATATTTAAACTTGTGGTCAAGTCTACCCAAGTTCGTTCCCGAAGGCAGATACAAACTCATTACGGAAATATCATCAAAATCCGCTCGTAGGTTCCTACCTTCAAAATCCATGTGCGCCACTTCGGTTCCGTGAACCACTTTGTTGGGTTTTGTTTTGGATAAAATGGCAACGCCGCTATATCCTTTTTTTTGTGCCGAAAAATAATATTGATATGGATATCCGGCAGCGGTAATAGCTTCAGTTGGAATCTGGTCTTCGGTGGCTTTTATTTCCTGAAGGCATATTACATCGGGATTTGCCTGTTGCAGCCAATTTAAAAATCCTTTGTTGATTGCCGCGCGAATGCCGTTAACGTTATAAGAAATAATTCTCATTAAATGTTGTTAGAGTTTTTTAATTTCGTCCAATCGGGCTAAAAGGCCTTGGGTCAAATGTAGATAAAAACCTAAACATTTGAAACCCAAAATCAATAATAAAAATTTATAATACGTAAGGCGATTTCCTGTTTTTGTTACCCCTGTTTCACTAGAATTACTATCTTTGTTTCCTACTCAAAACCAAAATTATACATGGGTTTAGTTACCGCCAAAGAGGTTGCAAAAGCAATAAACGCTGATAAGTACGGAGTCCTCGGGACTTTTTGCGGCTGGCTGTTAATGAAGGCTTTAAAAATTTCGGCCCTCAACAAAATGTATGACCGGAATAAGCATTTGAGCGAAGTAGAATTCCTCAATGCTATTTTGGATGAGCTACAAATCAAATTTGAAATTCCGGAAGAAGATTTTAAGCGTTTGCCAAAAGACGGGGCTTATATTACCATTTCCAATCATCCATTAGGCGGAATAGATGGCATTTTGTTGTTGAAGCTGATGCTTGAAAAAGAACCTGACTTCAAGATCATAGCCAATTTCCTTTTGCATCGCATTGAGCCTATGAAACAATACATTATGCCGGTGAATCCTTTTGAAGACCGAAAGGATGCCAAATCGAGCGTAATTGGAATTAAGGAAACATTGCGTCATCTGAGCGATGGGAAACCATTGGGAATGTTCCCGGCGGGAGAAGTTTCTACTTATAAGGATGGAAAATTGGTTGTGGATAAAGTTTGGGAAGAAGGCGCTATAAAAGTAATCCGCAAGGCACAGGTTCCTGTAATTCCTATTTATTTTCATGCCAAAAACAGTCGCTTTTTCTATTTGTTATCCAAAATAAATCCAACACTCAGAACGGCAAAACTCCCTTCGGAATTGTTAACCCAAAAAGACAGGGTTATTAAGGTTCGTATTGGAAAACCTATTTCGGTTGCTGAACAGAATGAGCACAAAAGCATCGAAGAATACTCAGAATTCTTAAGAAAAAAGACTTATATGCTGTCCAATTCTTTTAATGAAGCAAATAAATTGTTAAGTTCCCAGAATCTGAACTTAAACCTAAATCTAAAAACCTCAAAAACCCCAAAGGAAATAGCCTTTCCTGCCAACCATGAGAAAATGGTGGACGAAGTGGAGAAATTGAGAGCAACAGATTGTAGATTTTTTCAAAGCAAAAACTACGAAGTTTTCTTTACGCAGGCCGATAAAATTCCAAACATCCTTCATGAAATAGGTAGATTGCGCGAAATCACTTTTCGGGAAGTTGGCGAAGGAACCAACGAATCTATTGATTTAGATAAATATGATCAATATTATCATCATATGTTTTTGTGGGATGAAGACACAAAACGGGTTGCCGGTGCTTATAGAATGGGATTGGGTTCAGAGATTTTTCCTAAATATGGCATGGATGGTTTTTATCTCAATGATTTATTCCGGTTTGAGTCGGAATTATATGAAATGATGAAGCAATCCATTGAAATGGGAAGGGCATTTATCGTTAAGGAATACCAGCAGAAACCTATGCCTTTGTTTTTATTGTGGCGTGGCATTATACATACCACATTGCGTTATCCGGAACATAAATTCCTTCTTGGCGGCGTAAGTATCAGCAATCAGTTTACCGATTTCTCAAAATCCTTAATGATTGAGTTTATGAAATCTAATTATTATGATCCTTACATTGCTCAGTATGTGCATCCAAAAAAGGAATTTAAAGTAAAGTTAAAAGACGCCGACAAAGACTTTATCTTCGATGAAGCGGAAGCCGATTTGAATAAATTTGATAAAATCATTGATGAATTGGAACCGGGGAATTTGAGGCTTCCGGTGCTTATAAAAAAATACATAAAGCAAAACGCGAAATTAGTTGCGTTTAACGTTGATCCTCTTTTCAACAACGCGATTGATGGATTGATGTACATTCGAATAGCAGATATTCCTGAAAGTACCATGAAACCGGTAATGGAAGAATTTCAGGCAGAACTGGAACGAAAAGAAAAGAATGATAAATAGAAAAAGCCCCGAAATTATCGGGGCTTTTTTATACTTGAAAAAAAATTATTCCAATCCTATTTCGTTGATGACTTCTTCACCATCCCCTTTTGGGTCTGGCCCGTACTGGTTTGCACCTTCATCTCCATTCGTACAGAATAAGACTAACATCCATATT
>JAZKCP010000133.1:0-3495 GCA_040388035.1 Bacteroidota bacterium | reverse complement strand
CTTGAAAAAACATTAACGGCAAGCACTCCGGCTGACACTATCATTATGGCATAGGTAATTACCAATATCCAGCCACTTTTACCAATGTCGTGTAATCTTCTTGTTGCAACGGCTATTCCTGGGATAAAAACAGCCAGGCCATATAATGAGTTAATTCCAAATTTTAAATCCAGCATTTTATCAATGAACATCGTAATTATCGAAATAATTATATTGGCCAAAGTGAAATACCAATACTCTGAACGCCTTGCGCGACCGTTAAAATTTGCGTAGTTGTCAAATACTACTTTTTTGTACCAATCAATCATAATTTTTAGTTTTTGGTTAGTCCTACTCTTAAGGATTTTCGGTTGCTCCGTTTGGTTAATTATTTCAAATATATATAATTTTACCTATTATTCTTATTTTATTAAAAAACTACTTTATTTCCACATAGATTCTTTTAAAATTTCCTGAAAAGAATGTTGATGTATAAAATAAACCAGGCGTATAATGTGATAAATGCCGATAAGGATTGCTAGTCCGTAGGCTGCCTTTTTGCTATACAGGTATTGATTAAGATATTCCTTTTTTGTTTTTATTTCGACTAAAAGCAAACCAATAGTAAATACGCAGAAGAATACAGTTGCCGGTCCCAGAATGTGATAGGAAACACTTAGCAGAATATCGCCCTGATAAAAATAAACGATTGATTTAGTGATACCGCAAGAAGGGCAGGGAAATCCGGTCAACATCTTAATTGGGCAAAATGACTGGTCATTTTTAAGATGGTTGTCCTTATTGGTTAGCATCAAAAAAAACGGTATCATTAGTGTAAGTATAGCACCAATGATACCGTAGATTTTGTATTTCACGTTATTTTCTATCTGTAAAGCCTGTTAATGTCGCTTTGAACAATCATAGCCGCAGCAAACGGAAATAAAAAGCCTAATACCATAAGTAATGTAGTGTCATCTTTTTGTAATTCGCCGGTAATTTTATAGACTTTTGGCAAACCTTCTTTTCCCACTAGATAATAAAAATAGATATGTATTGGTAAACAACAGCCTGAAAAAACGGCTAAAGGCATTGAAATAACTTCACGTTCTGCAACCGCATTAAAAACCTGCGCTACTTTTATATTCCAATAAATTAAATACAATCCGCAAGTCAGAAGACTAAGGATCAGTACTAAAATTGGGTCTACATTAAACACAGGTATGTTACTTGGCCTGTTCCATTTTGGATTTGTGTCAATTACTTCCATTTTTGTTTTGTTAAGTTGGTTAGTTGTGCTAAAATATAAAAATTATAAGAAAGCACTATCAATTGGTTCCCAAAGTTCAATTTTATTTCCTTCCGGGTCTAAAATCCAGCCGAATTTTCCATAATCATACGTTTCCATATCGCCGACAATCGTCACGCCTTCTTCTTTCAGAATCTTTAGCAATGCTTCCAAATCGTGTACCCGATAGTTCATCATAAACGGCTTTTCGCTTGGTGCAAAATACTTTGTACTCGCTTCAAATGGCGACCATTGTGTTGAACATTCGTTTCCGTCTTTGTCTTTCCACCAAAATGTACAGCCATAAGAATCAACCGGAATTCCGAGATGGTTTTTGTACCATTCTTTTATCGCATTTGGATCTTCGCATTTGAAGAAAAATCCACCCAAACCTGTTACTCTTTTTAAATCTGTATTACTCATTACTTTTGATTTTTTGTTAGTAATTCTTTTTTTAAATCATACAAATAAAATCAGATTTCTACTAAATAGCGTCATACTTTCGGATGATTTTGTCTACAATTACCTGCGCTAATTTCTTATGGCTTTCAAATGTCCAGCCGGCGATATGTGGCGTTAATAAAACATTTTCCGCTTGTAGCAAATATTCAAAAGCTTTTGGTTTTTCGGTATCGATAAAAAGGTTTTCAAAAGACAATTTTTCATATTCCAAAACATCCAGTCCTGCACCAAGAATTTTCCCTGATTGTAACGCCTCAACCAAATCATCAGTTACAACATTTTTCCCGCGTGAGGTATTTATAAACCAAAATGGTTTGGCAAACGCATTGATAAAATTAGCATTAATCATCTTATCCGTTAAGCTTGTCCATGGAATATGCAGGCTCAGAACATCCGCTTTCGCTTGTAATTCGGATAAAGAAACTTGCTTAGCATTTTCGTCGCCGACATTTGGCAGAATATCATAGCACAAAACTTCTACATCAAATCCACGTAGTTTTTTGGCAAATGATTTTCCCATATTGCCATAACCGATAAGTCCAACTGTTTTGCCTTCGAGTTCATGGCCGCGATTGCCTTCACGGATCCAATGCCCTTCACGAACGAGCTTGTCGGCCCGGTTGAGTTTATTCATTAAAGACAAAAGCATTCCCAGAGCGTGTTCGCCAACAGCATTTCTGTTTCCTTCAGGAGCAGCAATTAGATGAATGTTTTTTGATAAAGCATAATCATTATCGATGCTTTCCAAACCCGCACCAACACGGGCAATGAATTTTAGGTTGGTAGCTTTATCGATAAACTCCTTGTCAATGTTGAATCGGCTTCGAATGACGATGCCGTGATAATTATGGATTTTGGCTTCGATCTCGTTTCTGTTTGATTCGAAGTCAGCTTCGTTTTGGAAACCTGCTTCTTCCAATTGTGCCCATAGCAAAGGATGATTGTTATCGATGTGGAGTATTTTGACGTCTTGGTTGGACATAGTTTTGTGTTGAAAAAGTAAAGATAGTATTTATTGAAAGAGAATAAAAAAAGCCATCAAATTTCTCTGACGGCTTAAGTTGGTTTTTGTATGGCGTATAACTTTACTTTCTATTTCTTTAAGACTTGGGCAACTGTTCCTAATAAGACATTTGCTCCAAGCGCTAAATCTTCATAGGAAGAATACTCAAGCGGATTGTGGCTGATGCCGTCTTTGCAGCGTACGAATATCATTCCGTAATCGCAAACGTACGACAATGCCAGCGCATCGTGGAATGGCCCACTCATCAACTCGATTTCATCCAACTGCAGTTTCTGACATTCGGAATGAATGATTTCCTTAATCCAATCAGCACAATAGCGTGGATCGCTTTTGGTGTCTTCTGAAATGGAATAGGTTAAGCTATGTTTTTTTGTAATTGATTCTATTTTGTCGCGTAGTTGTTTTTCGTAGCGGTTTCTTCGGTCCAAATCAATATCACGCAAGTCGACTGTCATCGTAACTTCTTCCGCAATGATATTTCGCGATGCCGGAAAAACATTCAGTGTTCCAACTGTTCCAACGGTTGGGTTACCCGGAACCTGAGTTGCGATTTCGTTTAAGGCAATTATAATTTCGGCAGCTCCAACCATCGCATCTTTTCGGATTGGCATCGGAACCGAACCAGCGTGACCAGCCATTCCTTTAAGTTTGACTGTCCACCAAAGCGGTCCCGAAATTCCGGAAACTACGCCAATTGGTTTGTTTGCCATGTCCAAAACCGGACCTTGTTCGATATGTAATTCCA
>JAZKCP010000132.1:41185-49098 GCA_040388035.1 Bacteroidota bacterium | reverse complement strand
CTCCGGCATTTGTTCCGTCGTTGATATTAATCCTTACATTAGGCTGCACAACATCTGAAGCATCGCAACCGTTGTTATTGCCATCAAAAGTCATTGTTCCTGAGATTGTGTTGTAATTTCCCCCTGGAACAAAAGTACAATACGATGTTGCAACTGCTATAGGGCTAGTGCCGGCAGCAATAGCGGTTTGAATCTGACTTAAATCTCCTGCATCTCCGCAAACGAATTGTAAATTTGGACTCCAAACAATGATATTAAAGTAAGTTTCAATTGAACCATTTTTCATCAGGATTTGAGAAAGATTTTGCCCTCCACAAACAAGTTCTTTTAACTGGGATGACATTGAAACATCTATAACAGGAATTAGGTTACTATTACAATACAAAATTCTTAATAATGGTTGATTGGAGACATCAAGCGATGTTCTTCCTGTTGTATCAAGCGCGAGATGATATAATTGTGTTAATCCTGAAAAATTAACATTAGGTAAATAATTATTACCATATCTTAAAGTTTTTAATAAGCTTAAATTTGTTACATCTAACGAGGTCAATTGATTTATTGAGCAATCTAAATATTCTAAATTATTATTATTAGTTAAGTTTAGAGATGTTAGCTGATTTTGAACGCAAATTAATGTTTTAAGATTTGGCGAATTAGCCGTGTTTAATGCTGTGATGCTTGTAAATGAACAAACTAATGACTCAAGATTTATTAAACTATTAATGTTCAATGAAGTTAACCCATTTCCTGTACAAGATAAGTTCTTAAGGTTAACCAAATTAGTAACGTTTAAACTAGTTAATTGATTGTTATAAGCATTCAAAATTTCAAGACTAGTTAAGTTTGTTAAGTTTATAGACGTTATTTCACAATGTTCAAAATCTAAATGTTTAAGATTGTTTAATCCAGTGAGGTTTAACGTGGTAATATTATTAAAACCACATCTTAAAATTTCAAGATTTACCGAACCTGAAGGATTAATAGAGCTTAACTGATTATAGCTGCAATCTAATTCTGTTAGATTTATTAGTGCAGTTGCATCTAGCGATGTTAAATAATTATTATTACAAATTATTTTTTGAAGCGTTGTTAATGCATTTACATTTAATGAAGCGAGTTGATTCCCGGAACAATTAAGATACACAAGATTGTTCAAACTAGTTATGTTTACTGAGTTGATTTGATTATTGCTACAATTTAATTCCGTTAAATTTACAGAGCTACTCACATCAATCGAACTAATTTGATTTGTATTACAATCCAAATACGTCAGACTTGTTAGACCATTAACATTAAGTGATGAAATTTGATTACTTCTACAACTCAAATAGGTCAGATTAGCCATATTGCTAACGTCAAGCGTGTTCAGATTGTTGTTGTTGCAATTTAGCGTTTGCAGATTTGTTACTCCGCTTATGTTTAATGTTGCAAGTTGATTTTCGTTACAATACAAAGTTTGAAGATTTGGTGAATTACTCAAATTTAGCGCTGTAATCTGATTCCCAGAGCATATTAAATAGGTAAGGCTTGTAAATGCTTCAATACCTGACATGTCAGTAATATTAGACTGTGAGACGTCTAAATAAGTTGCGTTTTGGACTTCATTAACCTGGATTTCCCCATCGCCATTGGAATCAAAATTCGATGAAATTAGCTTGGCCTTAAAATTCGCATCAGGAATATTTACTATTTGTGCGTTGGCAACTCCTGCAAGCAACAATAAAAAGTATAATTTTTTCATAAGAGTTTTTGGTTTTTGACTGATTTTATTATAAAGATATATCAGTTTATTATGTCTATTTATAGTATTTGAGTATTCGATTGGTTTGAATTAGAATTTGCTACAATGTCTTTAATATCTCCTGCAATCTGTCCTTCTTTCGCTGTGAGATTGGTAAATGGCTGTTGTCCGCCATCATTACATAACCGCCGTCTTTTTTGATATACGATTTCAGATACGAAAGATTAATCAAATGTGATTGATGGATGCGTTCAAAACCATGCTCCGTCAATAAATCCTCATATTCCTTTAAGGTTTTCGAAATTAAAATGGGCTTGCTGTTCTTTATATAAAACGTAGTGTAATTATCCTCACTTTCGCAGCGAATGATATCGCTGATTTCAAACAAATGAATCCCATCTGAGTTTGAAAGCGCAATCCGTTTGAAATTATCTACTTTCTTGCGGATGTTTTCCAACAGCAAATCAATATGGGCAACACTGTCATTTTTATCCAATACACTTTTAATCTTTCCGATTACTTTTTCCAATTCGTCGGGGTCAACAGGTTTCAATAAAAAGTCCAAAGCACTAAATCGGAAAGCGGTAATAGCGTATTGCTCGTGTGCCGTGATAAATACGATTTGGGAATTCAATTTCCCTTTTTTATTGACTTCTTCCAATAAATCAAAGCCGGAGCCATCACCTAGATGGATGTCAAGGAAAACCACTTGCGGTGGATTTTGAAGCAACAATTCTGTTCCCGTTTTTACGCTATCGGCTTCTCCAATGATTTGTATTTCAGGAGCATAACGATTCAGTAGCGATTTCATTCCCGCCCTTAAATTGTTATCGTCGTCTATTAGTATGGCTGTAATCATAATTAAGTCTTAATGTCAAATGTCTTAAAGTCCAAAGTGTATAATTTTAAGTTGAAAGACTTTATGACTTTCGACTTTTAAACTTTATGACTATTTTATATATTGTATTGGCAAGCTCAAAACCACTTTGGTTCCCAGAATTTCGCCTTTATTATTTTTTAATTCCCTAATTTCAACATTCGCTTTGCGCGAAGTGGAAGCTTCCATCATTTCGAGGCGCTTTTTGGTAATATCCAATGCCATCGATTTGTGTACAGAAACCAGCGTTTCCTTAATCTCTTTTGATTTGTCAAAACCAATTCCGTTGTCTTCAATGGTGCAAATCAAACATTCTTTTTCAATCGAGAAATCAATAGCAATGGTTCCCTTTTCGTTTTTCGGAATCAATCCGTGTATAATGGCATTTTCAACAAAAGGCTGCAGCAATAATGGCGGTAAAGCTGCATCGTCTTCTATATCTTTACTTTTAGTTATCGTAAAATCAAATTTTTGGTTGAAGCGCAATTGTTCCAGCTCCAAATAGTTTTGCAAACTCTCCATCTCCTTGTCAATTGGAATGAGCGATTCCTTAGAATACTCCAATGTCAATCGCATTAATTTGGAGAATTTGGACAAATATTTTATGGCCGAATCGGTTCCGTTCTGCACAATAAAACTCGAAATGGAACCCAGGCAATTGAATACAAAATGTGGATTCATCTGTAAATGCAGTGCTTTCTGCTCGTATTCTGCCAATTCCTTTTGCAATGTCAATGTCTTCTTTAACTGAAGCCGGTTGTAAATAAGGAAAATAATTCCGAATACAAGTAAAATAAATAATACCACAAAAAAGATTTGCTGCTGATGTCTTTTTGATTGTTCGTTATAGACCAATTCACGTTTTTCCTGTTCTTTTTTTTGCAATGCTTCCTTCTTATCGAATTCAAAGTTCATTTCGGCCCGGACACCGTTCCTAATATTTTCGGCGTTGGCAACACTGTCTTTTGCAATGCTGTAGAGTTTGAAATGTCGTAACGATTCTTCTGTATTGTGCTTCTTTTCGTAAATTTCGCTTAAGCGCTTTTCGGCATTCTGCACTTGCTCGATGACTTCCAATTCTTTGGCTAATGCCAATGATTTATTGGTTGAACTTAAGGCTTCGTCCAATTTATTTTGCTCCAGATAAATCTCACCAATGTAAAAATAAGTATCCGAAATACCGAATTTATCTTCTATCGAAGTGAACGCTGCAATTGCCTTGTCAAAGGTTTTCAAGGCTTCTGACGGATTGTTGGTCATCTTGTAATATAGCCCAAGATTATTGTACAATTCCCCTAAGCCACGCGGATTTGGATATTTTACAAATAACCGCTGCGCCTTGGTATAATATTCCAATGCTTTTGGAAAGTTCCTTTGATTCAGGTATATATTACCAATGTTAGTTGTAGTGATGCCAACAGTTTCATCTCCGATTTTCTCTTGTATTTTTAAACCCTTTACAAAATAATCCAGTGCCTTAAAATCTTCATCCTGCGCTTTGTAAACAATTCCGATGTTGTTATATAGGCGTGCAGATTTTTCAAGGTTTTTAGTTTCCTCATAAATCTTTAACGCTTTGAGCTCATATTGCAATGCCTTAGCATAGCTGCTTTGTTCTGAAAATACAATTCCTATACTTCCATAAGCACGCGCTAAACTATTCCTTAATTCTTTTGTGTTAGCCGGATTACGTTCCAGTTCTTTTTCGAAAATAGTCTGTGCATTAGAAAAATTTTGCAGGGCAACAGGGTAATTCCCGGTGATAATATTGGCGTTTCCTAAGTTGAGATAAGCATTTCCTTCGGCAGCCTTAAATTTTATTTTGACTGCTAATTGCAATGCCTGGTTAGCAAATTGAAACATCAATTTGGGATCACTCGATTTATATTCGTCGGCGATAGCATTTAAAAGTTGTGCCCGGTCAATGTCGTTTTTGGCCTTTTGTAAAACCGAAACTAAACTGTCTGCCGTATGGTTTTGTGACCAGCTTATTACCGAAGAAATCAGCAGGAAACATAAAGAAAGGCTTTTAACTATTTTCATAAGAAATATATTAGCTCATGCTGAAAACAAAAATAGCATTTCCTTTTGGGTAAAAAATAGTAAATGAGTATTTACGTGTTCTGACTTAGAATTTGAAAATAAAAAAATCCCGAGCTCTAACTCAGGATTTTAATTCTAAAATATTTATGTCTTTATGATAAAGCTGCTTTAACTTGATCCGCCGCTTCCTGGAATTGTGTGGCCGATAAGATTGGCATCCCCGAATTATCGATTAATTCCTTTGCAATTTCAGCATTGGTTCCCTGAAGACGCACAATGATTGGTACTTTTATAGCATCACCCATGTTTTTATAGGCATCAACAACACCTTGAGCTACTCGGTCGCAACGAACGATTCCACCAAAAATATTAATCAGGATTGCTTTTACGTTCGGATCTTTCAGGATGATTCTAAAGGCAGTTTCAACACGCTTTGCATCTGCTGTTCCACCAACGTCAAGGAAATTTGCCGGCTCAAAACCTGCGTATTTTATCAAATCCATCGTTGCCATTGCCAATCCGGCGCCGTTTACCATGCAGCCAACAGTTCCGTCAAGGTCAACATAGTTCAGCCCAACTTCTTTGGCTTCCACTTCGATTGGATTTTCTTCGCGGATGTCACGCATATCAGCATATTTTGGCTGACGGAATAATGAATTATCATCTATATTTACTTTGGCATCCACAGCCATAATTTTATTATCGGAAGTTTTTAAAACCGGATTGATTTCAAACATAGAAGCATCAGAACCAACATAAGCATTGTATAATGAATCAACAAACTTTACCATTTCTTTGAAAGCATTTCCTGAAAGTCCAAGATTGAAGGCAATTCTACGTGCCTGAAAACCTTGCAATCCAACTGATGGATCGATTTCTTCGGTGAAAATTAAATGTGGAGTGTGTTCCGCAACTTCTTCGATATCCATTCCGCCTTCGGTTGAATACATAATCATGTTTCTGGCATTTGCCCTGTTCAAAAGAACAGACATATAAAACTCTTTTGTTTCACTTTCTCCAGGATAATAAACATCTTCGGCAATCAAAACCTTATTCACTCGCTTTCCTTCCGTTGGTGTCTGAGGCGTTTTTAACATCATCCCAATAATCTGCTCTGATATTTCTTCAACCTGCTGTAAATTTTTAGCCAACTTAACTCCACCGCCTTTTCCTCTTCCACCTGCGTGGATTTGAGCTTTTATAACATGCCAGCCCGTTCCAGTTTCAGCGGTTAATTGTTTTGCAGCAGCCACAGCTTCAACCGGACTGTTAGCAACAATACCACGCTGAACGCGAACGCCATAACTTGCTAAGATTTCTTTTCCTTGATATTCGTGTATGTTCATAAATAAAGAGTTTATAGTTAGCTTCTGAAACGAATCAGAATAAAGTGCCACAAAAGTAATTAATTTAGCTTCAAAGAAAAAGAAATATTTTCAATTTAGTGTTTTCCTGATTTAGGGTTTTTAGCTGTCATGCGCAACCATTTGGGAAGTAAAGTATCTCTTTTAAAAAACCAGGCATTATGAAAAAAAATCTCTCAATTTTAGCAATTTTGTTGGCGGTTATAGTTTCAAGCTGTAGTAACGATTCTAAATCATCAACAACCGAGGACATCTCCGGGCAATGGAAATTAGTAACCGTAGATGGAACATTCGCAGGAATCCACCATACTTTTCCTGAAGGAACAATAACCTGGGACTTTAATCCTATCACTCAAATGGTAACGGTAACAAACAATAACACCGATTCAGATTTGTGGGATGTGTTAGAAACCGGAATTTACAGCTATCAATTTGTTAGCAATCCCGACCTTCCTTGTACTGAAAGTATCGAGATAAACGGAGCTAATTATGGTTGTTATTCTTTTGTAAATGACAGTTTAGTAATAGACCAGTCAATAGCGGATGGGTTTACCCTGAAATTAAAACGTTAGAACAACATTTTTATTTCCTTAACTTCATAATGAGCTACCGTGTCATCTTCAAGCAAGACTTGTAGCTCACCTGATTTTGTGACTTTTTGGATAATTCCCATAAAACGATTTCCGCTTTTATCTTCAAAAGGTGAAGGACAATCCTTTTTATATAAATTTTCATGGTATTCATCCCAAAGCAAATCAGCATCTTTGCTTAGAGTTAGTCTGTTTGCTTCCAGAGAATCTTTTAAAAGTATAGCTATTTCTTCCTGATCATAGGTTTTGCCGGTAATGCACTTTAACGAGCTGGCTTGAGGAAGACCTTCAAAATTGGTCTGATTTAAATTTAATCCAACACCAACAATAGCAGTAAAACGTCCATCAGGCTTTAAGATGTTTTCAATCAGTATGCCTGCCACTTTTTTGGAATCTGCCATAATGTCGTTGGGCCACTTTATAGTAACATTTGGTATTTGAATATTTTTTAAAACTTTAATTACCGATAACGTGACTGCAACACTAAAATCATAAATGTTTTGATTGTTGAGTTTGACATCCTTAACCAAAACACTCATAGTAAGGTTTTTACCAGGTTCCGAAACCCATTTTGCCCCCATTTGACCTCTACCTTTGGTTTGCTCATTTGCCATGACAATGGTGTAATCTTCCACTGCCGCTTCTTTAAACAATTGCTTTAAAAAGTCATTCGTCGAATCTATGGCATCGAGTTTGATTAAAGGCATGAGAGAAAGGTAAATATTAATGAATTTTAAACTTTTGTTAAGCAAAAAGTAAAGACAAAAGTAATACATTTGCAAAACATACATAAATATAAATGACGAAGAAAGCAGTTAACACAGATGTTCTTTTGGCGAACATCATAAAAGGCATAGAAGAAGTAAAAGGAAATGATATTGACATCCTCGATTTAAGAGCCATTGATACAGCAGTTTGTGATTACTTTATAATCTGCAATGGTAGTTCGAATACTCAGGTTAACGCAATTGTTAACTCCATCCAAAAATTAGTTTCAAAAGAATTGAAAGACAAGCCTTGGCACGTTGAAGGAACGGATAATGCCGAATGGGTTTTAATGGATTATGTCAATATTGTAGTTCATGTTTTCCAAAAACAAATTCGCGAATTCTATAACATAGAAGGGTTATGGGGTGATGCCAAAATTACTACCATTCAAAATAAATATTAAAAAATAGTTCATAATATAAAAAAAATGGCTAACGAAAAAAAACCTAATAATTTTAAAATAAGTCCGTGGTTAATTTACGTAGTAGTAATCGCAGGGTTTATTGCAATCAATTACTTTGGTGGTT
>JAZKCP010000132.1:24311-41175 GCA_040388035.1 Bacteroidota bacterium | reverse complement strand
AAGACACTGCTAAAATATCGTCCTCTAAATTCAATGAGTATTTGAATAAAGGACAAATTGAAAAAGTAATCATCTACAACAAAACCGAAGGAGAAGCATACTTGACTAAAGCGGCCATGAAAGACAAGGCTAATGCCAAAGTCGCAAAAGACATGCTGGGAAATGTGAACAAAGGTCCGCATTACTCTTTCGACATTGGAAATGACGAGAGTTTTCAAAATAAAATTGAAAAAGCTGCTCAAGAAGGTAAGATTAAAGATTATGATTTCAAAGCCAAAAGCAATTGGTCTGAACTCCTGATTACTTTATTGCCTTTCGTTATTATCATCGGACTCTGGGTATTAATCATGCGCAGGATGTCGGGTGGCGCCGGCGGTGGCGGTGGCCAACTCTTTAACATTGGAAAATCGAGAGCCAAGCTTTTTGACGAAAAAACGGAAGTTAAAACGACCTTTAAAGATGTTGCAGGGTTAGAAGGCGCTAAAGAAGAAATACAGGAAATTGTAGAATTTCTTAAGACTCCGGAAAAATATACTATTTTGGGAGGAAAAATTCCGAAAGGCGCGCTATTAGTTGGTCCTCCTGGAACGGGAAAAACCTTATTAGCCAAAGCCGTTGCAGGCGAAGCTAAAGTGCCTTTCTTCTCTTTGTCGGGTTCCGATTTTGTGGAAATGTTCGTTGGTGTTGGTGCTTCGCGTGTCAGGGATTTATTCAAACAGGCCAAAGACAAAGCGCCTTCCATTATCTTCATTGATGAAATTGATGCCGTGGGAAGAGCCAGAGGAAAAAACAATATGTCGGGCGGTAATGACGAACGTGAAAATACCCTGAACCAATTGCTAACAGAAATGGATGGCTTTGGTACAAATACTCACGTAATCGTGATTGCAGCAACCAATAGAGCTGATGTATTAGATAAAGCTTTAATGCGCGCCGGGCGTTTCGACAGGCAGATTTATGTTGACTTACCGGACATTAGAGAAAGAAAAGAAATCTTTGAGGTTCATTTAGCGCCACTTAAAAAAGTAGAAAATTTAGACACCGAATTCCTTGCCAAACAAACACCCGGTTTTTCAGGCGCCGATATCGCAAACGTGTGTAATGAGGCAGCATTAATTGCGGCGAGAAATAACAAAACTGCCGTTGATAAGCAAGACTTTTTAGATGCCGTTGACCGAATTGTTGGTGGACTGGAAAAGAAAAATAAAATTGTTACGACTGAAGAAAAACACGCTATTGCCGTTCACGAAGCGGGTCATGCCACCGTAAGTTGGATGCTGGAACATGCCGCGCCTTTGATAAAAGTTACCATTGTACCAAGAGGACAAAGTTTAGGTGCTGCCTGGTACTTACCGGAAGAAAGATTAATTGTCCGTCCGGAGCAAATGCTTGATGAAATGTGTGCCACTATGGGCGGAAGAGCTGCAGAAAAAGTTGTTTTCAATAAAATCTCAACCGGCGCTTTGAGCGATTTGGAAAAAGTAACCAGACAGGCACGCGCCATGGTTACCATTTATGGTTTGAATGAAAAACTAGGTAATATTACCTATTATGATTCTACCGGGCAAAGCGAATACAGTTTTTCAAAACCCTATTCTGAAGAAACAGCGTTGACCATCGACAGGGAAATTTCAATTATGATTGAAAAGGAATACCAAAGAGCGATAAAAATCCTAGAGGATAACAAAGAAAAATTGGAACAACTTGCAGCAATCCTGATAGAAAAAGAGGTTATTTTCAAAGATGATTTAGAAAATATTTTTGGAAAAAGGCCTTTTAACATTCCACCTGAAGAAACGGAATTGGTGTAACAAGTGTTTTTTAACATTTTTTTAAAATCTTAATTCAAAATATACTTTTGAATTAAGATTTTTTTATCTTTGAGGGATTTCAATTTTAAACCAGATTATACCAAAACAAGCATGAGTCTTTTCAGAAAAATTTTTGGCACCGGTAATGATGCCTCTGACGAAGAAAGTCAAAGCGAATTCAACAATACTCCTTCCAGCTTTTCATTACTTCCCGTAGATGAGAAGTTCACATATAACTTTAAGAAAAATGGCGGTAAGTTTTTATATTGTGAAAACTTAAACGAGGTAAAAGATCAATTTCTTAATATTTTAGAGGAAAATGATTGGTTCGAATGTGAAGCCTTATGCTACGAGCCAAAGCTTTATAGCATGTTGGACGAAAACAAACTCAAATACGATAAGCCAACCGCTCCGAAATTCTTATTTGCAAGTTGTGAAAACCTGATTGCCGATGAAGGTTCCGTACTTTTTTCGTCAAATCAAATCAAGCAAAATAAGCCTAATGACCTGCCTAACAACATTATCATTTTAGCTACAACCAGTCAGATTTTAGAAGCAAAAAGCGACGGCCTGCGTGTGATTAAAAAGAAATACGAAAAAGACTATCCGACGAATATTACCACTATAAAATATTTTGAGAAAGCTAAAGATGAAGACTTTCTTCAATATGGAAGCACGGCAAAGAACTTGTATCTGCTGCTTCTAGAAGATTTATAAAATGAATGAATCGCTAAAGAGATTATTATCTGGTGTTGTATATGTCGCACTGCTTATAATTGCTACTTCTTATTCGGTTACCAGTTTTTATGTTCTGTTTGGAATATTTATGCTAATTGCGATTTATGAGTTTTGTAAACTGGTTAATCTAAACAAAATCCTTCCTTTACTTTTTGGCACATTTACTTATATATTAGCAACTTATTTCAAAAAAGATTACTTAAGCGATGCCGACCATACCAATGATGCGCTACTTTTAACCGCAACTCTATTTGTATCTGCGAAGTGCCTACACCTTCTTTTTATTTCCAAAAAAGACAAGATCGACAAAATCTCAAAATACATTTACGTAATCGGTTATGTAATCTTTCCATT
Organism: Bacteroidota bacterium; assembly: GCA_040388035.1. Lineage (GTDB taxonomy): Bacteria > Bacteroidota > Bacteroidia > Flavobacteriales > Flavobacteriaceae > Flavobacterium. The sequence continues at coordinate 38,272 of JAZKCP010000132.1, read as the reverse complement.
CATTTTAATTACCAAAATTCCATTTGGAAGGCATGGATTTAATCCACAAATTATAATAAGCATTTTTATTTTAATCTGGACTAATGATACCTTCGCTTATATTGTTGGAAAATCAATAGGTAAGCACAAACTGATTGAGAGAATTTCTCCTAAAAAAACAGTGGAAGGCTTTTTTGGCGGGATGTTGTTTTCTGTAATAGCGGGAGTTTTAATTTCAAAATATTATATTGGCGGCTCTATTTTAATTTGGACCATAAGTCCAATAATAATCAGTATATTTAGTACTTTGGGTGACTTAATCGAATCTAAATTTAAAAGGATTGCGGCTGTAAAAGACAGCGGACATATAATGCCTGGCCATGGCGGTATTCTAGATCGGTTGGATAGTATTATATTTGTAGCACCATTTGTTTATTTGTTTTATCAAATTTTATATTATGTTTCATAAAGAAGGCGGAAAGATTATTTTAATAGCAACAACGGTAACAGTAATAATTACGCTGTTTGCTCCAAAGTTGACTACGATGTTATGGCTGGAAAAAACCATTCAAATTGCCGCTTTGGTTTTTCTATTGCTGATTTTGCAATTTTTCAGAAACCCAAATAGAAGAATACAGGCAAATGATAATGTTGTAACTGCTCCTGTTGATGGAAAAGTAGTCGTTATCGAAGAAGTATTAGAAGAAGAATATTTTAAAGACAAGCGCCTACAGGTTTCAATCTTTATGTCGCCGATAAATGTGCATGTTACGCGTTATGCGGTTAGCGGAAAAATAAAATACAGCAAATACCATCCGGGAAAATACTTGGTAGCCTGGCATCCAAAAGCAAGTACCGAAAACGAAAGGACAACTGTTGTCATTGAAAACAGGGTTTTTGGTGAAATCCTTTATCGCCAGATTGCCGGCGCTTTGGCCCGCAGAATTGTAAATTACGCCGAAGAAGGAATGCAGGTTCGCCAGGGTGATGATGCCGGTTTTATTAAATTTGGCTCAAGAGTCGATATGTTTTTTCCATTGGGAACCAAAATTGAAGTAGAGCTTCAGCAAAACGCTGTTGGAAACCAAACGGTTATTGCATCAAAAGCATAATTAAAATGGATGAAAAAGAATTAGATATTCGATTTCAGGAAGCAGTAGAAATTGCTTCAACAATGTCACAATCTGAACTTCCCCAAGATGTGCAATTGCGATTGTATGCCTATTATAAACAAGCTTCTTTTGGCACTATAAGCTACGATTATTCTTCCGAGTTTGATTTGCGAAATGCCTTTAAAACCAATGCCTGGATGCAAATTAGCCATTTATCCACCGACGAAGCTAAAGAACGCTATATTGAAGCAATCAACGAAATTGCGAATAAAAAATAATCTTATGAAACCGAAGGTTCACGAACACCTATTAAAAACAAACTTTTCAATAGTGAGTAAAATTTTTTTTACAATAGTATTGTGCTTTTCCTTTATACTGTTGATTCCTTCTTGCAAAAGAAAAAAACTTACTGAAGTTGTTGAAGTGCCATTACCATCAGCCCAAGAAAAAATTACCATTGGTCAACCTGATGATGTAAGCGCAATCGATGGGCAATTCTCATTAGTGAAATTACCATACGAATACAATGCCCTTTCTCCAAGCATTGATATCCTGACTATGGAAATACATTATTCCAAACATTATTTGACTTACACCAACAATTTAAATAAAATAATAGCTGAAGATGCAACTTTGACTGATTTGAGGATCGAAGACATCTTAAAAAAATGTGATGGCAGCAATGCCGACTTAAAAAATAACGCAGGTGGCTTTTATAATCACAGTTTGTTTTGGGAAGGCTTGGCGCCTAAATCAGACGGACAGCCTAAAGACACTTTAGCAACTCTTATTACCAGGGATTTTGGTTCATTTGAAGTATTTAAAACACAATTTTCTGATGCCGCCGATAAACAATTTGGTTCGGGTTGGGCGTGGTTGGTTGTTGATAAATCAGGAAAATTGGCAGTAACCAGCACACCAAACCAGGATAATCCTTTGATGCCAAAACAAACCGTTTCGGGCACACCAATCTTAAATCTCGATGTTTGGGAGCACGCCTATTATTTAGATTATCAATACAAACGAAAAAGATATATCGACAACTTCTTCAAAATAATCAATTGGAAAAAAGTTTCCGAACGTTATGAAGAAGCGGTTGCCAGGAAATATTAAAAAGTTCCGATTGCTCGGGGCTTTTTTATAAAATATAATCGGTGTTGATAAAATTCGATTTGTTACTATCGAGCAATTCCTGCAAAATAGCATTGTTATAGGCATTGTCTTTAGAGGCCACAAACGTCCGAATAGAAAATGAACGCAAGGCATCATGTATACTCAACGTTCCGACAGCCGAATCTTTTCGTCCGGTAAATGGATAAACATCCGGACCACGCTGACAAGAACTATTTAAATTCACGCGGCAAACCAAATTCACCAAAGTGTCAATTAATGGGGCAATGGTTTTAATATCCTTTCCAAATAAACTCACCTGTTGTCCATAATTGGACTCTGCCATATCATTCAATGGTTCCTGAATATCTTTAAAAGTCAAAATCGGGATTACCGGTCCAAATTGCTCTTCGTGATACACTCGCATTTCTTTATTAATCGGAAATAAAACAGCAGGAAAAATATAATTCTCCGAACGTTCGCCACCTTTTTTGTTAATGACTTTAGCACCTTTTGCTATAGCATCATCAATTAATCCCTGAATATAATCAGGTTTATCTTTTTCGGGAAGCGGTGTCAGCGAAACGCCATTCTCCCATGGATTTCCAAAAGGAAGTGCATCCACTTTCTCGGCAAATCTCCTGTTGAATTCCTTAGCAATTGATTCGTGTACATAAAGGATTTTAAGCGCGGTACAACGCTGCCCATTAAATGACAAAGTTCCCATAATGCATTCCTGAATAGCCAAATCCAAATCTGCATCAGGTAAAATAATCGCCGGATTTTTGGCTTCCAAACCTAAGATTAAACGCAAACGGTTTTTATTTGGATGCAAATCCTGCAAAGCAATTGCGGATTTACTGTTTCCAATTAATGCCAGAATATCAACTTTTCCTGATTTCATGATTGGTGAAGCCACTTCCCTGCCTCTGCCATAAACTATATTGATTACGCCTTTTGGGAAACTGCTTCTAAACGCTTCGAGCAATGGGGAAATCAACAAAACACCATGTTTTGCTGGCTTGAAAATCACCGTATTTCCCATAATAATTGCCGGAATCAACAAAGAGAAAGTTTCATTCAATGGGTAATTATATGGTCCGAGACACAGCACAACTCCCAATGGCCCACGGCGAACCATCGCATTCACACCCTGACTTTTAGTAAATCGGGCGTTGCTCCTGTCCAATTCTTTATAATCTTCAATCGTATCATAAATATATTCGACCGTTCTGTCAAATTCCTTCTCCGAATCGCCTAATGATTTTCCAATTTCCCACATCAGATATTTTACTACTTCAATTCGGGTTGCTTTCATCTGTGTGACAAAATTTTCCATGCATTTGATACGGTCAATGACTTTCATCGTCGGCCACAACCCTTGTCCGTTATCATAAGCGGCAACAGCGGAATTAACCACTTCATTAGCGACAGCTTCTCCCATAGTTGGAATAGAGCCCAAAAGTGTTGGTGCATAATTTTCTGTCGAGGAAATCGTGGAAAAGACTTCGGAGGTTTCACCTGTCCATTTTTTTAGCTGTCCATCAACCAAATAAGTATCCTGATGCAGTAAATCCGTAATCTGAAATTCGGTTGGAATAGTATTCATAAAAATTGATTTTCTATAAAATTACTATTTCTAATACTATTTTCGACTGTAGTTTAAAGAAAGAAATTAACTAAAACGTTGTAAAAAGTTAGCAACCTGAAAATTAGAGATTTGCCCTGAAAAACACATTTGGCATGATGCCCAAAGTGAAATAATTCTGCATCGCATAACGCGGTGTGATAAAATCGGAAACGTTTGTGTATTTGCGCTCAAACTCTTTGCTGATAATGTCTTTGTGATTGTAAAGATTGTAAACAGATACACCGATTTTAAAAGTATCTCCTTTTTTATTTTTGAACTGATAACTGCCCGATATGTCTAAGCGATGGTAATCGGGTAATCTTTTCGCATTATACGAAGTGATCTCTCCAGAATCATTAATGGTACTGAATGGTTTTCCACTGTGCCAAAACCAGCCTACGGCAAACAAAAAATTGTTCCATTTTTTATTGAAAGCCAAATTAAAACTATGCTTAATATCAGCATTGGAACTGAAATAATTCCCGTCATTCAGTGTGCCAAACTGGTTTTGAGAATCCTGACCCGTGTAGGTTATCCAAGCGCGCCAAGTCGCAGCACTTTTTTGGAGCAATACATCCACTCCTTTGGTAAAGCCTTTTCCGTGGTGAATGTCATTGTCATTTTGACCCAAAAAACCTAAGGTAAACGAAGTAATTCCTGTAATATTTTTATAATAAGCATCCACATCTAAAAGCCAATTGTTCTTTTTGAAGATTAAACCAGCAGTAATCTGATCGTTTTTTTGAATTGGATATTTTGCATTGTCTGAAAGCACCCAAACATAGTTTTCCAAACTCAAATCATTGGCGGCATTTTCGCGCACTTGGCTCAAAACCTGGCTTCTTCGTTCATAAGAAACTTGCAATAGCAACGACTCGTTTAGTGAATTCTGAATCAGTAAACGGGGTTCAAGACTTGATGCCTTTATTTGGCTGTAAAAATTATAACGCAAACCGGGTTGGACATTCCAACTTGCGAAATCCTGCCTGTAATGAATAAAACCAACATGGGTAATATTATATAAATACCGCTGACTCAAATCAACGCGTATGTCCTGATTGTAACTGGTGAAAAGATGTGAAATATCGTTTCCGAAAACCTGGTAACCGAATTCCAGATTGGATTGGTCATTGATTTGGTAGCCAAAATTCAATTCGGCTCCTGAATCTAAAACTTTATTTAATTTTTTAAAGGCCTCAAATTTATCGGTATCATAATCTTGCTTTTTTAGATAATCAAAACTGTACAGTGAATAAAACACCAAGGTTTTCTGGATGAATTTAGAACTGTACTTTTGAATCCAATTCAAACTAAAACCATAGTTTTCAATATTCATTTTTTGATTACTGATGCTGTCCATTTTAATGACATTCCTATAATCCAAATCGTTTTTGATGACCAAACCCGTAAGTGAAATTTCGGTTTTATTGTTTGGTTTAAAATTCAATTTTACCGAGTAATCATGGAACTTAAACTGGTTATTATTATCAAAATTTTTAAAATTGGTGTTCTGAAAAACCTTTGCCTCTAATTGGTTAAATGTTGGAGACTGCATCCATTCGGTATATGATTTTCTTGCTGAAAACTGTAAACCCAACTTATCTTTTACCAACGGCATTTGCAGATAAGCATCAAGATTCAGCCCGTTGATACCTGCATTGACTTTGATTTTTTTCGAAATCTTATTTGTCGATTTGATATCAATAATCCCTGAAACCCTTTCACCAAACTTGGGATTGACCGCTTTGTTATAGAAATTTACCGTTTGCTCCACATTGGGATTGATACTCGAAATCATACCGAATAAATGTCCTGGGTGATACAGTCGAATGCCATCCATCAAAATCAAATTTTGGTCAGCTGTTCCTCCGCGAATATTCAAACCGGTTGCGGTTTCATTTGGACTTTTGACTCCTGGTAATTGTTGCAAAGATTGTAAAATATCGGCATCGGTTATTCCTGGAAGTGTTTGTACTTTTTGAGGATAAATAATATAATGCTGGTTGGTTTTTTGAATTCCTTTCGCCAAAAACTCTTCAACGGTGACTTCTTCCAGTACTGTTACTTTTTCCGCCATTTCCTTTGGTTCTGCCTGATTAACAGAATAAAATCGGTCGTTAATCTTAACGACTTTTAATGTTAACTGCTTTTCAATTTCGGAATTGATTTCGGCTAAGGAATATAATTTCTCAGTTACTGAAATCCGATGAGGAATCACCAACGAGTCGACATAGGAATATTTAACATCAAATGCTTTCTCGATATCGGAAAGCACTGTGGTGAGTTTTGCATTGGTGTAATTAAACTGCTCCTTTTTCTGCGACCAGGAAAGCTGGAACCAAATTAAAAAGAAACCTATCAAAATGATTTTTCTCATTCAGAAATTATAATTTTTCCGGTACTGTCTTTTCCAAATTTCAAATGCAAGGGCAGGCAAATGGATTGTAATGCTACTGTTGGTTCCTTGTGGGTAAATGTTCCCGTGAACTTTATATTTTCAATGCTGTTTGGATAAGCAACCTCAACATTATATTGATTCTTAAACTGCTCAATCACATAACGCATTGGGACATTTTTAAAGGATGATTCCCCTGAAATCCAGGAAGGTTTTGGTAAACTTACATCTGCCCAATTTTCTGAAGTGTGGTTGTAAAACCGAACGCTTTCACCATGTGTTAAAATAGTTGTTTTACCTTTTTGTGTAACTTGTACCTTACCTTCATAACACTTTACTTCAAAGAAATCCTGAAACGCAATCACATTGAATTTGGTTCCTAAAACATGAATATTGCCAAGTGGTGTTTCTACTGTAAACGGACTTCCTTTTTCCACCTCAAAAAAAGCTTCACCCTTTAGCTGTAATGTTCGTTTGTATTTAAAAATATTAGAATAAACCAATGTCGATTTGGCATTCAAAGATACTTTAGAGTTGTCTGCCAATGTAATTATTTCATTATTGCCAAAGCCTGTTGCAACTTTATTTGTAGCAATAAAAAAATGATACACCCCAAAAAATATTAATAAAGAAGCTGCCACGGAAGCATACTTCCATAATGGAATCACTTTAGTAGTTTTTACTTCCTTTTTTAAAGCTAATTTTTGTTTGATAGCACTAAAGTTTTGTTCCAAATCAGGATTGTCAATTTCGAAATCCGCCAGAGTACTTTTTAACTGCTGGAAAGCCAAAAAATCTTCTTCCGAAACCAATTGTTTCAGTTGTTCGTCGCTAATTTTATAGGCTAGCCAATCTGACAGGTACGTTTCGTTCATCTCTTCCATCTTATTTTTTTTAAACGTTTTTTACTATTTTTCTCAAGGACAATAAGGCTAGATGCATTCTTTTTTCTACCGCTTTTACCGATAAGTCCAATGATATCGCAATTTGAGAATAGGACTGATTGTCAAAACGATTCATTAAAAATACAGTTCTCTGCTTTTCCGGCAAATCGTTTATGGCTTTTTCTAATTGAGTTTTTAATTCGGTTTCCTCCATCAAAAACTCCGGTGATTCTTTGTGTGATGATTTGGGCTTAAACTGCAACTCAAAATTATTAACTACCTGATTGTGCTTAATTTTATTCAGCGAAAGCCTGATAGCTGTTGTAAATAAAAAACTTTTGGCTTGTTCGGGCTGAATGATACCGCAATTTTCCCAGAGTTTGACAAAGGCATTTTGAGCAACGTCTTCGGCGCTTTCAATATCACCTCTGAATTTATACACCAAAAAGTTTCGCAACACTTTAAAATTAGCGTCAAAAACAGACCTGAATACTATATCTGAACAGAGTTTTGCTTTTTGGTTTTTTTCGTTCATAACTTAAACTACAGACACAACCTTATCGCTAGGGTTGTGTCGTAACATTGATTTTTCCAAATTTTATATACAAATCAATTAATTGCAAAATGTTACTATATACTCTTCAAACTGAGCCTGGCTACTTATCGTTAAGGTCCATGTTCCTAAAATATCGGTAAATGTCGCGGTAACTGGATATACAAATGCGGGAATAGGATTCTGAGCCGGAAAATAGTATTGTAGCAACTCATCGTCATTCTCAGCAGTCACCAATGCGCCCTGGTGCTGGATCTGTACCGGGTAATTCATTGTAAAACAAGATCCTAAACCGCTTCCGAAATTATTGCTAATCACCGGATCACAAGAAACCAGATCAGCAGTAGTAAATCCATCACATGCTGCATGGCACATATTGGAATATTCCACTATACCTGTTGGAGTCTGCACACAAACCGGAGCATAATCCGCAGTACAAATACATGAACTACTTGAACAATCATTATTCAGAGCAAAAAATTCATATAAATTATCAATAACAATAGTCTGATCATTTTGGATTACGGCAATTGGGAATACAATGTCCAGTTGATAACTCACTGTTCCGGCTGGTGATGAAACTAATGCTACCAATTCGGTTTGATTATTTATTATTACCGTTACACCGCTGGCATTCACAATCGAAATAGGATAAGCAATAGAATAACAAGTGAAATCAAAGACGATATCATTTAAAGTATAGAAATCACAGCCATCAATCAATGCAAAAAATGCTGCTTCATCATTTATGGTAATCACTGCACCACCTTGCTGTACCTGAAATGGAAATTCGATTCCTTCTATGTACAATGTACTGGTTTCATTAGACAAAACATTCAGTAGTCCATCATAAGAGGCAACAGTTATCACTGTACCATCACTATAAGCCAGCGTTAGTGGAAAAACAAAATTGAAACAAAAAGGAGTATCCTGAGTAGTTACGGCATTTCTGTCTTGAATGTTATGGTCTTTCCTGATTTCATTAAGTGTCGTTCTCAGCGATAAACTTTTGCTGGTAATCACTTCATTTTCAACCGGATTGTTATCCGTACAGGAATAGAAACCTCCGACAGCAACTGTCAGTAACAAAAGTAAAATTTTAATTTTTTTCATCTTATTTAAATTTAGTGTTTATAGGTAAGACAACACAAAATGCCATCACCCTACTTTTAAAAAATAAAAATGAAATTTACTTTATTTTAAGAGACTTTGTGCAATTTTCAAGGCACATTTTTCACCATCAATGGCAGCTGAAATAATTCCACCTGCAAATCCGGCGCCTTCACCGCAGGGATATAGTCCTTTTATTTGTGGATGTTCCAAAGATTCGTTGTCACGCGGAATTCTTACCGGAGAAGAAGTTCTGCTTTCAGGAGCATGAAGAATAGCTTCATTTGTCATATAACCTCGCATAGCTTTTCCGAATTCAATAAAACCTTCCCGCATAATTTGGGTTAAGAAACCAGGGAAAACCTGTCCCATTTCAACAGAAGTTGTTCCAGGAACATAGGATGTTTTTGGAATTGAAGCTGATACTTTATTTTGGGTAAAATCAATCATTCGCTGTGCAGGAACTTTCTGAGTCTCGCCAGCCAAGTGCCATGCTTTTTGTTCGATGCTTTTCTGGAATTCCATTCCGGCTAACGCACCAAATTTGGCAAACGGCTTGAAATCTTCCAATTTTAATTCGACCACAATGCCCGAATTGGCAGTGGCCTGATCCCGTTTTGACGGTGACCAGCCATTGGTTACCACTTCTCCCGGACTAGTTGCACAAGGCGCGATTACACCGCCAGGACACATGCAAAATGAATACATGCCGCGGCCATTAACCTGCTTCACTATAGAGTATGGCGCCGGTGGCAAATGCTCACCACGATAATCGCAGCTATACTGGATTTTGTCAATCAATTCCTGAGGATGCTCTGCACGAACTCCTATTGCAAAAGGCTTTGCTTCAATGAAAATCTTTTTTCTGTCCAATAACTCAAAAATATCACGAGCTGAATGCCCAGTTGCTAAGATAAGTTTATTAGCTGGAATCGTATTACCATTTTGGGTAACAACACCCTGCATTTCATTGTTCTTAACAACAAAATCAATTACTCTGGTTTCAAACAAAACTTTTCCGCCGCATTCGATAATTTTCTCTCGAATGTCGTGGATGATTTGCGGTAATTTATTGGTTCCGATATGTGGATGTGCTTCGACCAGGATATCTGGCGTAGCGCCAAAACCAACTAACAACTGCAGGATTCTGTCAACATCGCCACGCTTTTTGGAACGTGTATATAATTTTCCGTCAGAATAGGTTCCTGCTCCGCCTTCGCCAAAACAGTAATTTGAATCTTCGTTTACAATATGGTCAACGTTGATGGCTTTTAAATCCCGACGGCGTCCGCGAACATCTTTCCCGCGTTCGATAACTATTGGTTTTAAGCCTAATTCGATTAATTGCAAGGCTGCAAAAAGTCCGGCGGGACCAGCGCCAACAATGATTACTTCCTGCGAATGGGAAACATTTTTATATTCAGGAAGTTCAATTGGCTGTTCAGTATATTTTTCATCAATAAGATAGACGGAAACTTTAATATTAACCTTTATTGCTTTTTGACGCGCATCTATAGAGCGTTTTAGAATTACAACTTTATGAACCAATTTAGTGGAAACCCTAACTAATTTGGCTACATGCTCATAGAGCAAACTTTCATTTGCTGCTATTTGAGGTGAAACCTGAAGTTGGAGTTCTTGTGGCATTGAATTGAATTTTACTTTCGTACTGTTCGACCTAAAGGTCCCGAGTGGGCAAAAGTAAGAATTTGAAAATTTGAAAATGTGACAATTTGAAAATTGTTTACATTATCATTTCAAAAACAAAATGTATGTAACTTTACCTTTTGAATAATTATGAGACAAATAAAACTAATTTGGGATTTTCGTGGAGAAGCTGCTGCTAAAACAGCTGAGCATCATGAGCTTCATTTGAAAGAGTATATAATCCGTGAGAAATTGCCTCTTCACATTACGGGTTTTGAAATCAAAAACGAACTGTATGCCATTGCTTTTATGGTTGTAACCGATGAATTTATGATACCTGTTCGTGATGCCTTAAAACCGCATCGTGGAGAAATTTATACCGAATAAAAAAGAGAAGCTCTCACTTCTCTTTAATTAGCTACTTCGCTTATAAATTTTATCCGCATCAGGCGTAATTCCTCAATATCATAATCGCCGTCAAATTCCTTTAAGGCATCTTCTATCTTATCTGATTCAGATTCCATGAAATAATCGTGGATTTCTTCCTGTTGTTCTTCATCGAGAATTTCGTTAACCCAATAACTGATATTCAATTTCGTTCCGGAATACACAATTTGCTCCATTTCCTTGAGCAAATTATCCATTGTAAATCCTTTGGCTTTGGCTATATCTTCAAGTGATAGTTTTCGGTCAATGTTTTGAATGATATATAATTTATTAGCCGAATTTGCTCCCGTAGATTTTACAACCAAATCATCTGGCCGAATAATATCATTATCCTCAACATAACGTGCAATAAGCTCGATAAACTCGTTACCATATTTTTTTGCTTTTCCTTCGCCTACACCATGAGTATTTGTCAATTCGTCAATGGTAATTGGATATTTTAACGCCATATCCTCTAACGATGGATCCTGAAAAACCACAAATGGAGGTACGCCTAATTTCTTAGCTACTTTTTTACGCAGCTCACGCAACATTGCCATCAAAGCTTCATCGGCAGTTCCACCGCTTTTTGATGCTGTAACTATTGCATCATCTTCCGCTTCATTGTATTCATGGTCTTCCGACATCATAAATGAGGTTGGATTTGTTATAAACTCATGCCCTTTGTCTGATACTTTTAAGATGCCATAAGTTTCAATATCTTTAGTTAAAAGTCCGGCAACCAAAACCTGCCTGATTAACGCCATCCAATAGCGCTCCTCGAATTTGCTTCCCTTCCCAAAAAAAGTTTGCGAATCGGTTCGGTGTGCTTTAATCATAGCATTAACCCTTCCGATAAGTGTAAAGCAAATTTCTTTTGATTTGTATAAATATTTGGTATCCCGGACGGTTTCTAAAAGTAGTTTAACCTGATCTCTGGCTTCGATTTTTGTTTTCGGATTTCGGACATTGTCATCCATATCGGCTCCTTCGCCTGTTTCGCTGTCGAATTCTTCCCCAAAATAATGTAATAAGAATTTACGACGGGACATAGATGTTTCCGCGTAAGCGACAACTTCCTGTAGCAGGGCAAATCCTATTTCCTGTTCAGCCACCGGTTTCCCGGACATAAACTTTTCTAACTTTTCGACATCTTTATAAGAATAATAAGCCAGGCAATGTCCTTCACCTCCATCTCTTCCGCCACGACCAGTTTCCTGATAATAACTTTCCAATGATTTTGGAATATCATGGTGAATTACAAAACGAACATCGGGCTTATCGATTCCCATTCCGAAAGCAATTGTAGCTACAACCACATCAACATCTTCCATAAGGAACATATCCTGGTGTTTAGCCCTTGTTTTCGCATCTAAACCGGCATGATAAGGAACGGCAGAAATACCATTAACCTGCAATACGCCTGCAATTTCTTCAACCTTCTTTCGGCTTAAACAATATATAATCCCTGATTTCCCTTTATGCTGCTTTATAAAACGAATGATGTCCGATTCTATATTTTTTGTTTTGGTCCGTACTTCATAAAATAAATTTGGACGATTAAAAGACGCCTTAAAAGTAGTAGCATCAGACATATCCAGATTCTTAAGGATATCTTCCTGTACTTTTGGCGTAGCCGTTGCGGTTAAACCAATAACCGGCACATCGCCAATTAGTTTGATGATGGCTTTTAAATTTCTGTATTCAGGCCGGAAGTCGTGTCCCCATTCTGAAATGCAATGTGCTTCGTCTATGGCAACGAATGAAATGGGTACATTTTGAAGAAACTCAACGTATTCTTCTTTGGTTAGTGATTCCGGAGCTACGTATAATAATTTGGTAATTCCTGAAGTAATATCTTTTTTAACCTGGTTTATTTCTGTTTTGGTAAGTGACGAATTTAACACATGTGCAATGCCATTTTCTGAAGATAGGCTTCGAATAGCATCAACTTGATTTTTCATCAAGGCAATAAGCGGTGAAACTACGATAGCAGTTCCTTCCTGAATCAAAGCAGGCAATTGATAACATAATGATTTTCCGCCGCCTGTAGGCATTATAACAAAAGTATTATTTTGAGTGATAATACTTTTTATAACCTGTTCTTGTAATCCTTTAAATTGGTTGAAACCAAAATATTTTTTTAATTCTTTGTGAATGTCAATTTCGTCTAAATTCATTCTCTGTTAATGGTATTTTTACATAAATTTGCAAACATAAAGATACTACTTTCTTTATTACATACAAATTTTATATCGTTACAATTTTGATAAAAAAAGAAAACATTCTTGCCTCTGCCAAAAAGACAATTTTGTCTGAAAGTGAGTCAATAGCCAAGCTAAGCGATTTTTTAGATGACAATTTTGTTGATGCAGTTGGAATCATTTACAATTCAAATGGTCGTTTAGTTGTCACCGGAATTGGTAAAAGTGCCATCATAGCACAAAAGATTGTGGCGACTTTAAATTCTACCGGAACTCCTTCCCTTTTCCTTCACGCTTCAGAAGCCATTCATGGCGATTTAGGTATGGTACAACCTGGCGATGTGGTGATTTGTATTTCAAAAAGTGGCAATAGCCCTGAAATTAAGGTTTTGGTTCCTTTGTTAAAGCGTTTCGGAAACAAATTAATTGCAATTACCGGAAATACAACTTCCTTTTTAGGTAAGGAAGCTGACTATGTATTGAATACTTATGTCGAAACGGAAGCCTGTCCAATTAATCTGGCTCCTACAAATAGTACCACAGCTCAATTGGTTATGGGTGATGCCATTGCGGTTTGCCTGATGGAAATGAAAAGTTTCACTGCAGAAGATTTTGCCAAATACCATCCTGGTGGCGCTTTAGGAAAAAAACTATTGCTTCGTGTTGGCGACATGCTGGATACAACACACAGACCGATTGTTTCACCGGATTCTACAATCAAAAATGCCATTGTGGAGATTTCTGAAAAACGATTAGGAGTAACCGCCGTTGTAGAAAATAATAAAGTTATCGGAATAATAACAGATGGTGATATCCGAAGAATGCTGAATAAAAGTGAAAACATCTCCGGATTGACAGCGCAAGATATCATGACCAAAAATCCCAAAACCATAAAATCAACCGACATGGTT
>JAZKCP010000132.1:1126-24301 GCA_040388035.1 Bacteroidota bacterium | reverse complement strand
ATAAAGGCGTAATTCATTTGCATGACATTTTAAAAGAAGGCATCGTCTAATGGCAAAGAAAGCACTTAAAGAAATGTCTTTCCTGGATCATCTTGAGGAATTAAGATGGTTGTTGGTCAGAAGTTCAGCTGTAATTGTACTGATGGGACTTGTAACCTATTTCTTTAGTGATATTATTTTTGACGATATTATTTTTGGCCCAACCGATCCCAATTTTATTACCTATCGATTTTTCTGTGATGTTGCCCACAGGTTGGGTATCACGGGTGATATTTGTGTTAAGGAATTACCTTTCACCATACAAAATACCTCGATGGAAGGTCAAATAAATGTGTTGATTTGGACTTGCATAACGGCGGGCTTTATTTTAGCTTTTCCCTATATTTTATATGAACTTTGGAGATTTATTAGTCCAGCTTTGTATTTATTGTTGTTTCTTCTTTACTTTTCTTTTTGGGTGTTCTTTTTGGTTATCTAATTATTGTACCTCTTTCTATCAATTTTGTGGCGACTTTTTCGGTCAGCAGTGTGGTGAAAAATGAATTTAATTTAGATTCTTACATTGGTATGATAAAAACCTCTGTCATTGCTGCTGGATTATTTTTTGAGTTACCCATAATCATTTATTTTTTGAGTAAGTTGGGATTAGTAACGCCGATGTTCCTCAGAAAATATAGAAAATACGCCATACTAATTCTATTGATTGTGGCTGCCATTGTAACACCGCCAGATGTCGTTAGTCAGATTACCGTTGCAATACCAATGTTATTAATATATGAATCCAGTATCTGGATATCAGTTATTGTTGAAAAAAACAAGAAAAAAAATGAGCAAATTAGTTGAAGATTTTAATGAATATCGTTCAAGGATGAACGGTAAGCTATTGGCAGACAATAATAAAATTGTAAAACGTATTTTCAATCTCGATACCAACGCTTATGCCGAAGGTGCGTTGGATGTCAGGACAAAAGAACTTCTCGGGCTTGTGGCATCTGCGGTATTGCGCTGTGATGATTGTGTCAAATACCATTTGGAAACCAGCCATAAACTGGGAATCACCAAGGAAGAAATGATGGAAGCCATGGGCGTTGCAACTCTAGTTGGCGGAACAATCGTAATTCCGCACTTACGAAAAGCCTATGAGTTTTGGGAAGCGTTAGAAGAAGATTTGAAAATTTGAAAATGAGACAATTTGAAAATTATCTTTCGGGCGATTTGTTAACATCAATTGCCAATCGTTTATTTTTTCTTAATTTTCCAAAATCTAAATTTGCACATCAACAATATGGTTTGGCATTTTCAAATTTCCAAATTATCAAATCTTCAAATTAAATGAAACTCAGAGCCGAAAATTTAGTCAAGACCTATAAAGGCAGAAGTGTGGTTAAAGGCATTTCTGTGGAAGTAAACCAAGGGGAAATCGTAGGGTTATTAGGTCCGAATGGCGCCGGAAAAACCACTTCTTTCTATATGATTGTTGGATTGGTGAAACCAAATTCCGGAAACATCTATCTCGATGATATGGATATTACCGAGTTTCCAATGTACAAGCGTGCTCAAAACGGAATTGGTTATTTGGCACAGGAAGCTTCTGTTTTCAGAAAGTTGAGTATCGAAGATAATATTTTAAGCGTTTTGCAATTAACCAAGCTTACCAAAGAAGAGCAAGTCGCTAAAATGGAAAGCCTGATTGCTGAATTCAGTTTGGAACATATCAGAACCAATCGTGGGGATTTGCTTTCGGGTGGTGAAAGAAGAAGAACAGAAATTGCAAGAGCGTTGGCAACCGATCCCAAATTTATCCTGCTGGATGAACCTTTTGCCGGAGTTGACCCAGTAGCTGTGGAAGATATTCAACGTATTGTAGCGCAATTAAAAAACAAAAACATCGGTATCTTAATTACCGACCACAACGTTCAGGAAACATTGGCGATTACCGATAAAACATACTTAATGTTTGAAGGCGGAATCTTGAAAGCCGGAATTCCGGAAGAATTGGCTGCCGACGAAATGGTCAGGAAAGTATATCTCGGACAAAACTTCGAATTGCGTAAAAAGAAATTGGATTTTAAATAATGGATACTCCTGATAAAGAAACTTTAGAAAATTGGCACATAGATTCAGCTAATTGGAAACTGTGTGGCTTTTATTACAACAAAAAAGACAAAAGGATTTTTCTGGAAAAAAGAAACCCGATGTATGGCATAACATTAAATTTTGCCAATCCAAAAGCCTATTTAGTTTTATTAGCAGCTGCATGTTTTTTTGGATTTATAATCTACATGGTTGAAAACAAATAAAAAAGCTCCCTAATTAGAAGCTTTTTTTGTGACTATATTATTTATAACCGACAGTAAAACGTAGAGTATTATTATCAACGGAACTGCAAGTATTTGAAGAAAAATCAACATCAAAACGGATATAGCTAAAAAGAAAATCTGCAGCCTGTATTTGGCAAAACTGAAATTCTTAATCTTCAATGAAAACAATGGAATTTCGGCGTTCATCACGTAAGCACTTAGCAAAGTTATGGCGATTAAAATCCCTTGGGTTTGCAATAGCATTTGGACATCTGCAAAAGCAATTAATGGTAAACTTGTTATGAACAAAGCATTTGCTGGAGTTGGAAGTCCAATAAAAGAATCAGATTGTCTTGTATCTATATTAAATTTGGCTAAACGATAACAGGCACCAAGTGCTATAATAAAACCCAAAAACGGAACCATTATATGATACCATTGCATGTCCATAACCAAAGGATTTCTGATATGCATCATCATTTGATACATCACATATCCAGGAACAACACCACTTGTTACCATATCGGCCAATGAATCCAACTGAACTCCTAATGGTCCGGCTACACCGAACTTACGTGCAAAAAAACCGTCAAAGAAATCAAAGAAAATCCCAAGACAGACAAACCAAAACGCTAATGCAAAATCAGAGTTTGAAACAAAAACCACAGCCACACAACCACAAAACAGATTTAACATCGTAAATAAATTGGGAATAAGCCTTTTGATATTCATCCTGATAAAGTTTTTTTTTATGGTTTGAGCAAATTTAATACAATAAGTTAAAGCTTTCTGCGTTTTATAATAGAGATTTTTATTTGATATTTGTAAAAAGAAAAATTGCCTTGAAAAAAACAATCGCTATTCTACTGCTTTTTATTAGCATAACCACTTATGCACAGACAGTTAGAAAATACTCCAATGAATTTATGAATATTGGGGTTGATGCTGCCGCATTGGGAATGTCTAATGCAGTGACAGCCTTTACAGGCGACGTAAATTCAGGTTATTGGAATCCGTCAGGAATACTGAAAATTGAAGACAGCGAAGCCGCCTTAATGCACGCGAGTTATTTTGCCAACATTGCCCAATATGATTATGCGGCTTACGCCAAAAAGATAGATGACCGAAGCGCCTGGGGAATTTCCTTAATCCGTTTTGGAGTTGATGACATTTTAAATACGACACAGCTTATTGACAGCGAAGGAAATATTGACTACAACCGAATTAGCCTTTTTTCTACAGCTGATTACGGACTGACATTTTCCTATGCCAGACGCCCAACACTTATTGAAGGTCTCCAATATGGGGTAAATGCTAAAGTTATCCGACGGGTTATTGGCGATTTTGCCAATTCGTGGGGATTTGGATTTGATTTCGGACTTCAATATGAAAAAAATGACTGGCATTATGGAGTGATGCTTCGGGATATTACGACGACTTATAATGTCTGGGCAATAGATGAAGATAAATTCAATGAAATACAGGATGCAGTAGCCGGACAAAATCAGGAGCCGCCTGAAAGCACCGAAATTACTTTACCAAAAGCACAACTTGGTATCTCCAAAAAATTTGAATTCAGTTATGATTATACTTTGTTGGCTGCGGTTAATTTGAACATGCAGTTTGCCGAAACCAACGATATAATTTCGAATAGCGCCTTTAGTGTTGACCCTGCATTGGGACTTGAATTTGGTTATACCGATTTGGTTTTCCTGCGTGCCGGTGTCGGAAATTTTCAGAATGTGGAACAACTTGATGGCTCAACCAAAGTCAACTTTCAGCCTAATATCGGTTTGGGATTTAAATACAAAGGCATTCAGGTAGATTATGCTTTAACCGATTTAGGTGACCAGAGCGCCGCCTTGTATTCCAATATATTTTCGGTGAAAGTGGATTTAAGTATTTTTAGATAAAAAATTATGCTAAAAAAAATTCTTTCCTTTTCTTTACTCTTATACAGTTTTATTGCATTTTCGCAAAATCCACCGCTTTCTTCTGAAGTACAAGTCAGCATTTTTACCTGTGACAGAGGCGAAGAATTATATTCTACTTTTGGGCACACCGCACTGAGAATCCAAGATCCAAATAATGCGCTAGATGTAGTATATAATTACGGTTATTTTGATTTCAGGACTGAAAACTTCTACTTAAAATTTGTAAAAGGCGATTTGCAGTATTTCATGAAAGTCACTTCTTATGATGATTTTGTTTTTGAAAACAAATTGGAAAGAAGGGAAGTTATTGAGCAGACATTGAACTTACCGTTAGCCAAAAAGCAGGAGCTGTTTGACGCGCTGAATAATTCATTAAATTCAGACGAAAGAACCTATACCTATAAATTTATCGACCGGAATTGCACTTCAATGGTTGTCGATAAAATAAATGGTTTGTTTGGCACAAAAAAGATCCAAAAAGTGGATGATAAGTCCATTAGCTACCGAACCGTTTTATATCCTTATTTCGAGGATTATTTTTGGTCCAAATTGGGAATCAATATTGTTTTTGGTGCTAAAACTGATCAAAAAGCAGAAAAATTATTTCTTCCAATAGAATTCCTGCACAGTTTAGACAAAGCAACAATTGACGGAAAGCCATTGGTGTCAAAAAAGGAAACTGTAGTTGAAGGCGTGCATACTGATCATCCATTTTCGTTTTTCAACAGCATTTACTTAATCTGGGTCGTGCTTTTGGTTTTGATAATAATCAATAAAACATCCTTATTTAAAGGCTATCTTTTTGTTTGTGGAATTTTTGGACTTTTTCTGTGCCTGATTGGTTTATATTCCCAGCACGAAGAACTGCTTTGGAATTACAATACGTTGCTTTTTAATCCGCTATTTCTTTTGATTCCCTTTGCAAAGAATAACTTTATCAAGAAACTCAATATCGCGTTATTGATTATGCTACTGATTTACTGCATAGTGATGATAACAAAACCACATCTTCTAATTATGCTGCCGTTTATTATTACCAATCTATACATCTTGCTGAAATTAAACGGTAAAAATCCTTTTAAATTATTGTCCCCGATAAAGTAAAACGGTACTCAGAGTTTTAAATATGATGTTAACATCAAGGAAAATACTTCTGTGCTTGATATAATATAAGTCGTATTGGAGTTTGATAAGGCTATCGTCGATAGTTTCGCCATAAGAATAATTTACTTGAGCCCAACCCGTTAATCCTGGCTTTATTACATGGCGTGTTTCATAGAAAGGCATTACTTCGGCAATTTCATTTACAAAAATCGGTCGTTCAGGCCTTGGTCCTATTACTGCCATTTCGCCTTTTAAAATATTGAGGAATTGTGGTATTTCGTCCATTCGAGACTTTCGCATTATTTTTCCGAATGGCGTTACCCGACTATCATTTGTTGTAGCAAAAACAGCACCTTCCTTTTCAGCATTCTTAACCATTGTCCGATATTTTACAATGTTGAAAATTTTGCCGTTCTTACCTACCCTTTCCTGGGTATAAAATAATTTCCCCCTGTTTCCAAAAAGATTTCCAATCAAGATTAAAGGCAAAATGACTAATCCGATAAATAAACCAATTAACGAAATTACGATTTCAAAGAACCTCACCATAAACAAATAAAAATGGTTCTGGTTGCTTCTGCTGAATGGAAAATAACGATAGAAATCACGGGAAACGTATTGAACGGGAATTCGTTGGGTCATATTTTCATAAACCTGCGTATATTCCCTGATGATATATCCGTTTTCCAGTAAATTTATTAATTGGTTATACAGTTTAACTGTTATACCGTCTGTTTTTTGAGAGGCTATTACCACTTCGGAGATTGAATTTTTCTTGACAAATTCTTCAAGGTCGTTGATGTCAATAGTTTTTATTTTATCATTTGTTTTGGTATTCGCACTGTCAGAATTAACAAATCCCAACACACGATAATGCGGATCAGCTCTTTCAAGTGCAAAAACCAGTTCTTTGAGTTGTTCTTTATCGCAAATAAGGATTACCTTTTTTGAAAACCTATTCGAAGCGAAAAAGCGCACGTAAACCATCCTCCATATAAACAATGCTGTGAAAATAGCGATATAAAAAATGAGTATTTGAAGACGGTTGGATGGAAGAACCGGAGTATAAACCGGCGTTAATAAGTATAACAAAACCGTCATTGAAGAAGTAAGGATTATACTCTTTATAACCTGAAATTGATTACTGGCAACCTGCAGATTATACATTTCAAAAACAGATCCGATAAAATTAAGGTAAATCCCTAAGACAATTGTCCAATAAAAATTGGTTTCTGAAATATTGAAATAGTTGAATTTAAAAACAATTCCAACCAAGTACAGGGAAAGCAACACAGAAATAACGTCAAAAATCCTTAAAAGAATTTTCCTTTCTGAAACCTCAAAGTGTATATCCTTGTATTTATTCATTTTTGGGGATAAAATAATGAAGTCGCAAGTTACTAAAATTCCCTTTTAAACAAGTAATTCAATCCATTGCTTTTTGACAATTTCCCAATCAAAGCATTTCACTGATTCTTTTCCTTTTTCCGATAAATTATTTGCCAGGTTCGGCTCAGTAAAAAGTCGGTTAATTTGATTTGCCATTTCAGAAATATCGTCATCGTTTACTAAAAGTGCATTTGAATTATGTTCCAATAAATAAGGTATTCCACCAACATTTGTTGACACAACCGGCAAGCCCAGTGCCATAGCTTCAATGACGCTTATGGGAGTATTGTCAAAATGTGTCGTATTTATAAAAACATTATATTCCTTTGATAATTCAATCCATTCCTTTTTTGACAATCTGCCGGTAAAGACAATTTCGACGTTATTTTTTTGGGCAAACTTTAAAGTTTTTGAATGGCTTTCATCTTTTTTTGGACCAACCATACAAATTTTGGCTTCAGGGAAAATCTCTTTTATTTTAATGAAAACTTTCACCGCCATTAATGGATTATAAATTTTAGCAAATGATCTTACCCAAAGAAGTTTAGGCGATTTAAATTGTTTAGGAGAAGCAGTATACATTTGAATATCCACGGTGTTTGGAATATATTTTAAATTCGTGTACCCGCATTTTTTAAAGGCCTCAAAAAGGTAATAAGACGGCGCAATATTTATGTAAGCATTGTTAAAAATCAAATTTGAAAAAAACTTACTATGCATAATCCTTTTGGGCAAATTACCACCGTGAAGTTTAGGGATGTATTTTAAATTCAAAATTCGACACAGTTGGGAAATAATGATGGCATACCAAAAATTCTTCGTGCTATAGGTATCGATTAAGACATAATCAACTTTTTTGGCATATTTGAATGTCATGCTTATCATCTCAAGCATTCTCAAGAGTTTATTTCTTTTGGAAGATGCATAAAATACATTAAAACCTTCTCCTTCCAGAAACGTTCCTAATGTTTCTATAGAAGTTAAAGTATATCCATGGTCGGATAATTTATTCCCTATGTACAGAAGGTTCTTCATCCATATATACTTTTAATAACGATAACGAATATACAAAAGCTGGTGCAGCAATCCGCATTGCAGCATGATTAATTGTCAGCAGCCAAAACAATAACAAAGAAAACATGTAAATATTCTGTTTATTATCTAAATATAAAAAAATTGGGGTAAAAAGGACTATCAATAACGCACATATACCCATTGTGCCATGCTCTGCAATCGTTCTTGAAATTTCGCTGTGAGAAGCTACAATTAACCCGCCTGATTTTACTTCCCTGATTTCTAAGGCTTTCCCAACACCTACACCAAAAACCGGATGATCCAGGAAATCAGAAATCTCACTGTCCCATATATCTTCTCTTCCTGACAAATTACTTTCTTTTACTCTTCCGGCTGCATCTTTGTTAGCATATCGTTTATCAATTAATCCGCCTGTTTGATTCGATGTGTAAATCCATGTAACTAACAAAGCAACCGTCATAAAACCGAAAAAACCTAATAACTTATACCTTTTGTAACTATTAATATTTACATATATATAGGCTAATAATAAGATTATCATAATAAATCCAGTCAACATTCCTCCTCGAGAAAATGTTACAAAACCTCTGTATGTAATATTGAAAAGAATAATTAAATTTACAATAAACAATAACTTTGTCTTTGACTCTAAGAGCAAACGCGAGAAAAAAACAAACATTCCAATACCCAGTATAGTCGATACCTGATTAGGGCCAAATCCTCCTGATGTTTCTAAATTGGAATCTGTTCCTGTTAATATTTCCTTTAAATCCGGAGTGTACAAGATCAAATAAACTGCTGTTGAAAAAATTGGCAATGCTAACGTCAACAGCACATTACTAAGTTGGGACAATAATATTTTACGGTTGTAGCAATAAATTGCAGCAACACCAAGACATACCGGACCAGAAATATTAAAAGCAATTGCCTTTCGTAAATCAGTTTCCAGATTTAATGTTTCTGTAGCTATGAATATTCCAGGCAGCAATAGTAGAATGTAAATCCAAAATGGTATAGCATTTTTTGAGAATCCACTGTAATACATTCCCAAAGCCAAAAAGAACATAACGCCATATTTTGCAGATTCATAAAGTAGACTTCCTCCGGTCATTCTCAAAAAAACCTCACTCCCTACAATATAGGCAGAAACAATTAAAACCTCATTATTCTGATTTTGTTTTTTAATTACATAATACAATCCAATTACCGGAATAATAATAGCATATACAACAGACATAGATCTAAACAAGTATATCAAAATACCGATTAGAATATGCAAAATAACCAAAATGATATATTGTCTGTCTTTCACATTTATAGGCTTAAAACCCAATTTAAATAGTTAGCAATCACCGCTTTTTCTGAATGATTTTCAATAATTGTTTGATGTAAGGAATTGCCCATCTGAAGCCGTAAATCTTTTTCTGTTATAAACCTGGATAACTTTTGGCAAAATAAATCCGGATTATTTACATTGGTAATAAATCCGTTTACATTGTCCTTAATAATTAATGGAATTTCACCAACGTTTGTACAAACAACTGGTTTTTTTGAAAGTCCATATTCGATTAAGGCTATAGGCAAGCCTTCTGATTTTGAAGTCAATACCGCAATGTCTGATTGATTTATAATATTCTTTATATCGTTTTTAGAACCATAAATAAAAACATTATTTTCTAAATCCTTATTAATAACTGATTGTTTTAATTGTTTTGAATAATCATCTTCAAAATCTTTCCCCACCAAATGAAATGTCCAATCCGGATAAGGCTGCTTCAGCTTTTCAGCAATTTCCAATAACAAAAAATGGTTCTTTTGATCTCTTAGATTGGCTAAGCACAAAATCCGTTTTCCTGATTCTCCCTTTAAAATTGTTTCTGCTGTTTCAGCGTTATCGATAGTTGTAAAATTAGGCAAATAGATTACTTTTTTACAATTCAACTCTTTTTCTGCCCAAGCCTTAAGCTTATAATTTACCACGATGATTCCTTTAAAAAAAAAGGATGCGGTCTTTAAAGCAAATGATTTTTGAGTGCTGATAAATTCACTCAAACCATTATGGTCATGCCAAATAATAGTAACTTTTGGGTAAATAAATTTAACCAGTAGTGCCGTAAAATAAGAACTGCTGTGAGGTTGAAGAATCTCGACTTTGTTTTCCTTACAGAACTTTTTAAGTCTAAAAACTGCGCCAAAATCCAAGGTAGATTTTTTCTTCAGGAAAAGATACGAAACCGAATTACTCAATTGACTTTTTAATTTCCCTTCTTCCCTTGTGGCAACAAGGCCGGAAAAATCAATACTTCCGGAAAGTGCATTGGCATAATTGATTGCCATTTTTTCAGCGCCTCCAATTTCTAACGAATCTATTACCTGAACTATCCTCATAATTTTAAAAGCAGTTTAATTTCGTCTTCAAAAACATCCATAGTAAACTGTCTCGACCATTGAATTGCCTTATTTACTTTATTCTGGTACAAACTATTATCCTTTAGAATTGATTCAATTTTTTCGATATCCTGCTTTAAATTTAAATCGAGTAATATGCCTCTTTGTCCATTTTCAAGCATATTCGGAACGCAGGAAACTTTAGTAGCTATCGGCAAACATCCCCAAAACATTCCTTCGGCTACAACTTTTGGCCAACCTTCACTCAATGATGGTAAAACTACAAAATGATTTTCACAGTATGCCTTTTTAATGGTTTCCTGATTTTGATTGCCTTTAAAAAAAACAATGCTTTCTAATTTGTTTTCCAAAATATAATTTTCAAGCATTACCCTTTCGTTTCCTTCGCCAAAAATACTTAACTGAACATTGTGCCCTTTTTTGTGGAGTTCTTCAATTAATTGAACCGCATATAAAGGCTGCTTCCCGTTGGCGAGTGTTCCCACAAAAAGAAATGAAATTCTACCTGTAAATTGCCTTGGTTTCACTTCTATTTTATCCTTTTCAAAATAACTTGCCGTAAAAAAAGGCTTGATGTTTTTAGAACTATTTTCCCATTCACCATAAACCAAGACCTGCATGTTTTTGGTTAAAAATGTATTGCTCAAAATCCATTTTTGCAAACGATAACTGAGTGGCTGCTTTGCATTTGCATCCCAATTGCCAGCATACTTAGCCGTTTTTGGTTTAGAAGGAAAAAAAATCTGCACTATGCAGCCCATCAAACCAACGTTACCCGGACAACGCAAATGAATATGGTCAGCCCAACGCATTGCTTTGTAAATAGCATAAAAATTACTCAAAGAATATTGGAAGGCTTTAATGGTACTCTTAAACGACTTGATATTAAACTCTTTTATTTCAAATAAGCAATCTACAGCAAAACCTGATTTTGAAATCAAAAGACCTTTATCTGATTTCCAAACCGGACAGGCCAAGGCAAACTCATCGCTGTGTTTTGCCCAAATCTCAAGCTCCCTAATATACGGGCTGTATGCATAATAAGTACCTTCTTTTGCAATAAAGGGAGAAGACGAAATGACAACTAGTTTCATTAGATATAGCCTTTAGAACTTTTTTCCGAAATAATAACTGCCGGTACACCCTGCACCACATTATTTTCTTCAACATCGGAACCAACAAACGAACAGGCGGCAATTAAAACATTGTCACCGATAGTAATACTTCCGGCAATAACTGCGTTTGCACCCATATAGACATTATTTCCAATAACCGGAACGCCTCTCCTATCTCCAAGCCCTGAAACTCCAATAGTAACTCCCTGGGAAATATTGCAATTGCTTCCTATCCTGGTTTCAGAATTTAAAATAATCCCTCCAAAATGAGCTATGTAAAAGGAATTTCCTATTCGAGCTGAAGCCGGTAATGAAATTCCGGTTAAGATTTCAATGCTTTTTTGCCAGAAATACATGATACCCATAAATAAAAAACGAAAAGGCTGTAAGGTCACTTTATTATAAACAAAATGGGCAATCCTATATTGAAAACTTGCCCAAAAACCCTGTGTAAGGAATAAGATTACCAATGCATTGGAGCCATACTTCTTATATTTTTTATAATCTGAAATTATAAGCTGGATAACTGTCATTTGATTAACTTATACCACTTGGTAGTGATTGATATGTGAACTATTTTTTTTGCATTAACATCGTCAAGTGCATGCATTTAAATAAATGGCGGTCTGATGTAGCCGACAAATCCCAATCTTCTTTGTGCCATTTAATTCCGATCTTTTGTCTTTTTTCTTCAGAAAGGAAAGGTATAAAATTAATTATGAAATACCATTTGGCCTGACCCAAAAGTCCGTGACGTTCTATGATATTGAAGGTTTTAGCAAATTTAGAATAGGTTTTTTTTGTAAATGGCCATTCCCAATCCTTATCGGACTGAAATGGACGATAAAGCACACGGATGATTTTTATCGGCAAACTGGTTTCTAATGGATCATAACTTATAATTACGCCGCCCGGAGCCAATTTTTCATTTAATTTGGCAATCAACACATCAGGGTTTTGAAAATGATGCAACACGCCATAAGCATAAATAATGTCAAAATCCTTTTCGGCAAATTCTTCCGAAAGAAAATCAGCCGCAATTGCTTCGGCATTGGGAAATGGTTTTATTCTTTGGGCTAACTTGTCGATAGCGACATCACTTAAATCTAACGCAATGTACTTTTTGCTGTGTTCGGCTAAAAACATGCTCCAGTAATTACCGGCAAAACATCCTAAATCCAATACCTTCTTATTTGACACATCACCAAACCAAACTTTATGGATGCCATAAGCTTCATTTAAAACACCAATATCCTTTCGGATTTTTTTTAGTGTTTTCTCCCTGAAATAATACCAAATCTTTGTTGGCAAATTCTTTTTATCGCTTTTGTCATTATAATATTCAACCTGCTTTTTGTTGATTTCTATGATTTCTTCTTGTGTAGTCATTTTTATTTAAAGCGGTTTATTAAGGAATAATGAAAACCAACCTACCGTTCTTCCAGTAAATTCGGTAAATGATTCCATTCTTTTATTTGTTGTAAATATATTGCTAAATCTTATAAATGTCAATAATAACACGATTACATTCCATTTAAATTTAGCTTTCATAGAAGGATTTGGATATTTTACTCTCCATACATACCAACCATTCCTAACCACCATTTTACCATATTGATATTTATTTGGCCTTCCCGACTGGTCATGAAAATGTCCTAATTGAGCATTTGTATTGACGTATAATTTTCCGCTTTTTGATAATCGAAGTGTAAAATCGGCATCTTCATACAAACCATAACCTTCAAAATAAGTCGAAAACCGGAAATTATCAAACACTGATTTTTTAAACGATGAAACACCGCCCATTAATTGTTCCACTTCATATATTTTTCCGGAAGGTGGCAAAAAACTGGTACTTCTACCATTGGAAAATTCAGGTAAGAATCCAGGTTTTGTATTGCTATCAAGCCCTAATCGTTTGCGCAATACAAATCGGCTTCCATCTTTTTGCTTCCAGCCATCATACGCAAACTCATGAATCGTTGGCAAATAATCATCTGCTACTTTCTCCCATTTTGTATCATTGTTTATATAACCTCCAACACCAAGAGCTTCGGGAAAA
Organism: Bacteroidota bacterium; assembly: GCA_040388035.1. Lineage (GTDB taxonomy): Bacteria > Bacteroidota > Bacteroidia > Flavobacteriales > Flavobacteriaceae > Flavobacterium. The sequence continues at coordinate 10,953 of JAZKCP010000132.1, read as the reverse complement.
AGTGAGTATGTTTTTATAATTTCTTCAAAATAAGTTGGCTCTAAAATAGTATCATCGTCCAGGAAACATATAATTTCTGAAGTATCCGAAACGTTTGAAACGCCAAAATTTCGTTGCTTTGTCAAACCTCTGTCTTCATTTCCGACAAGAAAATAGCGCAAATTTGGAAAAGGATTTTGCACTAAAATTGTTTTTGTCTCATCATTAGTCGAGCCGTCAATAATTAAAATTTCGTCAGGATAAAGCGTTTGCACTTTCACCGAATTTAATAAATTCAGCAATGGAACGGGACGCATATAAGTGCAAATTATCAGGGTAAATTTCATAATCATTGTTTGTTTAATTCCTTGGCCCAAAAAATACTTCTATTCCATTTTTTCCTGAATAATTTAATGTATCCAATTGGGTTGAAAAAAAAACTTTTATTTAAATTTTTAAAAAACAATACAGATTTGTAGCCCAATAATTGTTCTTTTGTGTCATACAATAATCGAAACAACATCACTGTTGGCGACGGCTTGGGCTGTATCAAATCTTCCTGCCATCTCACAAACGGCCTGGTTCTGAAACCGCCAATTGGTGCTTTCAAATGCAAAATTCTTGAGGTCGAAATATATAAAATATCAAAGCCGTTGTTTCGCAATTGCATTCCAAAATCATTGTCTTCACCGAAACCAAATTCATAAGCCATGTTAAATTTCAATCCTTTAAAAGAATCTGATTTGACGAAAGCATGCCCGGCACCAAAAACGGCAAACTGCTTTGGCAATTGCTGAACAACTGTTTGTGATTGTAAATGGCAAGCTACCAAAAATACTTCGTTGCCTGTTGCCTGAAATGTCTGCATTGCCTTTTCCAGTAAATCATTTTCAAAAATAAGATCATCATCAGCAAAAAAAGTAAACTCACTTTCTATCATTGGCAAACCAATATTTCTCGCGTTACAAGCTCCGGTTTGATGTGTAAAATGATGTTTTATGATAAATGGCCATTCATGAGTTTTAATAAAATCAAGTTCAGAATGACTACTCTCATCCGGATTTTGTTCTATTATGATGACATTTTTAGGCAAATAGTTTTGGCTTGCCAGGTTGTTCAGCACATTGTACAAATAATCCTTTCGTCCAATGGTCGGAATTAAAACATCTATGGTTCCTTGACCAATTATTTTTACACTGGATTCTAATTTAATTTGATTTAGTGATTCCGGATCAAAATTCCGTCTTCTGTAAAACAGCGAAATAAGAAACGGCATTAATGGAAGTTTTTTTTCGAAAATCAACAAATCAAAAAACAACAGGAAAACCCAACGCGTTTTGTAATGTTGTTTCGTAAATCTGAAAAGTTCCTGAAGATTTGATTCGCTTTTTGACTCAGTCACGTTCCTTTCCAAAAGCAATTTTGGTTCTGAATAGCAAAATAGTCCGAATGGCATTGCTTTTTTGGCAAACGAATTGAGAAAATAATCAAAGTTGTCTTCAATTATTAGAGATTTTTGGGAGGCATTCAGCACCGAAGCATGAACAGCACCAACCTGACTGCTCATTTGCCAGGTAGCATAACGCACTTTTTTATTAACATTGACAAAAGGCGAATCTTCAATATAACCCAATCGTCTGTCAAAATAATTATTCGCCGAAGATGCATACGAAAACAGCATTTTTTTGTGGTGAAATAAGGCTTCAATTCGTGAAATATTCAAATTAGCTCTTTGATCCTCATGACACCAAACCATAATTTCATCTCTGAATTTATCCGCCAAATCAAGTAACAGCCGAGCAATGTCCCGATTTGCTTCATTCGGAATATTGCCGGTTTTTGTCGAAACAATTTCGGTTACTTTTGATTTATTGTGATAAATGACAATCATAGCTGGTTATTTCAAATTCGGTCCGGCGAAAGTTATAATCTCATTTCCTTTGAATTTTACCGTTTTGAAAGGATAACCCATCTTCCTGAAAAATGCTTCAACTTTTATAAAAGTCCGTTCGCCATTTACCATATGATAGGACGCAATCGTAAAATTAGGGTTGAGTGTTTTTATCGTTTCAACTGCTCCATCAAGAGCTTCAATTTCGGCGCCTTCAATATCCATTTTGATAAAATCGAGCTTTTGGATATTATTTTTTTTAACCCAACTGTCAATAGTTATCGTTTGCTTTTTCACGAGCTGCTCTGTGTAGGGCTTCCAAACTGCTGAAGAACCTTCGGTTCCGGCTTCATAAAAATCCACCATTTCGTTTTTATCCCAAAGTAACAAATCTTCAATAATTATATTGTTAGTTAAATCTGTGTTCAACTCAATATTCTTTTTCATTCTGTCAATATTGAACTTATCGGGTTCGAAGGCAAATACTTTTCCCATATCGCCGACTAATTTTGAATAGAAAATAGATAAGTAGCCACAATTGGCGCCCGCATCAATAACACTATCTCCAGGTTTTACTTTATAAAAATGTTGGTAATACCCAAAATCCTCAATCATCGGATATATTGCTTCATTCGTGATTAGGGCTATATCGCCAAAGCTGGTTTTATATGCGGTTTTGCCTTTGTTATCAATAAGTTCATAAGCAACCGATTTAGGTTTAAAAATACTGTAATATCTGAGTTTCAGCAGTTCTTTACTATTTCCTTTGGGAAATAATTTACTAATGCTTTTTTTTAATTGTTTCCTCATTTCAATATTTTTTGATAAAAATCGGCACTTTGCCTAGCGACCACTTCTGTGCTGAATTTTAGTTCAACTTTTTTTCTGGCTTCAGTGCCAAATTTACTTCTTAACGCTGCATCTTCAAGTAAACTGTTGATCTTTTCAGCATATAATTTATGTTCTTTCGGATGCACTAAAAAACCATTAATACCATCGTCAATAACTTCGACTGCCCAACCTATATCAGAAGCGACAATTGCCTTTTGCATTGCCATTGCCTCTATCCATGAAACAGGCAAGGCTTCAGCAAACGTAGGGAAAACACAAACAGCAGCAGAAGAAATATGCGATTTTATTTTGTCATAAGAAACGCTTCCAAGATAGTTTACATTTTGCAAAGCATTCGCATCGAATAACGATTGCATCATCTGCCAGGTAGAATCATTTCCTGAAATAATATCCGAGGCATCACGACCAATTAATATCAATTTGGCTTTGTTGTTTTTCCTGTAAACCTCATTAAAAATCAAGGGTAGTTCTAACAGCCCTTTTTTTCTGATTAAGGTTCCAAAATATAGAATAGTGTTTTGCTGTTCTTCAGTTTTGTCTTCAATAGTAAACTTATCAATGTCAATGCTGTTTGGAATGATGGTAAAATCACGTTTTAATGAAAATAATTCTTTCGTTAAATCGGCAGTATGCTGGCTAACCGAAAGCAAAGCATCCGCATTTTGCAAGGCTCTTCTTTCGTGGAATCGGTTCAAAAATTTTACCGGCCTTTGGTCTAAATGGCAAAAGTAAGTATCCGAGCCATTTAACCTGATAACAACAGGGCATTTTGGCTTTATATTGGATGTTATTCCAGTCCAGTCGGGCGCTTCCAGAATATCAATCTTATTTTCATTTACTAATTTATTGATCAGGTTTTGAATTTTATTTTGTGTCAGAAGTCTTGAAAAACCTTTTAGCTTTATGTTTTTAATTCGGTAATAGAAAATACTATGTTCACTGAAAACTTCATCTTCTTTTTGACCATAAATTAAGATCCTAACTTCGTGTCCTTCATTTACCAATCCTTTGGAAAGATTCATAATACTTGTTCCAAGTCCGCCCGACGAACCCATTTTTGGATGGGGAAATTCTGGTGTTAGAAAGGCAATTTTCATCTAATTGGAACTGTTTTGAATATAAAAAGGAGACAAATCCTTATCGATAATTATCATTTTAGAAGGCATTATGGTTTTTCCGTCACCAATGTCTTCCGTTACTACTGAATTGGCGCCAATCGTCACATTGTTGCCTACAATAATATTTCCAAAAACACAAGCATTTGGACCAATAAACACTTTATTGCCTATAGTTGGAATTCCTTTTTTATCACCATAATTGCTTACGCCAATAGTTATTCCTTGTGAGATATTGCAATCTTCACCGATAATCGCATCACCATGTATTACTACATTTCCAAAATGGCCAATATAGAATCCCTTCCCGATTTGCGTCCGATATGAAATATCAAAGCCATATTTTACTTTGAGACATCTTAGCCACAAGAAAAAAAAGTAAAACATTAACCTGTTTTTTCTTCTGTAATGTTGGGTTAACCTAAAAATCGTCATGAATTTCAAACCCGGAATCGGATGAGAAATAAAGACAAGGAAAAGCGTACTAAAATTTACTTTAGGAAAGTTATATCTTTTATAATCTGCTAAAAGCACACTTTTCACCATATTATTCTTTTATTATTGTTTCAATGGAAGTCCAAATTCTTTCCGAAGCTAATTCAGGTGGATGCTGATTGATTTTTTCGAACCAATGTTTAGCAGTATCGACAATTTCATTTGAATCTTTAGTCAACATTCTTTCAATTTTTTCAGCAATTTCTTCGGGGCTATTAATCCAAAACACGACATTTTTTGCAGGCATCGACCTAAAATGAATAAAGTTATAAATTTTTTTCACAGACCAATTAGGATATTCAGCATTTGGCACATCATAATTAATAAAGCCGCACGGTTTATCAAACGCAGCAAAATCAAAAACCATAGATGAACCTAAATTAATAACCAATCCACTATAAAAAATGGTATTTATTTGCAGCTCTAAATCTTCCCTGGTAGGCAAAATCGTATTCCAGCTTTCGCCAAAATTTTTCCATTCGGGATTTACAGGAACAATAACATCGTTATGGGTTTCTAAAACAGCATCGTATCTATTTGAGAAATCGACTGGGCATCGACGAAATATAATCCCGAGATTGTTGCCTTTTGCATTTAACGCTCTTACAGCGTTTCCAACGTCCAGTAAATATTGAGGATCATTTGGTGAAGTTGTCACATCATCACCTGAAAAACAGATATATTTCTTAGCAGTATCTAAATTATGTTTTTGAAAAAATGCTTCTTCTGACTGTAAAAAAGTTTTATTAAAGTGCGGCTCAAATTGTGGTGTTCCCGTGATAACAATTTGCTCATCTTTTACATACGGATAATAATACCGAAGCTCATTTTTCATGTGCTCGCTCCAAACAAAATAGAAATCCGTTTCGATTATTTTTGTTCCTTTTGGAAGATTGTCCCACGAAAATATAAAAGTTGCTGTTGGGATTTCCAGATCCTGTGCGGCCAAAATTGAAGCTACAGCGGTTGTTATCCTTTGATTTGTACAAAATACAATTGCTGGTTTTTCCTTTTCAAGAATGCCTAAACTGTCAAAATACAGTTTTGTTTTTCGCTCGTTTATCGCAATTTTCTTCCTGATTCTGTCTAATCCTTTTTGTGAATTATTGAAAAAGATAACATAGCGAACAATAGATGTTTTCAGGACTTCTTTTAAGTTTTTTGTGGAAAAGGGAAACCTGTACCAATCATATACTTTATCTTTTGATCTTTTTATATTTAGGTTTAATTCAATCTGAATTTGAGCCTTTTTTAAAAAATCCGTTATCGGATGAGCTCTCGGATTACTGATTTTTATTTCCTTGAATCCTAATTCTGTTAGGTTGAAAGGCGTTGCATTCCAAAAAGTAATGTCAAATCCTTTTGCAATACCTGTTTTATGGAAATTGGTAAAAGCAAAATTTCGCAATCCGATTCCGTCAGGAAGTAAAATAAAAACCTTTTTATTTTTCATTTTATTTTAATAATTGTGCGGCATTAATCCATTGCCAAATATGAAAACTGCTTTGATTATTGCCTTTGAAAAACAATTCCAATTCTGATTGCAATTCAGCTTTATTGAACCAATCATTTTGATGTAACGATTCAACCTCGCTCCTAACCCAATCCTTTAAATCTTCCGAAAGCCATTCCCTTTGTGGTGTCTGCAACGGACGTTTGGGTGCCAAAACTAAGTCTTTTTGCAGAAATTTTTCTGCTATTTTTCGCAGCATCCATTTTTGAACACCACCTTTTAATTTAAAATCTTTTGGCCTGCTGAAAACGTATTCTACCAATTCATAATCTAAAAACGGTTCACGCAGTTCGGTACCATGCAACATAGAAATTCTATCGTTAAACCTTAAAGCGCGTGGAATTTTGGTATAAAACAAATCGCGGTATTGAAGATTTAACAACTCGTCATCAAATGGCTTCGGATAAATTGTTTTGGTGTAATTTTTAGCAAAATCTGCATCAAGAACCTGAGTTCTAAATGGAGATTTGGTAACACCCTGAATGATATTTTGGGAATTATTGGTATAATAATCATAGCCAGCCCAAGCTTCATCAGAACCTTGTCCGTCGAGTAAAACTTTGACTCCTTTTTGACGTGCTGTTTCAAATATTTTGGAATAGGCTATCGTTGGAATTCCGCCATAAGGTTCACTCTGATGTTTTGAAATCTTCAACGAAAGTTCGGGAACTTCATTAGCGGTAAGTGGACAAACACTCAAATGGAATGGCCTGTTTTCCAACATAGATTTTACCCAAGGCAACTCGTCGTAACGATCGTCATTGGTTATAAAAGTAAAAGCTTCAACAGCTGTTTTGTCAATTTCCTGTTGATCAATCAACGCTAGTAACGTACTCGAATCCAATCCGCCACTCAGATTAAAGCCTACCGGAACATCGGCCCTGAAACGCAAATTAGTTGCCTTCAAAAGCAAGTTGGTAATGTATTCTTCTTCGTTGTAATGAGACTGTGATTGCAATTTTAAAATTCGGTCTTCGAAAAAATACCATTTCTTATTCTGAAGTGAATTGTTTTTATAAGTCAAAAAGTGTCCGCCAGGCAATTGATGTATATTTTGCCAGAAAGTCTCATTGGGTAAACCGTAACTTCCTTCACAAAAAAAGTTGAGCCATACTCTATCATTTGGTTTTTTTTCCACTCCGAAAGCATGAATGGAGTTAATTTCAGAGGCAAAACAAAACGCATCATTGTCAACAAAATAATAAAAAGGCTTCACACCAAATCGGTCGCGGGCTGCAAATAATTGTTGCTCTGTTTTATTCCAAATAGCAAATGAAAACATACCATTGCATTTTTCAAGGCAGCTTTCTCCCCATTCTTTATAAGCGTTTAGTAAAACTTCGGTATCTGATTGCGTTCTGAAATGATATTTGCTTTGAAGTTCATTTCGCAACTCGATATAATTATAAATTTCACCATTAAAAATCAAAATATAAGTACCACAATCACTGATAAACGGCTGATTGGCATCGCTTGACAAATCAATAATGCTCAATCGGTTGTGTCCTAAAGCTATTTTGTTTTCTTCACAATAGAAATCCATAAAGTCAGGGCCACGATGCTTTTGGGCTTCCAACATCTGTGAAATGCTGTTTTTACCAGCTTTCTGACCTATTATGCCAACAATACCGCACATCTTAAAGATTGATTTGAGTGAGTAGTCTTTCGGCTTTTTCCCAATCTTTCATTGTATCAATATTGACATGGAATTGAGGGTTGCTTTCTAAGTATGCGATGGTTTTTCCGTAAAGTGAGCCGTTTTTAATCACGGAAGTTTTGGAAATATAAATAGAACCGTCACGATGAAAAGCTTTTGGCAAATCCTGTCTTCGCGGAATTATTTGTTTATCGCCGGTTGCGATTTTCAGCAAGCCATTTTCTTTTTCTTCGAAAGCCCAATGCGGATTAAATTCTTCCGGTATTGGTAAAACACTGACCAAACAATCGGCTTTGGTGGCGATAAATTTTTCTATAGCCAAGTCAATTGAGCCTTTTTCCCTAAAAGGATTTGTAGGCTGCAACAGGCAAACAGCATCAAAAAAAATATTTTGAGATTCGAAAAAGGCAATGGCATGCTGTACCACTTCAAGTGATGTTGAAGTGTCTTGGGCAAATTCAGCCGGTCTAATAAATGGTGGCTTATAACCTGAAATTTCAGCGGCAATAGCAATTTCTTCATCATCGGTAGAAACAACGATTTCCGACAGTAATTTTGATTCTTTGGCAGAATCGATGGTATATTCAATCAGTGGTTTTCTGCCAAGCAATTTGATATTTTTCTTTGGAACACCTTTGGAACCACCTCGCGCTGTTATTAATCCCAGTATTCTCATATTTTAGTAAAGATAAATCGGTTTTCACCTATCCCAAACTTTTCCTTTGCGAAAGGAATTTCATTATAAATGGCTTCTACCCGATCAAAATCGACACCACGAGTCAATCTCTTGATATTACAAGCTCCGTTTTTTTCCAGTTCCAAAGTCAATTCTTCGGGAGTAATTCTGGTATTGATTGGAACCATCACATGATCCAACATATAAAAAACCCTGTTCATGGGAATTCCCATAGAGCGTAGTACATTCTGAGCAAATTTTTTGTTAACATCTTTCATGATGGCTCTCAGGATTTCGATGCTGTCCCAAAAAATACCGCCCGGATTTTCAATCAGGTATTGCCAACCCAAGCCATCTTTTTTCATCACCCTCAATTGCTCGGCTATCCCTTTTCTCCAATCCTCAGTATGGTGGAGCACACCATTACTGTATACGATATCGAACGTTTCATCTTCAAACGGCATTTTTAGAACTGAACCTTTGACAAACTCAATATTATCAATTCCTGCAAATACTGCTCTATCTTTGGCATCCTGTAATCCAATGTCCGAAAAATCAATACCTACTGCTTTTTTTATACCCAATAATTTCCAGGCTACAGTATATCTTCCTCCGCCGCAACCTTGGTCAAGCAAAATTAAATTTTCTTTGTTATGAATGATAATACCGTTTCTGTCAAGCCTGGTTTCTAATAATCGCTTGGCTTCTTCAAAATAACTTTGGTGATCAAACTCTTTAAACAGGCTCCCGTAGTGTTGACCAGTGTGGCTTTTTACTTCTTCGTCAAAATTCTCGTCGTTTACAAATTCGAAAACATTGTCGAATAATTTTTGTGTTTCGGGATTTTGAACCGAGCTTTTAGTAGAATCTAACAATTCGTTCAAAGCATTTACAAATAAAGCTTTAGGCTCATCATCCGATTTAAAAATTTTTTCAGTTTTATGAAATAAAAAAGGGACTGCCAATATTCTGAAATAGTCATGGAATTTATCCTGAGGAAGTTGATTATAAAACAATACCAATTGTTCAGGGGAATTCCCATAAATCTTGGTTTGAATACAATCTACAATTTCTGATATTGAATGAGTGCCCCTAATATCTTTATTTTCGGCTATCATGGTTTAATATGTTATTGTTTTATGAAATTGCAAAGGCAGTTCCTTTAACAATTTAGCTATTTTTTCACCAGCATCACCACCACCATAAACCTCAGAAGTTGTGCGGTTATTTTTTTCCAAAATGTCGTTTATCGCAGCGACAATATTGTTTTCATCGTAAGTAACATCAAGAACATTCATCCCTCTGTCACGACGATTTTGCCGGGAACCAATGTTCACCGCCGGGACACCAAGGTAAGCACATTCACGAATGCCAACACTTGAATTTCCTATCAAACACAAGGAATTGTGCAACAAGTTTAAAAAGTCATCACCTTCCATATTTTTGAAAAAATGAACATTTTTCATCGCATACTTCTCACGAAAGGAACGAATTCCTGTTGAAGTACCATCGGCACCGGCATCAACATTTGGCCAAAACCAAAGCGTTGGCTTGTCAATTTTTTGAATTGCCCGTAAAGTTGCTTCGATATGTTTTCGCGAATCCTGGTATTCATTCGTTACCGGATGCTGCATTACCACAAGATAACC
>JAZKCP010000132.1:0-1116 GCA_040388035.1 Bacteroidota bacterium | reverse complement strand
TAGCTAAATTAGGTTGCGAACCAACGCCTCCATACTTTTCATACGGATTGAAAGTCAGTTTTGAATTTTTGGCAACTTCCTGCGCAATGTCAATCGATGGGCAACCTGTATTGAAAACCATACTCGGATTTTCTCCTAACTGAATTACTCTGTTCTTGGCATTTTCGGAAGCCACAAAATGATAATCCGCCAGTTTTGTTATGGAATGCCTAACTTTTTCATCAATATTTCCGGTTACCTCACCGCCCTGAATGTGAGCCAATGGAATATTCATATAAGAAGCGGAAATGGCCGTCGCCATTGTTTCAAATCGATCGGCAACAGTAACGACAATATCCGGTCGGAGATTATCAAAAACAGTCGATAATTCGAGAATTCCGATACCAGTGGTTTTGGCGGCAGCCGTTAGATTTTCACCTTCTAAAACATTAAATACTTTGGCCGCAATCTCAAATCCGTCACTTTCAATATAATTAACCGCGCTTCCATATCTATCCAATAAAGCAGATGCGGCTACGATAAGCTGCAACTCCAATTCAGGATGGTTTTTGATGGCTGTTAAGACAGTTTTTACACGACTGTATGACGGTCTGGCTGTAATGACAACAGCTATTTTTCTTATTATACTCATATTAAGTCTTCTTCATTCAAAAAATCCCATTTGGATTTATTGCTTTTCACTTTTCTGCCTATTACTTCATTAAAATTTTGGGCAGAAATACCAAAACCTCTTGGCTTTTTACTTTCTAAATCTTCAAAAGTAATAACATGCCCGGCTGGTAAATCCTTATTAATGGCTAAAGACTTTTCAAAGATGGATTTCAAATCTTTGAAAGCATCATTGTCATTTTTGTTAATTGGATTATTTTGAGCAAGATTGATTCTATTTACAGCCTCTACCAAAAGCTTCGCCTGCATAATTGTTAGCGATGCTGCGGTATCCGGGCCAAAAATTTCCTTGTGGAAAACCACGTGGAACTCCAAAATCTCCGCACCAAGTGCAACCGCTGCAATTCCTGTGGAAACCCAAGAAGAATGATCTGAAAAACCAATCTGGACATTATAACGCTCTTTCAATTCGCTGATAACGTTCAGCCCATATTGCTCGGGCATTGT
>JAZKCP010000131.1:0-15196 GCA_040388035.1 Bacteroidota bacterium | reverse complement strand
ATTGTTTCAGGACTATTTTTGATAGTGATATTTGTTTGCCTTTTTTTCTGGCAAAAAATAGTGCAACGCAAAAAAAGGCTAGACGAGATTATCAATTATATTGAGATTACAAGAAGCAATCTCTTAGGGAATTTTAGTATTATCGACAAAAAATCAGAACCGCGGAAAAATATCATTCTAAAAGAGACTGAAGAACAAATCTTAAACAAACTAAAGCGATTTGAAAGCTCTAAGCGTTTTATAAATAAGGATATTTCGTTAGCAGTTTTGGCTGGCCAGCTGGACTCGAATACAAAATACCTTTCCGAGATCATAAATACGCATTACAATGTAAATTTCAATACTTACATTAATAAACTACGGATCAATTATATCATTGAAAAGTTAAAAACAGACCCAAATTTTATCAATTATAAGATAAGTTATTTGGCGGAGAATTGCGGGTTTTCGTCACACAGTAGTTTTGCTACAGTTTTTAAAGCCATAACAGGTATTTCTCCGGTGAAATTTATAGAATTATTAAATCAGGAAAAAGAAAATAATCTATTGGAAGAATAATGTATAGTAACAAATACATATTATTTTTTGTATTGGCTGTCGGGCTTCTGACTGCTGATGTGCTCTATGCTCAAAACTATAAAAATTTAGATAGTGTCATTACTGCTGCAGGAAACGAGATATATGAGAATCCTGATCACGCCATCAAAGTAGGACAGTCCGTCGTTAAGCAATCCGAAAACAATATTGATTACAAGATTAAAGGATACAAATTGATTTCTGACGCTTACTCATCAAAAAGGGATTATGAGAAATCGCTGGAATACCTAATCAAGGCTTCAGCGCTATTGGATGATTCTAAAGACAAATTGCTGAAAATAACGATTATCAATAAGACCGGAATACAATACCACCAATTAAAGGTTTATGACAAGGCAATTCAATATTTGGACCAGGCAGAGCACCTGATTGGAGATTATCCAAACAAGGATTCGATTCATACTGAACTTGGGAAAAACTATATTGTAAGAGGTTTTATTTACAAAGAAAAGCTAAGCTGTGCTGTGGCAATTGCTTTTATAGACAGAGGTATTGCAGAATTAAGGAAATCAAAGGATAAGTCCGATTCCTCAACCAAAATCAGTATCGCAATTTATAACAAAGGAAACTGCTATCTTTTACTGCATAAGCCGGAATTAGCTCTTGAAAATTTTTTGGAAGCTGCTAAAATTGCCCATGAAGTCAATGCTAAAAGTTTAGAAGCTTTTGCACTGAAAGGTTCAGCAAAAGTATACACTTTACAAGGAAATAACCTCGAGGCAATAAGTGCATTAAATCAAGCTTTGCAGCTTTCAGCAGAGGTCAACGACTTAATTTTAAATCAGGAAATTTATAAAGGTTTGGCAGAAAATTATCTTGCCATTAACCAATGGGAACAATTTAAGTATAATCAGGGAAAATATATTGATATCAAAAGACTGATTAAGGACCGCGAAAGAATTTCTGTAGGCGAGTCGCTCGACTCTAAAGAAGTAGAATTAGCTGTGAAAAGAGGTGAATTAACTAATAAGTTCTATTATTTATTGCTAACTTTATTCTTCCTTCTAACATTGATTGTTTTATTTTTCTACATCATCAATAAACGAAAAGGGAAAGAAATCGGAGCAATAAAAAGCCAGATCTACATCCTGCAAAATAAAAAAGGGAAAGACCTTTAATAGGTAGTTTCATCTCCAGTTTATCCCCGAAATCTCACTATTATGCTTTGTAAATTCAGGAAATTGCAAAGCAAAACCATTTTTACCCTCTTGCTATTTCCGTATCTTAGTATAAGGAAATGAAAGCTGTTATTAATTTTTATCTGTAATGCTTGCCTGGCAAGGCTTTGTAATGTATTTCACAATAACATATACTGAAAAAAAGTAGTTTATAGTATAAAAAAATTGAGCCATTTTGCTTTCAAAATGTAATCATTTTAGCATTTTTAGATGTCAAAATAAGATTAAGGACGCTTTATTTTTGAGTAAGAGATTCTCAGATAGAAAATGACAATATTTTTGGAATAAAATTTTAAAAAAGCAAAAACCAAATTAATTTTTAAGACGATTTCTTGAAAATTAATTATAAAAATAAATTAACATCATCAACTTAATAATTAAAAAAATGCAGAAAAATTATCCCTTTTTTGAAGCTACATTACCAAAATCTCAACATGGTATTTTTCAAAAAAATAATGTTAATGTAGATTACTTTACTAGTAAAGTTTTTCAACAATTTTTTGTTCTATGTTTCCTGATTGTATCTCAGGTTGGATACTGTCAATTCCCACAGCATTTTGAAAGTGGTATTCCGGGAACATGGGTTGTTAAGGGTTCCCAAGCGGGAACAGAAACAGCATTTGCCAATAACTGGGTTCATACACCAACAGGTGGTTATTTGAGCTCAGGAGGTGCGACGGTAAATCCGGCACTGAATAATACGGTGGGTACTACCGCAGAGTATTTTATGATTACACACCAATTTCTGACGCCGCTAAATGGTCAAATACGTTTCATGACCAAGCAGGGTAGCTTTTCCAATAGGGGAACGACTTATCAGTTAAGGGTATCAACCGCCAACCAGCCTGATATCAGTAGCTTTAATGTGGTTTTGGCAACATGGACAGAAGCCCAGTTAAACGTAGCCGCAACTACTTATGAAGAAAAAATTGTTGATATTTCATCAATCCCCGGAGTTAATGTTCATTTGGCTTTTGTGGCAATAACGAATCAAACGGGTGTGACTGCTACCAGTGGCGATTCCTGGTTTGTTGACGCCGTGAGAGTTATTTCAGCTTGTGAGCCAGTCGCACCACCAACTATAGTTCCCGGAATCGATAGCGCAACCATATCATGGACACATCCCACAGCAACGTCATTCGGAGTGGAAGTAGTGGCTGTTGGTGCCGGTCATGGTACTACGGGTATTCCGGTTACGGGAACCACTTATACGGCTGGTCCGTTAAACCCGTCAACATCATATGATTTTTATATTATTGCCAATTGTGACTCTGAAACATCAAGTACCTGGGCTGGTCCTTTTACTTTTACTACTTCTGCGGTTGGTTTAACCTGTCCGTCGGCCATTGTAGTTCCGCCTGATGTCACTACTACGCCTTATACCTTAATTGCCAATTTGAACCAGTATTTAGACATGACAACTTATGTTGAAATGAATAGCCAGGGGATGAGTTGTCAACCTATTGGTGAATCTATGAACCTTTTATTAGGAAACCATGCTTATCTTAGTTATACACCAACTACTTCAGGGTTAATTGATATAACTCAAACCGCTAATGTGAGCGGTGGCGGTGGTGGCAACAATTGTTACAATGCCCTTTCAAGTGTTTTTGTGTTTGATGGTTGCGCCGGTGTTGGTACATCAGCAGGATGTTTAGCTGCAATTTATACTAATACGGGAAATGTACCGGTACAAATTCCGAATTTTTACGCTCAGGCCGGGCATACCTATATCATTGTAATCTCATCACCATATCAACATTCCGCGACTAACAACGCAGGAATTTGTTTTACTTTCACCATTAGTGGTTCAACCTGTCCTGCGCCTTCTCAGCCGTCAATGACTATTGGCGATTTGCAGCAAACCACAGCGACAGCTTCATGGGACAATGTTCAGAATTTGGTTAGCGCCTGGCAATATTTGGTTTTACCGGCTACATCTTCGGCGCCAACTGCAGCACAATCTGGTATACCAACCACTACCAATATCAACAATCCTATCTCGGGCCTGACTCCGGGAATGGATTATAATTTATATGTTCGTTCCGTTTGTGGAACACCTGGACCTTGGTCTGCGGCGAGAGCGTTTACTACATTATGCAACCCTTTGCCATTGCCTTATTACACAGGATTTGACAATGCTACTGCTCAATTTAATCCGCCGGAACCATGTTGGACTGTTTTGAATTTAAACAACGATTTAAAACAATTCACCTTTGGACCTAACGCGTTTAGTGAGCCTGTTGCAAAATTCAGGACCGGGGAAATAACTACGCACAACGACATGTTAGTATCTCCAACATTCCATTTTGATGGTGTTACGCAAAAAAGACTTCGTTTTAGATACAATATCTATGGCAATTGGGGTCTTATTGTCAACAATCCTACCGGTGGACCGGGTTCTTTTGAAATAAGAATGTCTACGACTGGTGTTGGTCCGAATACTTTTGACACAATCGTAGTACCTTTAGCTCAGTATACTACGGCATACAATTTTATTGAAATGATTGTCCCGTTGCCTAATGTAGTAAATGAAGATGTTAATATTGCTTGGGTAGTTCCGCCGGGTGCTATGCAGGCAGGAACGTGGTTGTATATTGATGATGTACATATAGAAGATTTACCAGCTTGTTCAGAGCCTGCGTATCCAGTAGTTACTGCGGGTACTTTAACTTCGAATTCGGTAGAGATTTCCTGGACAAATGGTTATGCAAATACGCAATGGGAATTAGTAGCACAGCCTTTAGGAACTGGTACTCCTACAGCGACACCTGCTCCGGGCGCAGTTGTGAATATTGTAAATACTAATCCATTTACCATTACAGGATTAAATCCATCTACGCGATATGAGTTTTATATGAGGGCTTACTGCTCTGCTTCTGAACAAAGTATCTGGATTGGACCGATTAATTTTAATACTTTATGTATTCCACAGCCAACACCATATTATGAAAGTTTTAATACTGCAGACCCTAACACCAAGAAATTCTGTTGGTCTACCAACAATGCTAATAACGATAACGCAGAATGGTTAATCAATACAACCGATGCAAACATCCGACCACAACCTCTTACTTTCTTTGATCCTTTTGTTTCTTATAACGATTTGCTAATTAGTGTACCGGTTAATGCTGTTGGTCTTAAAAGGATGCGTTTTAATTATAGGGTAACAGCCGGAGCTGCTCCTATTCCTCTTTTCCCACGTGGTAATTTTGAAGTAATAAAGTCTTCAACACCTGATTTTACTACGTCTACGACTTTGATTCCGTTGCATGATTTTACCAACGATAGTTTTCAAGAGGATTCGGTTTTATTTATGGGAACAGGGGTAACTTATTTTGCTTTCCGCATGCCGGCTAGTATGCCTAATCCGACACAAACAGGTATTGTAGCAATCGACGATTTTGTAATCGAAGATGCACCAGCTTGTCCAAATCCTGATATCGCAGGTCTAACTGCTGAAAACATAACACAAACCACAGCCAATTTAAGTTGGACGCCGGGTTATTCTGAGACCCGATGGGAAATTGTTGTTCAGGATGCATCATTAGGGATGCCGACGGGTTCTGGAACTACAGTAAATACGACACCAACATACAATGCAGCTTCCTTAACACAAGATACAGCTTATGAATATTATGTAAGAGCGGTTTGTAGTCCTACAGAAAGCAGTGTTTGGGTAGGACCGTTCCCTTTCAGAACAATCTGTAATGCATTGCCAACACCATTTTTGGAAACGTTTGATACGACTTCACAAACAGAAACTTGTTGGACAGTTTACAATAATGTTGCAGACGATAACACCTGGAACCTGAATCAGACGGTACAACCGATGTTTGGAAACCAAATGGCTGCTTTATTTACCGGAACCAACGGTCAAAATAATGACTGGTTAATTACACCCACGCTTACGGCGCATGCCGGACAAAGATTGCGTTTTTACTATAAAACATACAGCGAATTTTTCGAAGAGGATTTAAAAGTAATGCTTTCTGAAAATGGAGTTGCGACAAATCAGTTTTCGACCATTTTATATGAAAATAATTTCACTACAACTATTGATGCTGCCGGAACAACAACAGGGTCTAATACGATAACGGTCGCTGACGGTAGCGGAGTTCGTCCAGGCGATACATTTTATATCCCTGATTTTCCAATTCCTTACGCTACAACAGTGACCAGCGTTGTTGGTAATACTATAACAGTCTCCGCTGCAGCGACGCTTACTTTGGCAGGACCATTGCATATTGTATTTACTCATGAAGTAATTAATAACACGGATATGCGTGAAATGGTTATTAACTTAGACCAAATTACATCGGATACTAACATAAATATCGCTTTTCATACACCGCTTTTTCCTCCCAATCCTTGGAATTACAGAGGGCAATACACTTTTATTGACAACGTAATTGTAGAAAATATTCCGGCCTGCCCTGAAGTTATTAATGTTTCGACTTCAAATATTTTGGATGTTTCAGCAGATATCGATTGGGAAACGACAGGCACAGCAACTTCTTGGGAAATTTCAGTTCAGCCTTATGGAACAGCTGCACCTATCGGGGATACCTTGCCAGCCTATCTTTATACTGCTAATGCCCATCCATACACAGTTACAGGATTAACACCGTCAACGCTTTACCAATATTATGTGAGAGCGGTTTGTAGTGGTTCTTCAGAAAGCGTTTGGGTTGGGCCATTCGAAATACTGACAAAATGTGATTATGTTAATGTATGCCAGTACACGATTTCGGTTAGCAATGGAACTACAGGACATGTATATGAAGTAGTTAATGTAATGCAAAACGGAACAGTGGCTCAGCCTCTTAACTTTCCGTCGACAGGGAGTGCTTTTCAAGATTATCAGGTATTCTTGTGTTCCGGAGTTCAATTCTCTCTGTATTGGCAAGGGTCGGGTAACGGTTTACAATATTCCCAGGCGCAAATTATCATCAGGGACGAAGCCAATAATATCGTCTGGACCAGCCCATTGGGATTAGGAACAATTAATACTACTATTTATAATGGTGTTGCAAGTTGTGGTGTGGTAACTTGTCCACAGCCAACCAATTTAGCAGTAAATCCTCAAGGCGTCTTTTCATGGACACCAGGTGGTTCAGAAACACAATGGGAGGTTTTTGTACAGCCTTATGGAAACGGAACAATCCCACAATCGGGAACTATAGTAAATACACCATCTTATACTCCGGTAGCGGCAGATTTTATGAATGCAACTGACGGTACTTATGAGTATTTGGTTCGTGCCGTTTGTGGTCCGACAAGTGAGAGTTACTGGTCAGGGCCAAAAGTATTTATCAGAAATGATGAGCCGGTTAATGCGGTTCGTTTGCAGGTAAATACAGGGTCAACCTGCGAGCTTTCAGGAGCAGATGCTTCTTTTATATCAGCTACTGCTTCAACTGTTCCAACTTCCTGTCCGGGAGTAAACAGCGGAGATATTTGGTATGAGTTTGTAGCCACTTCAAAAGTCCATGTGGTTGAGCTAAGCGATTTTGCTCCGGGAACTTATTATACTGGAGGTTATGTAGGCGCCTGGCCTCAGATAATGATGTCACTATATGAGGTGCAGGGCGGTGGTTCCCTTGTTGAAAAAGGATGCAGTAACAACAATTCATTTGTAGCTAAATATACCAGTGAATTAGTTATAGGTAACACTTATAAAATCAGGCTTACTTTAAATGACCCCGGAATTTCTGATAAAACATTTCATATCTGTGTGACTACACCGGAAGACTTGTGTGATATGGATGCCTTTAATTATAGTTTTGAGAAGTTGCCAATGCAAAGCGTAACGGGAATTTTAACCATTCTTAATTCAAGGGTTATACCGGGTTGGAGAACTAATACCGATTGGGGAACCATGTTCTTCCTTGAAGGAAACAACATAGGTGTTATTCCATATGAAGGAGGACAATGTGTTCAATTGACCCAAGATGGAACGGACACATGGGATCCGAGTGATCCAAATATCAAAGGATTATACAAAGATTTTGATACTTCCGAAATCACAAAAATGGACTTTAGTTTCGCCAGTGCCACAAGACAAACCAGCTCTACAGGTACTACACTGCAACTGTTTGCCGGACCACCATCAGGACCATTTACTGTTATTGCAGAGGATAATGCTAATAGTGTCAATTGGGATTTGATTGAAGGAACATACAATATTCCAAGTGGACAAACCACTACACGTTTTATTTTCAGGACAGTTGGAAATGCTATTGGGCATGTTTTAGATGCAGCTAATTTCAAAGCAAATGTGGATATTACGATTGATACAGCTGACACTACTTTAGACTGTACAACAACTGCTATGGATTTTGATGCAAATGGCGTAGGGCAATGGGTTGCAGCTACCGGTAACCCTGGAACCACAACTATTGCAAATCCAAATAGCGGATCAACGAATGTTTCAGGATTTACTGCACCGGGAACGTATACTTTTAATTGGAATAGCCGTTATTGTGAAAAATCAATAACAATTACTAAACAAGGAACAACTGATGCAGCAACAGTAGTGACTCCGGTTACATATTGCGAAGGTGCAACAGCAACAACTTTAACAGCAACAGCACCAAACTCAGGTGATAGTTTAATGTGGTACACTCAACCAATAGGAGGGACCGGAACAACGACAGCTCCTACACCACAAACTACAATAGCCGGAACTACCAGCTACTATGTTAGTGTTTTGGGTTCAGGAGGATGCGAAGGACCTCGTTCTGAAATTATAGTACAGGTAAATGCACTTCCTACCGCAACCATTTCGGGAGCAACTACCGTTTGTGAAGGAGCAACTGCTACAATAACTTTTACAGGAACAGCAAATGCAACAGTTACTTATACTGTAAACAGCGGTTCTAATCAAACTATACTATTGGATGCAAGCGGAAATGCAACATTGACAACGCCAGTATTGACGGTTGATACAACTTACGATTTAGTAAATGCGACTTCAGCAGGTACTATAACATGTACACAGCCTCTTACGGGAAGTGTTTTGATTACTGTTGAGGCTTTACCAACAGTTACGATTTCAGCAACTCCTGCAATTTGCGAAGGAACGGCAGCCACGGTTACCTTTAACGGAACGCCTAACGCTACTGTTACTTATACTGTAGACATCGGAACCAACCAAACCATAACTTTGGATAGTGCAGGAATAGCTACTATAACCACTCCGTTATTAACAGTTGATAGTACTTATACCTTGGTAAGTATTACCGCTAACGGAACATTAGCATGTAACCGAACTATAACAGGCTCAGCAACAATAACTGTAAATGCATTGCCAACCGTATCTATTTCCGGAACAACTTCAATTTGTTCGGGAGCGACTGCAACTATCACATTTGTCGGGACAGCAAATGCAACAGTTACTTATACTGTAGATAGCGGTTCTAATCAGACTATACTATTAGATTCAACCGGAAATGCAACAATTACGACGCCTGCATTGTCATTAAATTCTACTTACACTTTAGTAAGTGTTTCTAATGTGACTTCATGTAGCCAAATAGTGACAGGTAATGCAGTTGTTACTGTGGGAGCATTGCCAACCGCTACGATATCGGGAACAAATACAGTTTGCCTGAACGATGCCTGTACTAATATTACTTTTACAGGAGCCAATGGTGCCGCACCTTACACGTTCACTTATTCAATTAATACGGTAGTGCAACCACCGATTTCAACTACTATCGGAAATAGCGCTTCTATTTGTGTACCAACATCTACCGTTGGAGTATTTACTTATGACTTGATAAATGTTTCAAGTGCTGGTTTGGCCTCTTGCACACAAGCCCAAACAGGATCTGCAGTAGTTACAGTACAAGCATTACCGTCAGCAACGATTACAGGAACAACGACAATTTGTACAGGGTCAACCGCAACAATTTCTTTCAGTGGAACACCAAATGCCACCGTTACATACACAGTAGATAGCGGAACACCACAAACCATTGATTTAGACGCCGCAGGCTTAGCTTCAGTTACTACGATAGCATTAACGGCAAGTACGACTTATACTTTGGTAAGCGTAACTGCTTCCGGAATACCTGCGTGTAGTCAGACATTGACAGGATCGGCAACAATCACTGTGAACCTACCGACAACGCCAAATGTAACGTTTAGTTATGCACAAGCGTGTAGCAATGCTGTTACAAATCCACTTCCTGTATTGACAGCTAATTTTGCTACAGCAGGAATATTTTCTTCGCCGACAATAACGGTAAATTCGGCAACAGGCGCTGTGACCTTGACACCTACTTCAGTGGGGTCTCATCAAATCACCTATACTTTAGCAGCTAATCCAGCAACTTGTTCGGCCGGAGGAACTTTTACAACAACCCTTACTGTTTTACCAAGTATAACTCCGGTTACAGGATTTGGTTATAATGTAAGTTATTGTGCTGACGCTGCGAATGATATGCCTACACTTTCGGCAAACTTCACAAATGGTGGTGTATTTAGTGCGGGTAATGGTTTAAACATAAATCCAACAACAGGAGAAATCAATATTGGGCAAAGTAACCCCGGAGTATACACAATCGTATATACAGTCGCTGCCGATGCTGCAAGCTGTAATGTTGGCGGCTCAACAAATTTTGTCATTACGATTGTTCCTGATTTGAGTTTCACAATTGATGATTTCTGTCAGAATAGCAATTTAACGCTTCAACTGATAGATGCAAACTTTGATTTAAGTGAAGTAAGTTATACATGGACACAGGGAACTAATACTATTGGAAGTAATTCAACATTGAATGTTGACGAATATCTGTCCCAAAATCCTTCTCTGAGCTTGCCTTTAACCATTGGCGTGTCAGTTAGTTTAAATGGCTGTACGACCAGTCAGAACATTACCATAGAAAATAATCCTTGTTTAATAATACCAAAAGGAATTTCTCCAAATAATGATAATGTGAACGATACTTTCGATTTGTCGGGTTATGGTGTGAATGAAATTTCGATTTTCAACAGATATGGAACAGAGGTATATTCATTCTCAGGAAACTATACAAATCAGTGGAAAGGACAGTCTGATAGTGGACAGGAATTGCCGGATGGAACTTATTTCTATAGTATCCATACTTCAGAAGGAGCAACCAAAACGGGATGGGTATATATAAACAGAGAGTATTAATTAAATTGAATATGTGTCAATTACTAAATAAAAAGACAGGCCTAATGAAAAAAGGATATATAGCATTAGCATTATTTTCAATCATTTCTTTGGAAGTAACAGCGCAGCAAGATCCACATTATACACAATATATGTATAATATGAATGTTATGAATCCGGCATATGCAGGTTCAAAAGAAAGTATATCAGGAGGATTGCTTTACAGGCAACAATGGGTTGGTTTGGATGGAGCTCCAACAACAGGAACTTTTGCCATACACAGTCCTGTTGGTAAAAATGTAGGATTGGGACTTTCCGTTATCTCAGATAAAATTGGTCCGGTAGAGGAAAACAATATTTACGGCGATTTCTCTTATACTATCAATTTAGGAAGTAAAAGCAAATTAGCATTTGGATTAAAAACCGGAGCTACATTCCAAAGAGTTGGGTTGTTTAGCGATATTGGAAATGGCTATACACAACAACCTGACGACAACGCTTTCAGCGAAGATTCAAACAATATAAAATTAAACATTGGTACCGGTTTGTTTTATTATACCAATAAATTTTATGCTGCTGTTTCGGTTCCAAATATGATAAATAGCAAACATTTAGATATTACAAGAGACGGACAGGAATTGAAATTTGGGAGCGAAACAGAACATTATTTTTTAACCAGTGGATATGTTTTCGACTTATCGGCAAATACAAAATTCAAACCTTCCTTTATGCTGAAGTCCGCATTTAATGCACCGACATCGTTGGATTGTTCTGCAAATTTCTTACTTTTCGAAAAATACGAGATAGGGGCAACTTACAGATTGGATGATTCGTTTGGAGCAATGGTTAACTTTGCTGTGACACCGTCAATCCGCGTAGGATATGCTTATGACCATGTAACTTCAGAAATAAAAGGAACAGCTCCTGCATCTCATGAGTTTATGCTGTTATTTGATTTAAATTTGTCTAAAAAAGTTTCTGTTTCACCAAGATTTTTCTAAAAAATAACCATTATGAAATCGAAGATTACTGCGTCAGTTCACCGCCAAGGCGGTTCGGGTCACGAATACCAAAAAAACAATAATTTTCTCATGAGTAAAAAAGCATATATTACCATTAGCATGTTGTTGCTTCTTACTGTAGGTTACGGACAAAATAGCACTACTGCGAAGGCAGACAAACTTTTTGAAAGTTATCAGTATGTAGCCGCTATTGAGGAATACCTTAAGTTGGCCGAAAGCAAAAATGCTAACGTCTATATTTATACCCAATTAGCAGAAAGCTACTATAACGTTTTTGATTCTGAAAATGCTTCAAAATGGTATGCCAAAGCTGTAAAGGGAAAAGCAGATGCAGAAACCTATTATCGCTATGCACAAACTTTGAAGATTTTAGGAAAATACGAGGAAGCCAACAAGCAAATGGATGTTTTTGCCAAATTGATGCCTAAGGACGAAAGAGCTAAGGAGTATTTGGTAAACCCAAATTATGTTCCGAGCCTGGCAACCAACACCAAGTTATTTGATGTTTCTGATACCAATATCAAAAATAAGGGGCAAAGCGATTTTGGAGCTTTATTAACAAATGATAATGTACTTTATTTTACAAGCAACAGAAACAGTTCCAATAAAACTGATAAATGGACTGACCAACCTTATCTGGATATATACCAATCAACCCGGGATGCCAATGGAAGTTTCTCTGAACCATCTCCGATTAGG
This sequence comes from Bacteroidota bacterium, assembly GCA_040388035.1. Classification (GTDB taxonomy): domain Bacteria; phylum Bacteroidota; class Bacteroidia; order Flavobacteriales; family Flavobacteriaceae; genus Flavobacterium. The sequence goes on along the minus strand of JAZKCP010000131.1, from coordinate 2,555 downwards.
GAATTGAATACGCCATTTCACGATGGTCCGTTAGCGCTTAGCGCTGATGGGAATACCATGTTTTTTGCCCGAGACGGACATAGTGAAGGTCAATATGAAAAAAATAAAAAAAGCAATATTAAGGTTGGGCAACAGGGAATTTACAAAGCCGTTAAGGTTGAAGGGAAATGGACCAACGTAGAAGCTTTGCCGTTTAACAGCACCAGCTATTCTGTAACCAATCCTAGTTTGAGTAAAGATGGAAGAACATTATATTTTGCATCAAATATGCCTGGAGGCATGGGCGAATCAGACATTTGGAAAGTAGCTATTGATGCCGGCACTTATGGAAGGCCACAAAATTTAGGTCCGAATGTTAATACAGCTGACAGAGAAAATTTCCCTTTCATTACAGAAGAAAATATATTATATTTTGCTTCAACGAGCCATCAGGGATTGGGCGGTTTTGATGTATTCAGAATAAACCTTAACACTACAGAACAACCACAAAATTTAGGAAAACCGGTAAATACCGAAAAGGACGATTTTTCATTTAGTTTTAATAAAAATGCCAACATTGGTTATTTTTCTTCCAACAGAAATGGTTCAGATGTCATTTATGCCGCAACGCCAATTTGCAAGGCAGAAGCTGTTATTGTGGTAACTAACAGTAAAACCAATGCTGTTTTGGCGAATGCTTCGGTTGCCATATTAGATGCAAAAGGAAATATTATCGAAACCAAACAAACCAATGCTCAGGGAAAAGTCAATTATTATATTGAATGTAATGTTGGTTACGGACTGAAAGTTTCGGCACAAAATTTTGAAAACGAGACATCGGCGGTGAAACCTGCTAAAGCTGGAGAAACACTTATTGAGATTGCCTTAGCACCAACTACCGTTATCATAACTGATACAGAAGTGATTTTGAATCCGATTTATTTTGAGTATGATAAAAGCAATATTACGGCTCAAGGCGCTGTTGAATTAGATAAGTTGGTTAAAGTAATGAACGATTATCCAACGATGGTGATTTTTGTAAAATCGCATACAGATTCTAACGGTACAGCTGCCTACAACTTAAATTTATCTGAAAAAAGAGCGCAATCAACAGTTCAATATTTAATTTCTAAAGGAATTGCAAAAGAGCGTATCTCAGGAAAAGGATTTGGAAGTACAGAACAAAAAGTAAACTGTGGCACTAATTGCACTCAGGAACAGGATGCGCAAAACAGGCGTTCTGAGTTTTTGATTGTGAAATAATAATTTATAAAAATAAAATAATACAATCATTGCATAAATAAATTGGGTTTTAAGTTAAGTTAATTAAGTATGATTGTAAATAATAGCTAATCTCGATTAAAATTGAGATTGGCTATTATGCATAATTAATAGAAGATTCTATGAAGAATGTTTTAAATGTATTTTTCCTGATGTTTTTGTCAAATTTTGTTTTTGCACAAGAACCAAATGACTGTGCTAACGCATTGATAGTTTGTGGTAATGGAGCATTTTCATCCAATGCATCCGGGACAGGAAATGTTCAGGAAATCAATTCATGCGGTGCATTTGAAAGTAATTCGATTTGGCTGGAAGTCCATATTGTACAAGGCGGAACTTTAGGATTTAATTTGATTCCGGATGATCCCGCTATAGCAGTAGATTATGATTTTTGGGTTTTTGGGCCCAATGCTATTTGTGGTGCTTTAGGCAATCCGATACGTTGTGCTACCACAAATCCGGTTGAAGCGGGATTGGGCAGTAACCTTACCGGAATGTACGCCAGTACTTTGTTGACACAAACAGGTCCTGGTCCGAATGGAAATGGTTATGTAAGATGGTTAACAGTATCTCCGGGACAATCTTATTTTATTGCTATTGACAGGCCTGTCGGGGACGGTGGCTTTCAAATTCAATGGATAGGCAGCGCTACTGCCGGGACAGGAGCCTTTCCTGCACCACCGACTGTTAATGCTATTCCCGATGTGTTAACCTGCAGCACCACACCAAACGTTGGAATTTTTGATCTTGGTGCACTCAGCAGTTCAATAAACGCTGATACAACAGGCAACACAATTACTTATCACACCTCTGTAGCCGATGCAAATGACGGTATTAATGCCTTACCTAGTATCTCTTCTAATACTTCCAATCCACAAAGTATTTGTGCTAGAGTTACTGATAATGTAGCGGGTTGTTATTCTATTACTTGTTTTAATTTGGTGGTGAATTTGGTGCCCAACGCCTCAGTAAGTATATCTAACACTGCCATTTGTATTGGAGATCCGGTCACGGTTACTTTTACAGGAACGCCAAATGCCAATATCAATTATACTGTAGATAGCGGCCCGGTTCAATCGGCTTTTTTAAATGCTGCTGGAATATTTACCATAACTGAATCACCAACGCTTACCAGAACATATACTTTAACTAATGTCAGAATAGTTGATAGTTCAGGAAACACGATATGTACTCAACCTTTAAACCAATCGGTTTCAGTGACAGTTAATCAACTGCCAACCGCCACCATTTCAGGAACCACAACTGTTTGTAAAGATGCAGCAAGCCCTAATATA
>JAZKCP010000130.1:12996-16775 GCA_040388035.1 Bacteroidota bacterium | reverse complement strand
GGAGATAACAATGAAATCCTTGCCGGATTAAAAGCAAAAATGGAAAAGAAAGAGAAAAAATAATTTTCTAATTCTTTATAAATAGAAAAACCCCAATTTTTATCGGGGCTTTTTTTTATGTATTATTTTGAAGCCAATAATATAGATTCTTCAGGAGTATAATCATTAATAATGGCATAAGTTCCTATATTCGTGATAGCCATTTCATCAAGGATGTCTACCAAATTGCCATAGTTACATTTTTTGCTTGGTTTTATAATTACCATTGTGGCTCTATCAGTGATTCCTCTTTCGAGCATATATTTCTTTATCAAATTGTTTTTGGCAATTAGTTCTTTTCGAATGCCGTCTTTACCATAAGCAAGCTTTTTGGGTTTCTCATTTGGCACTTCCAATAATCCCCAATAACTGATAATTTCGTCGTCGTCATCCAATAATAAGGTTATTACTCTTTTTTCATCAGGCTTATTACAACCACCAAAACTTGGGCCACAGCTGCTTTCCGGGAGACCAAAATCCATCATTTGTGGTCTTGCCAGTTCTATAGTAACCATAAAAAAAATTATTAATAAAAAGGAAATACTCACCATTGAAGACATATCAATGCTTGGATTTAACTTTTTGCTTCTGGGCCGTTTTATAATTCTAAATTCTTTGGTTTCCTGTTCCATGGTGTTTAGGTTTAGGTTATTGAATTAACGCCATATTAAAGTTAACGAAAAAAACAGAAAGTTATTGTGATTTAGTATGATTTTTAGCAAGTTGCCGTTGGGGTACGTTTGCGTAAAAAAGAAAAATCTCCTTTTAGGTTAAGGAGACTTTTTTAATGATATCAATCTAATTATTCTAGTGTTTTATCACGCTCAATTCTCCCGAGCGGTCCATGTAAATTTCCTTAACATGACTCATATCGTCGACATTGAGGTTTTTTCTAACAGCTTCCTGCAAATCATTTTCGGTAATATGCACGCGGCTTAAATTTTTAATTATTGGTTTGTTATTTTCAAATAGCAAAATGGATTTCCCTTTTAGTATACTCCCGAACCAACTACTTTTAAAAGTCAGCCATGCTACTAAACGATGCAAAACCATTATGACTAACGCCGCGAGCAATGTACCCAAGAATGAGTCCGGGCTTATAACTGCCTTACCTAATATAGCTCCGAGCATAAGTGCTGTCAGGGAGTCGAAGGCTGATTGCCTGCCCAGCATACGTAAGCCGCCTGTGCGAACGTAGGTGAGTGCAATAAAAAATACAACCGCAGCGCGCACTGCCATTTGATGAGCCTCTAAATTGCTGTCATCAAATCCAAGCAGGTAATTTAAATATTCTTTCATTGGATTATAAATTTTAAATGCTATTGCCTCAAACTCGCACCAACTTCGGTTTCCAGATTCTTCTGAAGCTTGCTCATTATTTTATCAATCTGTTCGTCTGTCAAAGTTTTGGTGTTATCCTGCAAAGTGAAGCTGACTGCATAAGACTTTTTGCCTTCCGGAAGATTTTTACCTTCATACACATCAAATAAATTAATGTCTTTCAGCAAGCCTTTTTCCGTTTGACGGGCAATATTATAAATAGTGTCAAAAGCGACAGCAGTATCTACCAAAAGCGCTAAATCCCTTCTTACTTCAGGATATTTAGGGATATCGGTAAACCTGATTCTGTTGTTTATCAGTTTCAAAATCAGATTCCAGTTAAAATCAGCAAAGAAAACTTCCTGTTTAATATCGAAATGTTTTAGGATTGATTTCTTAACCGTTCCAAATTCAACCAAAGTATCGTTTCCACAAGCAATTGCTATTCCTTCTGCAAACACATCAGATTCAACAGGTTTGTTTTGGATTTTGCAAACACCCAAACGGCTTAAAACGGAATCTACAAATCCTTTGAACAAAAAGAAATCAGATGGTTTTTCGGTAGTTGTCCAGCTTTCCTCAATCCTGTTTCCTGTTACAAATAAGGTTAAGTGCTTTGGTTCGTTATAACCCGAAGGTAATTTGTGGTAGGTTTTCCCAAATTCAAATAATTTCAAATCTGAATTTCTTCGGTTGATATTATACGAAACTGCTTCTAATCCAGAGAATAATAACGATTGACGCATAGCCGATAAGTCATTGCTCAACGGATTTAACATCATCACATTGTATTCTTCCTTCAGCATTTCGGATAATTTTACATAATCCGGCGATGTCAAGGAGTTGGCCATCATTTCGTGGAAACCAAGCGAATTCAACTGTGTAGCAATAATATTTTGGACTTTATGATCTTCCGTTCGGGCCGAATTGGCAACAGTCGCATTTAGTTTTTTGGTAAAATTGATATTGTTGTAGCCATAAACACGAAGGATTTCTTCGATAACATCTACTTCACGCTGCACATCAACACGATACGAAGGAATTATCAATCCCAAACCTGCATCGGAAACGCTGTTGACCTTAATATCTAACGAAGCCAAAATTTTCTTGATGGTTTCCTTTGGCAATTCTTGACCAATCAATTTGGCTGTTTTATCAAAATTCAGGAAAACAGGAAAATCTTCAATCTTTTTAGGATAAATATCTACAATGTCAGAAGTGATTTCGCCGCCCGCAACTTCCTTGATTAAAAGCGCCGCACGTTTTAAGGCAAATTCAGTAATGTTTGGATCGATTCCTCTTTCAAAACGGAAAGAAGCATCGGTATTCAAAGCATGTCTTTTGGCCGATTTCCTAACACTTACCGGATTGAAATAAGCACTTTCCAGGAAAATGGAATTCGTAGTTTCGGTAACCCCCGAACCTTTTCCACCAAAAACACCGGCAATGCAAAGCGGTCCTTTTTCGTCGCAAATCATTAGGTCTTCTTCGTGCAAAGTTCTTTCCACATCGTCTAACGTAACGAATTTTGTTCCGGCCTCGACTGTTTTTACAATGATTTTCCCGGTTATTTTGGCTGAGTCAAAAGCATGTAAAGGCTGTCCTAAATCGTGCAAAATATAATTGGTAACATCAACAATATTGTTTTTTGGCGTTAAGCCAATAGCCTTCAAACGGTTTTGCAGCCAGGCAGGAGATGATTTTACAGTAACGCCCGAAATGGTAACACCACAATATCTCGGCGCTAATTTGCTGTCCTTAACGTCAACGTCAATTTTTAAGGTTCGCTTGTCAATTCTAAACGTACTGACGGTTGGTGTAATCAACTCAATATTGCTGTTTTTTTGTAACAAACTGGCGCGCAAATCACGCGCTACACCATAGTGCGACATAGCGTCAGCGCGGTTTGGCGTTAAGCCAATTTCAAATACTTCATCATTCTCTATATTGAAAACTTTGGCGCAAGGCGTTCCGGGTTTTAGATTGGCATCCAAAATCATAATTCCATCATGGCTTGTCCCTAAACCTAATTCGTCTTCGGCACAAATCATTCCGTGGCTTTCCTGTCCGCGAATTTTCCCTTTTTTGATTTCAAATTCAATACCTTCCTTGTCAATCAATTTGGTTCCAATAGTTGCTACAGGAACTTTTTGTCCTTTGGCAACATTACTGGCACCACAAACTATTTGCACTGGGGCACCTTCACCAAGGTCAACGGTTGTAATACTTAATCTGTCGGCATCAGGATGCTTTTCGCAAGTCAGAACGTGACCAACGATAACGCCTTCCAAACCACCACGAACGGATTGGTATTTTTCAACGACTTCCACTTCCAAACCCAAATCGGTCAGTAAGGTAGCCGTGTCTTCTGATTTTAAATCTATCTTAATGAATTGTTTTAACCAATTGTATGAAATCTT
>JAZKCP010000130.1:5252-12986 GCA_040388035.1 Bacteroidota bacterium | reverse complement strand
ATTTGACGAGTGCAAATATAATCAATGATGCCCGCAGCACGAAAGTTTTGAGGCGTTTTTTGTTAGCATTTTAAATTTTAATAATTAGGAGCAGAACGCTTTTGCTCTTAAGAGCAATTCCTCCCGGTTTCCGCACTACACGGTAGTCGCTCCAATCGGGGCTAGCGAGAACTATAGCAATTCTTCCACATGCTTCATAATATTCTCCGCCATTTTATGCGTTGGCAAATCATTTTCATCTCCACCAAAAGGATCTTCAATTTCTTCAGCAATCAATTCTAAACTCGCCAAAACATAAAAGATAAAAACAACAACCGGTGCCGTATAATATCCCAAACTAAACGAATAGCCAAAAGGCAAAGTCATCACATAAAAGAAAATAAATTTTTTGAGAAAGGCACTGTAAGAATAGGGAATAGGCGTGTTTTTTATTCTTTCGCAGGCGCCGCAAATCTCGGTAAACGATTGAATTTCGGCATTAAGGATAATCAATTGGTCGCCTGAAATTTTCTTTTCAAGATATAGGTCGTTTATTTTACAGAAAAGCTTTTTTGCAACCTGATTTGGTTTGTGCTTGTGATGGTCAATTTCCAAATCAACGTCATCAAACAGCTGTTGGCTGATTTCATCATTATTCAAATGCTTATGAAGTATTGAGGCGTAATTCGGAATCATCTTCCTGAAATAACTTCTGTCTTTTTCATCCTGTAAAATCACAGCCAGTTTGATGGCAAAGTTACGGCTGTTGTTTACAAGGCTTCCCCATTGCCTTCGGCCTTCCCACCAACGGTCATAAGCGGTGTTCGTCCTGAAAACCAATAACAACGAAATCACGAAACCCAACATTCCGTGCATGATGGTGATGTTTTTTACATAACTTTTTTCAGATAGCTGCCAATACTCCACTTCGAGATAGCTAATAAGCGCAGCATAAACTCCAATGGCCAGCATAATTGGAAACAGTGTCCGGAAAGTATCGGCTTTGTGAAAACGAAAAATAAAGGTAAACCAGTCTTTGGTATTGTATGAGATCATTTGACAATAATATTTAAGTCAAAAATACATTAAAAAGCCATATGGTCAAATTGTCCAAAGCATTGTTGAAAAATACTCAATCCAATGAATCGGATTATTTGTTATATTTACGATATTGAATACTACAATGGAAAATCAAATTTCTAAAAGAAACAATGTAAAAATTATTGGAACAGGTGAGCAGACCATTATGTTCGCTCATGGTTTTGGATGTGACCAAAATATGTGGCGGTTTGTTGTTCCAGCTTTTGAGAAAGAGTATCGAATCATCTTGTTTGATTATGTTGGTTGCGGCAAATCAGATCTTAATTCCTATAATTTTGAGAAATATGCATCATTAAACGGTTACGCCGAAGATATAATTGATATTTGCACAGAGTTGAAGCTTAAAGATTTGATTTTTGTTGGACATTCTGTAAGCTCTATGATAGGCGCGTTGGCCGCTATAAAAAAACCTGGAATTTTCAGTTCGATGATACTAATTGGTCCATCACCCTGTTATATAAACCAAGTTGATTACATAGGAGGATTTGAGAAAAAAGACCTCATGGATTTATTGGATGTCATGGAGAACAATTATATAGGCTGGGCTAATTTTCTCGCTCCCGTTGTAATGAAAAATGAAAGCCGTCCTGAATTAACGCAGGAATTGGAAGAAAGTTTTTGCTCTACCGATCCCATTATCACCAAGCGTTTCGCCGAAGCGACGTTTTTTTCCGACAATAGAAATGATCTGTCAAAAATTAAAATTCCGGTTTTAATCATGCAATGCTCCGATGACGCTATTGCGCCTGACTCGGTTGGAGAATTTACATCGAAAAACATAGCAGGAAGCAAGTTAGTAAAAATGAACGCAACAGGACATTGCCCTCATATGAGCCATCCCGAAGAAACAATACAGTTGATTCAAAATTTTTTATCTGAGATTTATCATACAGCATAGTTCACATACGACCAATTCGCAGGCAATCTACGATCTGACGCCCTGCTATTTTTTTTCATTTTCCAATGACGGTTATATTACTCGTATAAATGAAACTTTTTTGAACCATTTGGGTTTTTCCAAACAGGAAGTTTTGGAAAAAAAGGTGGAAGAGCTTTTAACAGTTGGAAGTAAGATTTTTTTTCAAACGCATTTTTATCCATTAATCAAAATACAGAAGAAGGCAGATGAAATCTTTATGTCGTTTTTGACTAAGGAAAAAAAAGATATTCCGGTACTATTAAATGTCGCTCTTTATGAGTATGATAATGGCATCTTTGAAATCCATTGCGGCGGTATGCAGATATCGAGACGAAATCGTTTCGAAAAAGAACTCCTGGAAGATAAAAAAAATGCCCAAAAAGCCTTAGAAGGGAATGTGGAATTAATTGCAATTCGCAATAAATTGCTGGAAACCCAAAAGGAACTTGAGCTTCAGTTACGTGATGCTTCGAGGAAAAATATAGACCAAGCTGAACTTAATAAGGTGCTGACTCACGATTTGCAGGAACCTCTAAGGAAAATAAGTATTTATATTAGCAGACTGATATCTTATGAAGAATCTAATTTGAACAATCAGACTTTTGAAACACTAAAGAAAATTACCGGTTTTGCAGAAAAAGTGCGATCGTTACTCGACAACCTCGAAAGATTTAATTCCCTCAATAATGTAACGCCAGAGACCAAAGAAATTAATTTATCCGAAATAATTGACAAGGTAAAATCTTGGAGCGCAACCATCACTAAAAAAATTGAGTTTGAATTTGATAATCCATCTAAGTCACCTCTGATTTTTATTTCTGATTTGACGTTAATTACCAATCTGTTTAAACAATTGGTAGAAAGTGCTGTTAAGTTCAAAAATCCTGACGATATTATTTTAAAGATTAGTATTAAAGCAGATGTAGTAGAAGAAAATTTCTTTCATAAGATTAAGGATAGGTATCAATATAAAAATTTTTTGAGGATTACTTTTGAAAGTAACGGAATTCAAGAATTAAAATCGGAAGCTAATCCCTTTGAGCTTTTTAAAAGATACAGTACAACTTTGGATGAACTAGGAATTGGACTAACCTATTGCAGAAGGATTGTTCAATTATTAAACGGAACGATAACTGTTTCTTCAAATACCGACACACTGACAGCTTTGACTATAATGTTTCCAATTGGTGATAGCTGAGACATTAAAAAGTCAAATTCCCTGCCAATTCCTTTAAGTTAATTCCGGGTTTTGTTTTATTGCCAAAACTCCACTTCGAGATAACCAATAAGTGCAGCATAAAGCCCAATCGCCAACATTATTGGAAACAGCGTGCGGAAAGTATCGGCTTTGTGAAAACGGAAAATAAAGGTAAACCAGTCTTTGGTATTATAGGAAATCATAGATGAAAGTATTTACATTATTAATTACCCTCAGCGCAGGAGAAAATATTGTTAAAGCCATTTGCTTTTAGATTACTTATTGCTTCTGTCAGATTAGTGTCGATACTAGCAGTGATTTCTTTTAGAATTGCAATCAAATCATTAAAATTATTTGGTTTCACAAAATAGCATAGCGCACCAAGCTTTTCAGCAATATCAATATCCTTCTGATGTGAGGAAGTTGACATCATAAATATAGGTATGGTTTTGTAGCGCTGGTCTTCTTTTAACGTTCTCAGACATTCCCAACCCGACAAAATAGGCATATTGAGATCAAGAAAAATTAATTGAGGCAGGCTTTCCAAACCGTTTAACATGCTTATCGCTTCATTACCATTAACCGCACAATGGCAAACAATATCTTGGTCGATAATGGTTAAGGCTTCAAAAAACATTTCGGTATCATCGATGTCGTCATCCGCTAATAGAATTATTTTTTTTTCCATTCTAAATGCTAATCTCTTTTTGTTTTAAAGGAAGTTTTATACTAAAAATGGCTCCTTCATTGGGTTTTCCGGTTGCAGTAATGCTACCATCATGACGTTCAATTATTTTTTTGCAAAGCGCCAATCCCAAACCTGTGCCTTCATATTTATCTTTCGGATTAAGACGCGTGAATGTTTCAAATATATGTTTGGCATGATTAGGATCGAAGCCAATGCCATTATCTTTTACGGTGATAAAGGCAAAGGATTTATCTGATTCAACCAGCGTTTCTGACGATATTGTTATTTTTGGAGGTATATTTTCCCTGGCAAATTTTATTGAATTATTTATGAGGTTGTAGAAAAGTTGGTAAAGCAAAACCTGCGCTCCTTCCAATGTAGGAAGTCCATGATACTGAATTTTTCCGTCTGTTTTTTGTAAAGCGACTTCCAGGTCGATTTCAATACTTTTTAAAACTTCATTAAGGTCGACCAGCACAGGTTTCTGAAAATCGGCGTTGATTTTAGAATAGGCCAATACACCGTCAATCATGATGAACATACGATCGGCAGCGACATGCACCCGTTCGATAAAACGTTTTGCAGGTTCGTCAAGTTTGCCATCAAGATGTTCTTCCAGGCGGCTGGTAAAAGTTTTTATTTTTCGAACAGGTTCTTTTAAATCATGAGAAGCAACATGGGCAAACTGCTGCAGGTCTTCATTGGAGCGCTTCAGTTCTTTGGTACGTTCGGAAACCTGTTGTTCTAAGGTTTCTGACAATTTTCGGTACTGACCTTCACTTTCCTCCAGTTTTTTTCTAGCAACCACCTGTTCTGTTACGTCTATCGCCATGTGCAAAACATAGGATGTTCCGTCGGGATCAGAAATATGTGTGTAACTGATGTTAAAATAACGGCTTTCCATAACACCATCTTTCAATAAATCGGCAGCTACCTCATTTCCATGAAAGGACTCCTTCGATTGCAAAACATTTTCCAGGATACCCCAAACAGCTTGCCTTTCTAATTCAGGCAGTACCTCGTTCAATGGCTTACCTATTACGTCATCCTTATGTTTTTTGTTAATGATTTCCAGCATTGGTGGATTAATGCTCTCGAAAATAAAATCTTTTCCACGGGTAAGTCCAATAGCAACCGGAGCTTGTTCAATCATATTTCGGAAGCGGTTTTCGCTTTCCTTTAAACCTTCTTCGGCTTTTTTCAAATCGGTAATATCCCGAGTAGTCCCGGCAATCGCTTCCACTTCATTTTTTTCATTCATTACAGGAACAAGTATGTAATCATAAATCCGTCTTCCCAATTCGGCATGAGGAAACGATACAGTTCCTCTTATGGATTTTTTGGTTGCAATTATTTTATCAATCTCCCGTTCATGCATCTGGGCATGCCATTCTTCATAACCATTTTCGCGTAGGCCACGCCCTATGGCTTCTGTTGCAGATTTGCCCCACATAGTGAGCAGCGCTTTATTCGCATAGGTAAAGTTGTAGTCGAGGTCGAATACATATACCAAATCAGGTGTGTTATTTGTGATGGAATCGTAAAGCCTTTTTTGTTTTTCCGCTTTGTACAAGGACTCGTTTAATGCAATTGCGGTTTGCTTGGATTTTGTTATATCGTGTGCTGTGACAACAAGTAGTTCCCCTTGTTTTACTGCGGTAAAATGAAACCAGTGGTGCATGCCTTCACCATCGTACCAACGATCAAAATTAGTATTAACTCCCGTTTCAGCTACCTCAATCAGTCTTTCAAGTATGTCAGTTGTTTTCACCATCGGAAACATTTCTGTACATCGCTTGTTTTTATATTCTTGATCTCCAATCCAATGAAGTGTAGGTTTATTGAAGAGCAATATTGAAAAATCCTCAATTCTGCCTTTATCATTGTATATCGACTGAAGTACAGCAATACCATTTGAGGCAGTGTCAAAAACTGTTTGAAAAAGGTCTTTATTTTCAGATAACTCCATTGTTGCGCTTTATTGTATGAAAAAAATCCCAACTTATTTTTAGACTACTCAATATCGGATTCTGTAGGTTAATCAGTCTTTAACCTTTAAGCTAAAATAAATAAATAATCCCAAATATGCAACGGAGGTAAAATTGGAAAAATTAAAAAGTCAAATTCCCTGCCAATTCCTTCAAGTTGATTTCGGAAAGTTTAGCCTGAAACTGCATATTGGTATTTCTCGCTTTAGCATTGATATAATTCAGTTGGGCTGTCCTGAATTCAATAGGAGTGATGGTGCCAATCCTGAATTTTTCCAACGTAATATCCATATTTTGTTTGGCAATGGCTTCATTTCTTTCTTCCAGTTGCATCAACTCTAAATTCGTTAAATACGTTTGATACGAGCTCTCCAATTCTGATTTTAGCGTTGCCGTTTGTTGTTCAATAGCAATTTTGGAATTCTCGAGTTCTATTTTGGCAATTTTCTCATTACGGTGTTGGGCAAATCCGTCAAAAATATTTAGCGTAGCGCTGAAACCATAATTCAATCCTCTAGAATAAGATTCAGAAGTAAAACCCAAACTCGATTGGCTTTCAGCAAAATTGTAACCGGTATTTACTCTTACCGTCGGGTAGCGATTGCCCTGAACCTGTTTTAGTTGCAGTTCAGCTATTTTCCTATTGATGATTTGTGCTTCTAATTCCGGGTTCTGTTTAATGGCCAAATCAGTCAGCTCAGGAAGTAATAATGTTTTATCAACTTCAATCAGATTAACAACGTTAAATTCAATTTTCGCATCGCGGGCTAAAAGCAGATTCAGAAGGATTTTGGTATTTTTCAACGACTCCTTTTGTTTTAAAAGCGCCGTTTGGTCAGTATTCAAATCGACCTGGGCATTTAGAACTTCTAGTTTGGAAGACTTTCCGATGCTATATCTGTTTTGTGCCAAGTTAAATCGCTGATTTGAAATCACTATCGAACTGTCCAAAGCCGCCAATTGCTGCTGCTGCTGGACCAAGTCATGATAAGTAACGGTAACATCACTGATTTTGGTAACGATGGTAAGTTTCAATCTTGAATCGCCCAGTTTTTTCAATTCGTCTAATTGACTTTTTTTGGCAAACATCTTAAAGCCGTCAAAAACCGTCCAGTCCAAATTCACACCATAAGTAAGATTGTTGTTTTTGGCATTATTTAATTCTGTCCTCGTTCCGTCCTGACGTGTTTGGGTGCTGTATTGGACATTGTTGTTGTCAACCACATTTGCGGTCACTTTTGGCAACATTCCAGCATTTCCGACTGTGGCATTGGCTTCATCAATCCGCAAATCGTTTTTGGAAAGCTTGATGTCATAATTATTTTCCAACGCAATCTTTACCGCATCTTCCAATGTCAAAAGTTCCTGCGACAGCATTTTGGGCGCAAAGCCAAATAACAAAACAGCAATATATATTAATTTCACTTTCATAATCTTATTTTTCAAATCCTTCGAGATTATCAAATTCCGGTCGGTGCTTTTTTGCTCTTGACCATAATAAATAAATCGAAGGAATAACAAATAGCGTTAAAATTAACGAGAAAATCGTTCCTCCAACAATCACAACACCCATTCCGATTCTACTCGTAGAAGCAGCGCCTAGCGACAAAGCAATTGGCAAAGCACCAAGCGCAATCGCCAAACTCGTCATCAAAATTGGACGTAATCTCGCTTCAGATGCTTCTAAAATGGCTTCCAATTTTGGCTTGCCCTGTTCCCGTAATTGGTTGGCAAATTCCACAATCAGGATTCCGTTCTTGGTGACCAAACCAATAAGCATGACTGTTCCGATTTGGCTGAAAATATTCCATGTCTGACCAAACAGCCATAGCGAAAATAAGGCTCCGGCAACCGCCATTGG
>JAZKCP010000130.1:0-5237 GCA_040388035.1 Bacteroidota bacterium | reverse complement strand
ATTATAAAAGGATCAATAAAACTTTCAAATTGCGCAGCCAAAATCAAATAAATCAACAGCAAAGCCAAACCAAAAGCAAAAGCCGTGTTCGAACTACTTTCCACAAAGTCGCGCGATTCTCCACCTAAATCGGTTGTAAAGCTGCTGTCGAGGACTTTGGCTTTAATTTCATCCATAGCCTCAATTCCGTCACTAATACTTTTTCCCGGAGCCAAACCTGCAGAAACAGTGGCCGACATATAACGGTTGTTGTGATACAACTGCGGTGGATTACTTTGTTCATCGACTTTCACTACATTGTCGAGTTGAATCAAATCACCTTTATTGTTTTTGACAAACATCGAAGTCAAATCGAGTGGTTCATCACGATCTTTTTTGTCAAATTGCCCAATGACCTGGTATTGTTTTCCGTTTCGCATGAAATAGCCAAAACGCTGGCCGCTCAAAGATAATTGCAACGTTTGCGCTACATCGAGAACCGAAATTCCCAAGCTTTCCGCTTTTTCCCTGTCGATTGTAACATTGATTTCCGGTTTGTTGAATTTCAGGTTCACATCTACATTAGAAAAAGTGTCATTTTGGTTAGCTAAATCCATGAATTGTGGAATTTTTTCACGCAGTTTTTCAAAATTTGGAGCCTGAATAATATACTGAATCGGCATACCGCCACGCCTGTTTACTGCAATGGTTGGCTGTTCGGAAACATTGACTTTAGCCTGCGAATATCTTTTGGTCCATTTGGTCAAGGCATCCGCTACTTCTTTTTGGGAACGCTCTCTGTCTCCAGGATCTTTTAATGCCAAACGCACTCTTCCGCTATTTACGGATGCTGATGAAAAACCGGGAGCTGTAATAACCAATGCAATTTTTTTCTCTGGAATGGAATCGTCAATCAGTTGTGACAACTCCTGCATGAATCTATCTGTATACTCATACGTAGCACCTTCGGGAGCGGTAACTCCAACAACAATTAAGTTCCGATCATCATAAGGTGCCGTTTCTTTTGGAATGATTTTAAAAAATAACACTATCAATCCGATGCAGATAATCAAAATAGGAAAGCTAAGCCATTTCTTTTGGACAAAGGTTTCCAAAGATTTAGCATATCCTTTATTCAGACTTTCAAAGTAAGGTTCAGTAAAAGTATAGAATTTGGTTTTTTTCTGTTCGCCGCCTTTCATCAGATACGCATTCAACATTGGAGTAAGCGACAAAGAAACAAAGGCCGAAATTAAAACGGCTGAACCGATGACCACACCAAATTCCCGAAACAGCCTACCGACAAAACCTTCCAAAAAGATAATTGGTAAAAATACCGCTGCCAGTGTTATAGAAATGGAAATCACCGCAAAGAAAATTTCATTGGAACCTTTAATGGCGGCTTCAATAGGCGACATGCCTTGCTCGACTTTTTTGAAGATGTTTTCCGTAACTACAATTCCGTCATCTACTACCAATCCGGTGGCTAAAACGATGGCAAGCAGCGTTAAAACATTCACCGAAAAACCACATAAATACATAATAAAAAACGTAGCAATCAACGAAACCGGAATATCAATCAACGGTCGGAAAGCAATCGCCCAATCCCTAAAGAACAAAAAGATAATCAGGATTACTAATACCAGCGAAATCAATAAAGTTTCTGCCACTTCCACTACTGATTTTTTGATAAATAAGGTATTGTCAAGCGCGACATTTATTTTGATGTCTTTCGGTAAATCTTTTTTAAAGGCATCAAATTGTTTGTAAAACTCATTCGCAATGTCAAGGTAATTTGTGCCAGGCTGCGGAATAATTGCCAGACCAACCATGGGCTGCCCATTTGATTTTAATTGGGTTTCCAGATTTTCGGGACCTAATTCAGCATGGCCGATATCACTTAAACGAACTGTTTTACCTGCGTCGGATACAATAATAATGTTGTTAAATTCTTTTTCGTCGGAAAGATTTCCTACGGTTTTTACGGTCAATTCCGTATTGGCACCGGTTAGTTTTCCTGATGGTAATTCCACATTTTGTTTTTCCAAAGCGGTTCGCACATCTGAAACTGTCACGCCATAAGAAGATAATTTTATTGGGTCAATCCAAATCCGCATTGAATAGCGTTTTTGTCCCCAGATCTGAACGCTACTGACACCTGGAATGGTTTGCAAACGCTCGGCAATTACATTTTCAGCATAATCACTCAGCGCCAAAACATCTTTGGTATCGCTCTGCACTGTCATTGTTATAATCGGATCGGAATCGGCATCAGCCTTAGAAACTACAGGCGGCGCATCTATATCCTGAGGCAAACTTCTGACGGCTTGTGATACTTTATCGCGTACATCGTTGGCAGCTTCTTCCAGATTTTTTTCAAGTTTGAATTCGATGGTGATATTGCTTGAACCTTGGTTACTCGAGGAAGTAATATTTCTGATTCCATCAATGGAATTAATTGCCTTTTCAAGCGGCTCTGTGATTTGGGATTCAATAATATCAGAATTTGCTCCTGTATAATTGGTTCGAACCGAAATCTGCGCAGGATCAATGGAAGGAAATTCACGAACACCAAGATAACTGTACCCAATTATCCCAAATAGAATAATGGTCAGGTTGATGACAATGGTAAAAACCGGCCTCTTAATGCTTAGTGTGGATAAACTCATTTTTGTTGCTTGATTTTTACTTTGATATCGGCCTCATCCTTCAATGACATTACGCCCGAAGTTAGCACGGTGTCTCCAATTTTCAATCCTGAAGTAATGACAACGTCTTTATCAGTACGTGTCAGCGTTTCCACTTTAACCACTTTCGCTTTTCCGTTATTGGCGATAAAGACGGTTTTCCCATCCTGAACAGGGATAATAGCTTCCGTAGGAATAATGATGGCGTCTTTGATATTACGCAAAGGCAAATCAATATTGGCAAAAGTGCCGGGTAATAATTTTCCGCTTGAGTTTTCGGTCAACGCTCTGATTTTCATCGTACGGGTTGCCAATTCAATTCCGGGTTCAAGTGCGTAGATTTTGGCTGTGAATTTCTCAGTTATATTTGGAACCGTAAAGGTAATTTGTGAGCCTTTCGAGATTTCCGAAGCATATTTTTCGGGAATTGAAAATGTTATTTTCAACGGATTGGTGTTCACCAAATTGGCAATCAAAGTTGTTGGAGTTACATAGGTTCCCGGAGAAATATTGCGTAAGCCAATCTTTCCGGAAAACGGCGCTCTGATACTGGTTTTACCAATTTGCGCATTAATTAATTGGGATTGTGCTTTGGCAGTTCTATACTCGGCGCTTGCAATGTCATACTCTTCCTGGCTGATGGCTTCCTTTTGCAATAATAACTTAGCTCTTCTCTCATTTTCAGAAGCTAAACTTTCTTTGGTTTTTACTTGTGCCAATTGTGCCCGCAATTCTATATCATCCACTTTAAGTAAAACCTGTCCTTTGCTAACCTGGCTTCCTTCAGTAAAAGAAATGCTTTTTACAATTCCTGAAACTTCGCTGCGGATTTCAATTTGTTCATTGGCTTCTATCGAACCGGAAAGCGAAATGACGTTGGAAAAATTTTGCGGTTCGACAACAATGGCGCTGACGCCAATAGGAGGTTTTTTGTCCTTTTTGTCGCCGCCTTTTTCGTTTTCAGATTTGTTTTTTGAGATTCTGTAAACAATCATTCCACCAATAAGCAGCACAAGAATTGATATGACAACGTATTTTATTTTCATTTAAAATAGTATTGAATAGGTTGACTACAAAGCTACTTCTTACTAATGAAAACGGTAGTAGGGTTAATCTTTATTTAACACTTGTTTTGCAATTGGTTTTGTAACTGATGAAGGACCCGATGTTCTGATGGAGTAATTTACCTCACAAGGAATTTTAAGGTTTCTGTAGTTTGATTGTACATTATTTTGACAAAATACAATCCTTTAGAAAGATCGTTTACCTGTATATCATAATCAGAAGAATAACTTGACATGCTATATACTTCTTTACCTGATAAATCTGAAATACTTAATGCTACACTATCTGCATTTTCCGGCAAATCAATACTGAAAGTCCCATTATTGGGGTTTGGATATAAGCTAACTTTTTTTAGTTCAAATACATTATTGTTTAATTGGAACATTCTGGATTCCGTTAGCGGAGCGTCAAAAGTCAATGTAGCAGGTCCAATTATATAATTGCTACAAGATTGATCAGGACTAAGATAAAATCCGTAATAAGCATTGACTGTAATCGTTTGGCTACCGGTTGTATTAATGTTAGGTAATGTGATACTACTTGTAAAGTCTGTCGGCATTAATAATCCGGTATCTTCATAACATAGATTCACAAGATGTTCAGGTGTGGTACCGGTAAGTTCATAATTATTGAAATAATGAACCTGTGAACAATAGGAATATACCCTTAACTCAATATCATTTGTACCTGTTATTGGTGCGATTGAGATTGACCCAATGCCTACCTGACTATTCATAAAAAATGGACATAGTAGCATCAAAATTCTAAAGTATAGTTTTTTCATTGTGAGATAATTTATTATAAAGTTATGATAAAAAAAATCTATTCTACTTTTATTAACTAATATAATTCCAGATATTTTTCTTCTTTGAAAGTTCGATAAAAACACTTCTCAATGTCTGATGCTCAGGGAAAGTCATCGATGGATCTCTTTTCAGAAGTTTTAAAGCCTCATTTCTTGCTACAAGCAAAATATCCCTGTCCTTAACTAAATCTGCAATTTGAAGTTGTAAAACACCGCTTTGTTGTTTTCCCATAATATCGCCTGGTCCCCGAAGTTTTAAATCGACTTCGGCAATTTCGAAACCGTCATTGGTTTGGCACATTGTTTCCAACCGCACTTTACTATCGCTCGATAATTTAAAAGATGTCATCAATATGCAATAACTTTGTTCGGCACCACGGCCAACACGGCCACGCAATTGATGCAGTTGAGACAAACCAAAACGTTCTGCACTTTCAATAATCATCACACTCGCGTTCGGAATATTAACACCAACTTCAATCACGGTTGTCGCTACCATAATATTGGTTTTTCCTTCGGCAAAACGTCTCATTTCAGCATCTTTATCGGCAGGTTTCATTTTGCCGTGAACAATGGAAATGCTGTATTGTGGTAACGGAATATCCCTGGAAATGCTTTCGTAACCATCCATCAAATCCTTATAGTCCATAGTTTCGCTTTCCTGAATCAGCGGATAAACGATATAGATTTGCCTTCCTTTT
>JAZKCP010000129.1:0-7782 GCA_040388035.1 Bacteroidota bacterium | reverse complement strand
CCATTGGCAATGGCTGCTGGTTTTGCGATGCTCCAGACGTTAAATAATGATTCGGATATTTTTAAACGACTCGAGGAAAAAACAGCTTATCTGCATAAAGGAATTGAGAAAGTATTAACTGCTAATAATATTGTGTTTACTATTAATAGGGTGGGTTCCATGATTTCGGTGCATTTTGATGCGAATCCCGTTACTGATTTTAATACGGCTAAAAATGGAGATAATGCAACCTTTAAAAAATTCTTCCATGGTTTGTTAAATGAAGGAGTTTATATTGCGCCTTCTGCATACGAAACCTGGTTTATAACCGATGCTTTAACCTATGAGGATTTGGACTTTACCATAAAAGCGATTGATAAGGTTTCCAAGGATTTATAAATAAAAAAGCCCCAATTTAATTGGGGCTTTTTTATTTATAAATTGAAAATACTAGTGTGTTAATTTCTTCAACAACACTTCGTTTTTTTCTAATTTTTCCATTTGAGCTTGATCCAAAGTACCTCTAATTTTTGCTTCAACAACTCTTGAAAATTCATCTCTTCTTTCCGGTGATAGATTTGCATCTCCAAGAACAGTGATTTTTTGTTCAAAAAGCCTTGCGAAATTTTCGTCCTGAACCTTATCTAATCCTAAATATTCTGTTAACTCAGCGGCTTGCTTTTTACCCAAATCATATGCTGAAGTAGTGTTTTTGTCTTGTGCATTTGCATTTATGGAAAATGCTAACATTAATGTTAAAGCAGCAATTAATTTTTTCATTGTGTGAATTTTAGTTGAATTAATAAGTCCAAAACTAATTTATTTTGGCGAAAACTCAAAATTTATTTTTATTTACTTTCCGGAAGATCGTGTGATTTTCTTTTTTCTCTTCTTTCACCCATCTTTTCTCTCATGTGCTCTTTTTTTTCTTCACGGGCTTTTTCCCATTTAGCATACTGATCGGCAGTCAATATTTTTTTCATGTTTTCGCTTAAAGCAGTTTTTTCAGCTTCTCTTTGAGCTTTCATTTCTGCTCTCTTTTTTTCATTTTGGTCTTTCAATTCGGCTCTTTTGGCTTCTCTTTTCGCAACTTCCTTACTCACTAAAACTTTAACATCCTTGATTTGTTTCTCATTTAAATCTAAGTCTTTAGCTAATCTGTTGACTTGTAAATCAACTTTTTGTTCGGTAGTTAACTTTTCTCTTCCGGCTTTTCTTCCTTCTTTTTCTTGCGCAAATGCTGTCATTCCAACAACTAGTAATGCGGCTACAATTACTTTTTTCATTTTATATGTTTTTTAAATTATGTGCCAATAGGACAGCGATGTTTTAAAAAGGTTTAATAATTAACAAAGATTTATAAAAATCAAATATACTATTTTCCAGAAAACCTTGCTTTTGAATCGTTGTAGAGGCTTTCATGTGTTGATAAAAATTGTTTGTCTTCATAGCTCAAACGCAGTTTTTTAAAATCTCCCATGTACTTATCGGCTTTATCAAAATCATTGGTTACTATCGTAGCAAAGATTAAGTTCTTCAGGATTGCAGTTCCTACTTTTTCGTCTATCCTGGCTTTGCTGTCATCATAATTCACTTCCGAGATTACTTTTTCCCAAATACTTATAGCATTGTCAATGTCTTCGACTGCCGCCTGAGTGTTTGCAGTATAATTTTTGTAACCCGAAACGGCAAAATCTTTTGCTTTTTCCACATCGTCGTATTCGCCTTTTTTATTTTTCACATAAAATAAAACAACGTTTCTGGTCACTTTCGGATACCCATAAGTTTCATTTAAGTAGTTATTAATATTAGTCAAAGTACTTTCCACCATTGGTTGCTCAATACTAAGCCTGTTAGGTTTTGAACCAGTTGTCAAAATTTGATACGTCCCTGTTTCACCATAAACTCCCGTTTTCAAAACTTCATTATTGATTTTGATTTCAACGTTTGACGGTTGTCTGTACTTAGTTACAAACTGTGTTTGCTTTGTTACAAATTCTTCCCTTGTTTGCGGATTGTAATTCTTTACATCTACAATTGCAGCTACTGGTTCAACCCATTCGAAAGGCTTGAAATCTATTTTGATTTTTAATCCATCAGTTGCCGGTGCAAAACCACTTACGTTTATATAGTTTTTTGCTAAAACCTCAGGATCCTTTATAATAATATCGCCAGTGTTTATCGACTGAACGTAAGGTAGCGGTGGATTTACAAAAGCAGGTTTTGATGGAATGTTTAACTTTGGCCTTTGATCTATTAAAGCCAATTTTTCAAGCTTTGACATTTTGTTGAACGCATCGTTTTCCAATTGGTATTTTTCCTTTGCCTGAATTACGCTCTTGTCATACTCTTTCAAAGTAACTTCATCATATTCTTTTTGGGCAGCCTTAACTTTATTAGGATAATCTTTCAATTCCGCCTGGTATTTATCTTCGGCAATCTGCCTGAAAGTGCTATCGTCTTTTAGGTATGGAGTTGTAATGGTAACACTGTACGTTTTTATATTGTCCGGCAAAACCGTTTTAGGAAAAAGTGTCTGCGTAAAAGCCATACGGACATTTTCAATTGATTGGGCATTTGTTGTTGACAGCCCAATAAAAATGACTGCTAATGTGATTAATTTTTTCATTTTTTGTTTTGTTATTAGAATTTTAGATAACCATATTTTTCATTTGAAGGCGATTTCGCTCTCACTATGTATTTTCCGTCCTGAACATATACTTTTACAGAAGTGTCCAAATCAAAATTTTCACTCACGGTATCATACTGTGGAATATAAGTCAACTCCAGACCATTGTCAGGAATAAGGCTTTTTGAAACCGGATTGCCTCTGTCGTCATAAACTTCGATGGCTATAAAACGGTCGTTATAGGTTCTTTTTCCCAACATTGTTTTTTGGGTGTCATTATATAGAAACGTCAGTTGATTGTTGTTTATAAAATACAAATAGGAAAGAAAGCGTCCGTTATCATTCCTGGTATCTTCTTCATTAAAAGGTAAGTCTTTGTAGAATTCCAGTTTACCCGTTGCATTGTCTAATTTGGCAAAAAAGATAGATGAATTCAAATAAGTATAATCATATTCAAAATTGAAACTTTGTCCCGGAACCATCGGTTTTGCTTTTTTGTTGGCAAACATTTTATCTCCAAAGAACCATGTTTTCAGGCCGTCAAAGACAAAATCCTTCATCATCAAACCGGCAATTTCAGCTGTTTCATTCCTTTCCAGGTATATTTTTTCGCCTTTTGAATTAAATTTTGCTGCTAAAAAGCCGCTGATAGGTTTGTTTCCGCCATAAGCCTGTACCGCTTTTGAACCAATACGCGTAAACAATCCCTGAAGGTAAAAATCGTCATTCAGGAAATGACCTTTATATTGGTCCAGCTGATAGTCATTATCGAATTTTAATGAAGTTTCAGTCATATCTTGCTTTGTATTGTCCCAATAGTAAAGCGTTTTGAAAGCTTTCTCTTTTGCCTGCTCAATTAAGTCTACAATATAAACATTTCCCTGATTGCTTACATAATGCGTTTTACCACCTTGTTCCTTGTTTATGTAGGCTGTTACAAAAGAAATCTCATTAACCTTCGTCAAGGTTTTGTCAAATACCACTACGTTTAATTTTTCATTTGTCTTTTTATCAAATGAGTGCTGTTTCATCACCGCATAAAATTGTTTGTTAGGCGATTGAACAACCAAATACGTTGAGTTTCTCGTTGGCATTTTTGTAATCAAAACAGGATTGGTTTTTTCGCCGGTTTCAATGTTCACCTTTTGAAAAAACAATTCACGTTCTTTGGTTTTGGTGTTGAAATCATCAGTAAACAGTATGAAGTTCACGCCATTTTCCTGAAAAAGTTCAAGGATAGAAGCAGTATTCATTCCCATTGCAGGCTGCTTCAATGATAAATCGATGGTTTTGATTTTATCCAATTTGGCGATGTCAAGAGCATTAACTGTAACCTCTTTATTGAAAATTTTTTCGTTGTATTTAACGTTTATCTGATAAACATCACCCGATACATGATGTTGTAAAGTGCTTCCTGTTTCGTTAGCCGAAGGAAACGGGTTTCCCCAAGTGAATGTTTGACTTTGAATGCTGCCGGAATATAATCCGATTAATAAAATAGCTAAATAGCTGATCTTTTTCATATAGTTACTTCTTTTTTGTGAGCGGCAAAAGTAGAAAAATCTGCCAGCTATTGGCAGATTTTAACTTTAATTTGCAGAGTTTCAAAAATTTAGGATTAATTCAATGCCACTGTTTTGTTTTCGCCGTCAACAGCTACTTTAGTTAAGCCGTGTTTTGAAAGGCCTTTGATGGCGGCATCCCATTTTTTTCCGCTTAAGGCAGATTTATCTTTTAACTGAGATAATGGCTGGTTGTTCTCAGCTTTTAACAAACCGATGATTATCTTTTCATCTTCTGTTAATTCGACTTGTTTCTTCTCCGGGCGCATTTGTGGGAAAAACAATACTTCCTGAATAGAAGGATTATTTGTCAGGAACATTATTAATCGATCCATTCCAATTCCCAGTCCTGAAGTAGGCGGCATTCCGTATTCTAAGGCACGTAAAAAATCTTCATCAATTATTCCGTTTGCTTCATCATCGCCTTTTTCTGCCAATCCCATTTGGTGTTCAAAACGTTGTCTTTGGTCAATTGGGTCATTCAATTCTGAATAGGCATTGGCAATTTCCTTTCCGCAAACCATCAATTCAAAACGCTCCGTCAATTCAGGATTGTCTCTGTGCTCCTTACACAACGGCGACATTTCTTTTGGATAATCGGTAATAAAAGTTGGCTGAATAAAATTCCCTTCGCATTTTGCTCCGAAAATCTCATCAATCAGTTTTCCTTTCCCCATCGTTTCATCTACTTCAATGTGCATTGATTTAGCTGCTTCAAAAAGTTCCTCCTCTGTTTTACCCGAAATATCAAAACCTGTAAATTGTTTGATGGCATCGGTCATCGTAACTCTGGCATAAGGCGCTTTGAAATTTACTTTGTGCTCGCCAAAAGTTGCTTCAGTGGTTCCGTTAACTTCATTGGCACAATATTCCAAAAGATTTTCGGTCATTTCCATCATCCAGTTGTAGTCTTTGTAGGCTACATAAATCTCCATTGCAGTGAATTCGGGATTGTGCGTTCTGTCCATTCCTTCGTTACGGAAGTTTTTGGAAAACTCATATACGCCATCAAATCCGCCAACGATTAATCTTTTAAGGTATAATTCGTTTGCGATTCTCAAATATAAGGGCATATCTAAAGCATTATGATGCGTGATAAAAGGACGCGCTGCCGCTCCACCCGGAATAGATTGCAAAACCGGAGTTTCCACTTCCATATATCCTGCGGTATTGAAAAAGTTACGCATTGCTGCGAACAATTTGGTTCTCTTCACGAAAACTTCCTTCACATGTGGATTCACAACCAAGTCTACATAACGCATTCGGTAACGCAATTCGGCATCATTAAAGGCATCGTGAACGTTTCCTTCTTCGTCGGTTTTTGGCAACGGCAATGGTCGCAAGGTTTTGCTCAAAAAAGTAAAATTGGAAACACGAATACATTTAGCTCCAACCTGAGTAGTGAATAATTCACCTTCAACGCCAATAAAATCACCTAAGTCGGTTAATTTCTTAAAAACCTGATTGTACAAAGTTTTATCTTCTTCGGGACAAATAACATCACGATTTAAATACAACTGGATTCTGCCTTCGCTATCCTGCAGTTCTGCAAAACATGCTTTTCCCTGATCACGAACGCTCATTAAGCGGCCGGCAACGATAACCTTCTTTGCTTCCTCAAAATTTTCCTTAACCTGTTTGGACGTATAGTTAACAGGAAATAAATCTGCAGGATAAGGGTTGATTCCCAGTTCGCGAAGAGCTTTTAATTTGTCTCTTCTAATGATTTCTTGTTCTGAAAGTTGCATAGTACTGTATTTAAGCGTGCAAAGATAGTTATAATTTGAAAATGTATCAATTTGAAAATTTGAAAATGATTTAAAGCTGAGGAGCTTGAGGTTTGGGCTTTATCAGTTGGCCATTTTCCTGCTGTCCGCTTTGCACGGCATCGCTTCCATCAGGGCTAAAAGATTAACGTCGGGTTAACTTATAAACTTTGTAACTTTGCGCTTTGCAATATATATGATGGATAAACAAATTCAACTGCAGGATTTAGGAAATAAAGATTATAAGGAAACCTGGGATTATCAGGAGAAACTTTTTAAGGAGATAGTTGATATCAAATTAGATAAAAGAGCGAATCCTAATTTGGTCACACCTAATTATTTTCTGTTTGTTGAGCATCCTCATGTATATACTTTAGGAAAGAGTGGTGATATGAGTAACCTGCTTTTATCCGAAAAACAGTTGGAGGCAAAAGGTGCAACGTTTTATAAAATCAATCGGGGTGGTGATATTACTTATCACGGTCCGGGACAGATTGTAGGTTATCCAATATTAGATCTGGAAAATTTCTTTACGGACATCCATAAATATTTACGCTTTTTGGAAGAAGTAATTATAATGACTTTAGCAGACTATAATATAATAGGTACAAGAAGTGAAGGTGAAACTGGAGTCTGGTTGGATGTAGGGACACCATTTGCCCGAAAAATTTGTGCTATGGGTGTTCGTGCCAGTCGTTGGGTAACGATGCATGGTTTTGCTTTGAATGTTAATGCTAATTTGGGATACTTCGATAATATTATTCCTTGTGGAATAAAAGGAAAGGCCGTTACTTCAATGCATGTGGAATTGGGTGCGGACGTTGATGAGTCTGAAGTGAAAACAAAGATTATAACTCATTTTGCATCACTATTCGAATGTACTTTTACCAGGCTTGACAAACTTAATGCTGTAGTCTAAAAATTCTTCTTCTTTTTCAAATTCAAGTTCCAGCTGATCGGGCAATAGTCGAAATGACATCCGATGGTATTTGGTGGTGCCATATTTTCTGATGGCTTCCCTGTGTTCCATTGTTGGATAGCCTTTGTTTTGTTTCCAATTATACATTGGAAATTCTTCGTGAATCTGGCACATATATTCATCACGGTATGTTTTTGCCAGCACAGAAGCTGCCGCAATGCTCATAAATTTACTGTCTCCCTGTATAATGGTGGAATAAGGGATTTCATTTATTGCCTTAAACCTGTTTCCGTCTACTATAATATAATGAGGTGTAGGATTTAATTTAGTAACGCAATGCTGCATAGCCTTTATCGAGGCATTCAGGATATTTATTTCATCAATGATTTGAGGTTCAAGATGTGTTACAGAAAAGCAAACAGCCTTTGATTCGATTAACGGTTTTAATTTTTCCCTTATTTTTTCGGAAAGTTGTTTAGAGTCGTTTAATAAATCCAATTCGAAGCCTTCAGGCAAAATAACGGCTGCTGCAGTAACGGGACCAGCCAAACAGCCACGTCCCGCTTCATCGGTGCCGCATTCAATGTGATATTCTGAAAACTTAAATTGAAGCATTAACTTTTTTTTGTGCAAAAATATAAATAATGACGCAACTATTATGTGATTCATGTATCATTATGAACGTAGTTAAAAAGTTGTTCAAACTTTAACACTGTAATTTTTTTTATTTATTGTTAATATTTGGTTAATTAAGAATTAATTAGGAAGTTTGCAGAATAACTAACTCAAATAAAAATTAATATGAGATCGAAATTCAAATGGATTTTTACGCTATTATTGGCGTTTACGATACAGTTTTCGTTTGCACAAGAGAAAACTGTGACGGGTGTTGTTTCAGATAAAACTGGACCATTACCAAGTGCTAAT
>JAZKCP010000128.1:4842-29061 GCA_040388035.1 Bacteroidota bacterium | reverse complement strand
TTTAAATTATTATAATACGAATTTAGAGCTATGCTACCGTTTTCATTTACAGGATTTTAGATAGGCGTTTCATAATTTCCATATTTTGGAAAACATAATGGACGGATAGATGATGGACAAATTTGTTAAGTAAAAATTTCCATCAATAAATTACTCTTCTACATAAAACGACATAGAAATATGAGTGGTCGTGCCAACTCTCACTTGAACATTTGATTCAGTAATGGGAAGTAACGGTGAAGTTTTTTTAGGGGTTATAGTTACTGTATAAATTTCGGGAGGCAAAGCCAGGATTTGGAATTGACCGGCGCCATAAATCATACCTTGATAACGGTTTCCTTTTGCGTCGGTTGCCATTGCTGATGCCTGTACCGCAGGATAAAAAGAACCTACGATTTCGCCAGTCGTTGGCGCTGGTGTACTTCTTAGTGTGTTAGTGCCGGTTTCCGTTTGGAATTTACTTGCAGCATTATCGGGATAGGAATCGTCATTGCTACAGGAAGAGAACATTGAAGCACAAGCTACAATGCACATCATATGTAAAATCTTTTTCATTGTGATAGCTTTTAAGTTAATAGTGATATAAAGGTCCGCAATTTTAAGCGTGTTGTATTACATAATATTTATTCAGATTTTATAACATTTGCACTATGAGAGATAAAAAAATAATAGACGTATCGATAATAAAAAAATTAAAAAAAAACGCCTGCAAATTAATTCACAGGCAGTTTTGGTTTAAGTACTTATGGGATTTGTACTTTTATTATAGTACCACAACACCGACATTGGTGGCTACACCAGCGGTTACGGTTACGTTTAATATTGTAACAGGAAGTGCAGGCAATACGGGTGTAACCATAAACGAATAAGTTCCCGGGGCAAGACCTGAAACTTCAAACTGCCCAAGGGCATTTGCGTTACTCGAGTAGGCCACGCCAGTTGCAGATGTGGCTGTTACTACAGCTAAGGCACCAATAGGAGTAATGCTTCCTGTGATACGACCTGCAGCAACTACGTCTACTGTTCTTAAAACCGGTTTCAGTTTGTAAGTTCCTGCTCCAGTTTCCACAACAGAGGTGTTGGCATCAAAATCAATTAAAATAATGTTTTCTACATCAGCCATAAGGGTTTGGTCTACGTTTATCTTCAAGCCTGTCTGGTCTGCACTAGGCGTAGACAAGGGATAAGTGATGCCATTCAATACAATAGTATTGTTGGCTCCAAGTATTAACCTGATTTGTGATGCCTCAACATCCACCAATCCACTAGTAGCAATTATAGTACTGAGACCATTGGAAAGATCCAACAGATTGTAAATTCCTGCAGTAGTAGTCAGTGTCACAGCCTGCCCGTTGCTACCTATTACTTCCACTGCCTGCAAATCGATATTCACTTCGTCATAAGGTCCGGGAGCATCTGTCATACGTACCTTATATGCGTATTTTGCAGAGTCGTTGGAAGAATCACTGCTGCATGATGTTAATACAACTCCGAACACAATAAACGATGCCATCAAAATTAACTTTTTCATATATAATTATATTATGCCGTGAATTAGGTTTCACGACCTTACAAAGGTGGCGCTATTGTGTGTGGAGGTGTTGTACTATGCGGGTGAAGGTTTGTATAATTCCCATTTGTAAAAGCAAGATTGCTTCTTTCTTCTTTTTTTTTAACTTACTTTTTTCACAAACTGCAGTTCGGCAATGAGCTTTATCTCTTCGCCAACCAATACACCACCTGATTCCAATGCGGTATTCCAGGTAAGGCCAAAGTCTTTACGGTTAATTTTACCGCTTACTGAAAGTCCGATTTTATTGTTTCCCCAAGGGTCTAAGGTTGGGCTGCCATATTCAGCTTCCAAAGTAATGTTTTTGGTTACATCCTTAATTGTCAGGTCGCCATTGATGGTATAGTCGCCGTCACTACCTTTTAGAACTGCTGTAGTGTTGAAGCTGATTACAGCAAAATGATCTACATCAAAGAAGTCGCCGCTTCGCAAATGGTTGTCACGATCGGCATTACCGGTATTAATTGACTTTATCTGAGCGGTGAAGTTGATTTCTGAGTTTTCGAATTCCTCGTCTTCGTTTTCTATTGTTGCATCAAATGAGTCAAATTTACCATATACGTTGGTAATCATCATATGTTTTACCTTAAAGCTTATTTCTGAGTGTGCTGGGTCTATTGCCCATGTTGATTTTGCCATTGTTTTATGTTTTAAAATTGTTAGTACAAAGGTAGGATGCGAATTCGAGTAGAACACTTAACCTAGATTAAGAAAAGAGATTATAAACGGATAGATTATAGACAGCCAGAGGTCTATCATTTATTATCTTTTAGTCTATTATAAAAAAAAGCCACGGGTAATAAATTACGCGGGGCTTTTCGCTTTGGTATCGTGTAGAGAAAATAGACTTGTCTATCATCTCTTAATCTATTCTCTTTGTCTTTTTAAAAAAAGCTCCCCATCCCTGAAGAGCTTTTCTGACTATAATTAGTTATGTTGTTTCTAAAACGTTATGACTCCCACATTGGTGGCTACACCCGCCGTTACAACTACATCCGTTTGGATAATAGGTAACAATGGCAATTCAGGAGTTATAGTAAGCGTGTAAGTTCCAGGAGGTAAACCTGAAATCTGGAACTGACCGGCACTGTTAGTTGGACTGGTATATTCTACAGCGGTAGATGAGGTTGCGGTTACCATGGCATTACCAATTGGAGTTATAGAACCTTTAATTGTACCAGATGTAGCAGCAACTACTGCTCGTACTACTGGTTTTAGTTTATAGGTTCCGTTTCCGGTTTGGATAATGGAGGTACCGGCATCAAAATCGAGTAGGATTTCGTTATCGATATCGGCATTAAGTGTTTGGTTAACATTTATTTTCAGGCCGCTTTGTTCAGCACTAGGAGTACTCAAAGGATAGGTTACACCATCAATAACGACATTATTGTCAGAACCCAATATCAATCGGATTTGTTGTACATTGGCATCTTCCAGATTCGCATTTGCAATCAATACATTGGTACCATTTGCATAATCCAGTAAGTTGTACATACCTTCGGTAGTGTTCAACATTACAACTTCACCGTTAGTTCCTGTTACTTCAACACCTTGTAAATCGATATTTACTTCGTCATAAGGGCCAGGGGCGTCAGTCATACGTACTTTGTAGGCATAGTCTCCGTTACCTGTAGCATTATCATCATCGTCACACGAATAGAACATTGAAACTCCGGCTGCAATGCTCAACATTAAGATTATCTTTTTCATTTTTAGCAATATTTAATAGGTTAATATTTAAATTCATTACAAAGTTCAATAATCTGCTAACTTTTTTGTTATAGAATTTTTGAGTTTTGTTTCAAAATTTTCTTTAGGGCTATTATTTATTGGCTTCGGCTTTTTTCTTGGCTGCTTCCAATTCCTTTTTCTTGGCTGCTTCCAATTCTTTTTTCTTCTTCTCTTCCAGTTCTTTTTTCTTTTTCTCTTCGGCTCTTTTCTTTTTATTGAAATAACCTTTCAATAAGAAATTATGTTTGGCGGCTTCCATGTTCTCGTTTAGACCTTTAGTGGCACTCTGCATATTGCTTAAAGTGGCATCAAGTGATTTACCCATTTTGTCATCATTAACTAATTTGGAAAGCACACTGTTTGGGTTATTCATTTTATCAGTAAACTCAGCCAGGTTATAGGTGATGTATTGTGCGTTGTCGACACTAACCTGTACACTTTCCATTATATCTTCCAGTTCTATAGCTTCTGTGGAGGCAATAAAACCGTTGTTCTTTACAATTTGGTCTGATTTTACCCCTGGCGAAATAGTCAGCACTTTATCACCCATTAAACCGTCGGAACCAATACCCGCACGGGCATCTGTTTTAATATATTTGTGTACCTCTTCCTGAATCTCTGCCAATACGACTACGGAGCTGTCGGAGACAAAATCGATAGCTTTTATGGTACCTATATTAATACCGGCTAACCGCACATTGTTCCCAACGGTCAGTCCTCCCACATTGCTGAAAGTTGATTGCAGCTGAAAGGTTTTAGCAAACATGTTTCTGTTTTGCCCAATCAGATAGACCGCTATCATAAAGAACAGGAGTCCAATGATGACAAACAGTCCTACTTTCCATTTATTTTGTGAATTCTTATCCATAGTTCTTGTTTTTAAAATTATATAAAAAATGATCGTACTGAAAGATCTTTGCTTTTTTCCAACTCCGCATAAGTACCTTCTGCGGTGATTTTTCCTTCTTGTAATACTATAATGCGATCGCCTGTTATTTTGGCACAAGCCAAATCATGGGTGATTACAATGGAGGTAGTTTTGTTCTTTTTTTGAATTTCAACCATTAATTCGCTGATTTCCCTGGCAGTTATGGGGTCAAGTCCTGATGTAGGTTCATCATACAAAATGATTTCCGGTTTGGTAATTAATGTTCTCGCCATCCCAATACGTTTTCGCATGCCTCCGGAGAGTTCAGCGGGCATTTTGTCGATGGCCTCAAGCAATCCTACATTGTCAAGAGCTTCGATTATCTTTTCCTCAACAGCTTCCTCTTCAATATTCTTGTCGTGATGTTTTAAGGCAAACGTAAGGTTCTGTCTGACTGACATAGAATCGTAAAGCGCCCCATTTTGAAACATAAAGCCAATACGTGGCCTGATTTCGTTTAATTCCTTATTGTTTAATTTAGTTATATCGGTGCCAAATACATTAATACTGCCTTTATCGGCATGCTCCAGTCCTACAATACACTTAATCGTTACAGATTTTCCGGAACCTGATTTCCCAAGGATTACCACATCTTCTCCTTTATTTATGGTGGCATTCATTCCATTCAGCACTTTTTTGTCGCCAAAGGCCTTATGAAGGTTTTTTATTTCTATGACCGGCATATTGTTTTCCATGGTTTAGAAAAATAAATCTGTTATTTGTACTGCCAACATATCAATAATAAAAATGGAAAGGGAAGCATTTACTACCGCGGAGTTAGCGGCTATCCCCACACTGGCAGTCCCATTAGAAGCGGTAAAGCCCTTATAGCAGCCAATCATCCCAATGAAGAACCCAAAGAAGAAGGTTTTAATAGTAGCGGGAACGATGTCCAGAAACTCCAAACTCGAAAAAACACCTGTAAAATAGCGTTGCAAACCCATTGAGCCGTGAATATTATATCCGATATAGCCTCCTATAAAGCCAACAAAATCTGCAAAGACCACTAAAATCGGTATCATTAGTGTAGTTGCAAGGACGCGGGTAACCACAAGGTATTTATATGGGTTGACTGCTGATACCTCCATAGCATCTATCTGTTCGGTTACTTTCATTGAACCTAATTCTGCGCCCATACTGGAGGCAATCTTTCCCGCACAGATTAATGCTGTTATTACCGGGGCAATTTCCCTGATAAGTGAGAGCGATACCATTCCGGGAAGCCAGCTTTCGGCACCAAACTTTATCAAGGTTGGTCGAGACTGTATCGTCAACACCAAACCCATAATAAACCCTGTAATGGCTACCAAAGGTAAGGTTCTGCAGCCAACGGCATAGCATTGTCTTAGAAACTCATTGATTTGAAATGGGGGTAGCCATACTTCCTTAAAAAACCTCGCGGTAAATATGGAAATATCGCCTGTATCTGAAAGCATGTTTTTTAAGGCGGTGATCATAGTTTGATAGAGTATAAATAAATCATAAACACAAATATTAGGTATCGTACTGAACTAAAATTCTCTGAAACATCGTTCAGAGAATTTAGCATATTAGGACATAAAGAGTAAGTATAATACTTTCTTTTTATAAGATTAAAATCAATAATATAATTAACAAGATAGCTCCAATTGAAAGATAGATGCCTCCGCTTAGTGCTTTCATAGAAGTTTTTATTTCCTTAACTTCTTTTCGAAGTTCCTTTTTTTCCGCACGAGACATCCCTGATCTATCCATCTCTTTGATTTCTTTCAGTCTGTTTTGCATTACTTCGGCTTTTTCCTTGTCAGTGGCGGCATTGTTTACTGCGGCTTCTGTTACAGGATTTGTAATTGTGGCAAAGGCCGGTACGCTTAGCGCTAATGATCCAATAATCATAAGCATTCTGAGTTTGTTTGTGATCGTTTTCATAATTTGTTATTTAGATTGTTACTGTTTATATTATAATTTGTTTAAGCTTCATCTTTTGTCGTACGAACCAAACTGATTCCGGTGACAAAAAAAATCAGACCTAGAGCGGTGTAAACTATTAGTTCCCTGATTTGCCTATTTCCGTCGTTCCCGTTAAGGAACATTTGCGCAGCATAAATCAAAGCGGCTATTCCTAATACGGTCAATATGGCTCCGAAGATTCTTTTTAAATTCATGTTTTTATATTTTAGGTTTTGAGAAATTAGGTTTTAAGGTTTGTTTTGTCTTTCTCCTCATTGCCTGAACAAAGTTGGTTCATTGTCAGATAATTTATATTACATGATAATTTGTTAAAATTGTATAATTCACATATAAATCCTCAGTAAAGTCATACTAAAAACAAAAGCGCCCGGGGACAAATCACCCAGGCGCTTTTCACTATGAAAATTGCACTCCTTTATTTCATCTTTCCATTGACCATTGCAACCGCAGCACCTACACCGGTAGCAAGTACCATACAGGCGACAACATCAATGACCATTAACTTTACATCAATGGTTTCTTGTGTCATGTGTCGGAAGAACCAAGCACTTAAAGCCATAAAAACAGCAATACCCAGAGCCATCTTGATTCCGGCACTCATATTGCTAATGCCTTCACCCTGTGAAAAAACCCAGGAGATTAAAAAACCGAAAGACATACAGCCTAAGAAAATAAATAACATGTTTTCTACCGGACCATCACAGGGACTTTTTGGAAAAGTATCTTTAAGTAACATGCCATAAACGACCCATCCTAATAGAAAGTCTACAATTCCGCCGACAATACCGCCGACAATAAAGTTTTTTACATTCATAATTAAAAGTTTTTGGTTAATAAAATAAAAGTACCCATTATTAAACAATCGTTAAAAATTAACATAAATAATTATTAACTATTTAAAAAACGATAATGTTAATAACCTATATTCCAAAATATTATGAATTGTTAGAGCGAGGAACACAAAAAAAGCTTCCTAAAATAATTTAAGAAGCTTTGTGGTGAAAAGGATCAAATGATTATGATTTTTTAAAATTACCGCTGTCTACATCTTTCAAAAAGGAAATTACTCCGGGAAAATAATGTTGCTGATCATCATACTGAGAACAGTGGCTTCCGTTCGGACAATATAAATAGCGACCGTTTTGTACTTCTTTTGAAATCCATTCCATGTGTTTTGGATCCATAGTGTCGTATTTAGCACCTATGACTAAAGTCGGAATCGTAAGCGTTTTTAGTTTTGAAGTGATATCCCAGTCTTTTAAGGTAGCGTCACCTGTAATGCCAAATTCACTCGGACCCTGCATATAAACATATACATTCGGATTTAAATGCTTGAAGGCACGATTGATGGATTCCGGCCATTTTTCGACCGGCATTCTTAATATGTGTTCTGAATAATAATATTTATAAAGCAATTCCATGTATTTCGGATTGGTGTAATCCTTGTTTTTTTCAAATGTTTTTATCTGGTCGAACACTTCTTTTGGAAGCATTGGACCTAAAACATCTTCAGCATATTTGTTATAGGCAGGAGCACTCGCCATCATATTGGCAATAACCAATCCTTTTAAGTTCTTCTGATATTTTAAGGCATATTCCATTGCGAGAATTCCGCCCCAGGATTGCCCCATTAGATAGAAGTTAGTATTATCTAATTTTAATGCAATGCGAACTTGTTCTACTTCGTCTACAAAACGGCCGATTGTCCATAAGCTATTATCATTTGGCTGGTCGCTATAATAAGAACCTAATTGATCATAGTAAATGTACTCAATGCTTTCCTGTGGAAAAAAACCGTCAAAGCATTCAAAAAATTCGTGGGTTAATCCAGGACCACCATGTAGCAATAAGACTTTTATTTTGGGATTGTTTCCAACCCGTTTTGTCCAGACATTGAATTTCCCAATTGGAGTAGTGATTGGAATCATTTTAATTCCACCTGTGCTTTGGTCATCACTTTTGGAGTAATCTAGATAATTGGCTTTTACTGTGTCTGATGTCGTAGTCTCAACTTTATCTTGCTTACAACCAGAAAATAAAAGTAACATTAACAAGGTGCTTAGGATTAATTTTATTTTCATGATATAAAGATTAAAGGTTAGTTTGAATCGTATATTTTGTGAAACAAATTAATGTATTTTTCCATTACAATTTTCCGCTTCAGTTTCATGGTCGGCGTTAGATGTCCGGCAGGTACTGTCCATAAGTCGGGAGTTAATTCAAACTTCTTGATTTTTTCCCAACTGCCGAATTTCTCGTTAACGGCATCAACTTCCTGATGGATGCGTTTGATTACTTCAGGATTTGAAATAATTTCCTCGTTGGTGGTGCCAACATTGGTTTTGTGCAGTTTTGCCCATTCCTTTATGAATTCAAAATTAGGCTGTATGAAGGCAGCGGGCATTTTCTGTCCATCGCCGATGACCATTATCTGCTCAATAAAGCGGGATTGCTTCATAGCGTTTTCCAACAACTGTGGTGCAATATATTTTCCGCCTGAAGTCTTGAACATTTCTTTCTTACGATCGGTAATCCTTAAAAAGCCATCCGAATCAACTTCGCCAATATCGCCGGTATGGAAATAACCATCCACAATTGCTTCTTTAGTTAATGCTTCATCTTTGTAATAGCCCATCATGACATTTGGTCCTTTGCATAGGATTTCGCCATCGGGAGCGATTTTAACTTCTACATTTTGGATGATTCTTCCGGCGGTTCCAATCCTGAAACCCCTTTTTCGCATATCGTTTACTGATATTACAGGTGAAGTTTCAGATAAACCGTAACCTTCCATTACATAAATTTCCGCTGCTGCAAATATTCGGGCGAGGCGAGGCTGGAGTGCCGCACTTCCGTTAACAATCAAATCCAACTTTCCACCTAAACCGGCTTTCCATTTGCTGAATATAAGCTTACGGGCAATTTTTAACTGTAGTTCATACCACCAGCCATTAGCTCCATAAGGTTCATATTTCAATCCGATGTCAATTGCCCAAAAGAACAGTTTCTTTTTTATTCCGGTAAGCTCAGAGCCTTTGGCAATAATTTTGTCGTATACTTTCTCAATAAGCCTTGGTACTCCTGTCATTACGGTTGGACTGACTTCTTTTATATTGTCTGAAATCTTTTCAATCGATTCACCAAAGTAAATGGAAACGCCATAAAACTGATAGATATAAGTTACCATCCGCTCATAAATATGGCAAATAGGGAGGAAGCTCAGTGCACGGCTTACTCCGGGATCAAATGGAATTCTTTCGGCGCTATCCAAAACATTCGACACAATATTGTTGTGTGAAAGCATCACGCCTTTTGGTTTTCCGGTAGTTCCTGAAGTATAGATTATTGTAGCCAGCTCTAAGGGTTTAACTTTATTTTTTCGTTCTTCGACTTCGTTTTGGTTGGTTTCGTCTTTTCCCAATTCAAGCAATTCAGACCAGTTTTTACAGCCTTGAATTTCATTAAATGAATACACTTCCTTGAGTTTTGGGACATTTGTTTTTATCTGATTGACTTTCTCCAAAACTTCCTCATCGGAAACAAAGCAATAGATTGCTTCGGAATGATTTAAAATATACTCATAATCTGTTTCTGAAATTGTTGGGTAAATCGGAACAGTCTGCGCTCCGGTTTGTAAAATCCCAATATCCATGACGTGCCATTCAGTTCTGTTGTTAGAGGAAATGATAGCGATCTTGTCATTCTTCTGAATTCCCATTCGTAGCAACGCTCTCGAAATAGTATTGGCTTTTTCAATATATTCCTTGGTTGAGGTTTTTATCCAATGTCCATCTTGTTTGGTAACCAATGAATCTTGGATATTATACTTTTCAAGCTGATGGTATGGGAAGTCAAAAAGTCTTGAGATTTGAGTCATTGTGCTGCTATTTTAATGCAAATTAAATAATATTCGCGTGACTCACAATATTAATTTAAAATATAAAGGATTTACCGTAGTTTTGCGTTGTCCGTTTTTATATTATTTATGAAAAGATACCCGCGTTTCGACGAATATACAGTACTTATTTTCCGGATTTTATTGGCTTACGTTTTCTATTCCATAGCAAGGGTTTTATTTTATGTTTACAATAGTTCGTTAATAAAAGTTGATGGCGTTATTGACTTTCTGAAGCTTTGTTATCATGGCTTGGTTTTCGACACTACCACACTCTTATATGTAAACAGCTTGTTCATTTTGGTTTCCATTTTTCCGGCGGTTATCAATCGAAAAAAAGCATATCAGAAAGTATTATTTTATATTTATTTTATTACTAATCTATTGGCGTATTCGGCTAATTTCATCGACTTTATTTATTACCGTTATACTTTCAGCAGGAGCACAAGAGCTTCGTTGGATACGCTTGAAAATGAGAGTAATAAGTTACTGTTGCTTTTCGATTTCTTAAAGAATTATTGGCATGTATTCCTGTTGTTTTTTGTATTGGCTTATTTGTGGATCTGGATTTACAAAAAGATCAAAATAACCCATCAAATAGAAAAACCCACAATTGCTTATTTTTTCTTTTCGATAGTAAGCTTTTTGTTGATTGCACTACTTTGCATCGGTGGAATTCGCGGTGATTTTAAGAAGAGTACACGTCCGATTAATATTTTGGATGCCAGCCGCTATACTAAAAATTCCGGGCAGGCCGATGTGGTTTTGAACACACCATTCGCGATAATCCGAACATGGAATGCCAATACGTTCAAGAAAGTCAAACTGATTTCCAAAGCACAGGTTGATAGTTTACTGGTGCCGATAAAGCATTACAAAAACAATTCGCCGACAAAACCGAACATTGTAATTTTTATTATAGAGAGTTTTGCCAGGGAATACAATGGCGCTTTTAATAAAGGAACAAAAATCCCGGATTATGAAGGATATACACCCTTTGTTGATTCGCTGGCGCAACACAGTTTGATTTTTACCAATGCGTATGCTAATGGTTGGAAATCCATTCATGGGGTTTCCTCGGTGATTGCCGGGATTCCTTCGTTTCAAAACGCTTTTACATCATCACCATATCCAAAACAGAAAATAGAATCATTGGTTTCAACCTTGAAAAGCCAGGGCTATGACACTTCGTTTTTTCATGGTGCGCCAAATGGCTCGATGGGATTTTTGGGTTTCGGGAATATATTAGGATACGATCATTATTACGGCAAAACCGAATATAATAACGACGCCGATTTTGATGGAGTTTGGGGAATTTGGGACGAGCCTTTCTTCCAATTCTTCAACAGAGCATTGTCACAAAAAAAGCAGCCTTTTATGGGAACCATGTTCACGGTTTCGTCACATGAACCCTATAAAGTTCCGTCAAAATATGAAGGCAAATTTCCAAAAGGAAAGGTAAACATCAATCAGTGTATTGGCTATACCGATATGGCGCTGAAGCGATTTTTTGCTGCGGCCAAAAAAGAGTCATGGTATAAAAACACCATTTTTGTTTTGGTTGCCGATCACGGAAATACGATAGCCTACGATGAATATAGAAAGGAATTTATGAAGCATACGGTACCTATTTTATTCTTTTCGCCTAATGAGAAATATGTTGGTGTAAACAATGATTGGGCACAGCAAATCGACATTTATCCAACGCTTTTGGATATGATTGGTTATCAGAAGCCATTCAGGAGTTGGGGTAGAAGCCTGATTAATGAAAAACAGGTAGCGCCATTTGTCATTAAATATGGCTCAAACATGTACCAATTTATGAGTGGCAATTATATCTGTACGTTTGATGGAAAAAAAGCAACTGGATTTTATGCGGCGACTGACAAAGGGATGGAGCATAATTTAATTTCAAATCGAAATGCAGAAATGGATCTGATTGAGTTGAAATGCAAAGCATTTGTACAGGATTATATGGAACGGGTTATTGATAAACGATTGACTACGGTTAAATAAAAAAAAGCCACTTTTCAGCAGCTTTTCGGTCTATTATTTTTTTTCTTGCTTCTTTCTCTTTAAAGCTTATTCATATTCTCCGCCAAAGTCTCAATAAACTTAGAGATTGGACCTTTAATCATCATCGCCATCATTGGATTGAAATCGCCCTCAAAATGCAATTGTACCGCACTTGACGAATCAGAAACGGCGTCGATGTTAGCTGTCAGAGTAAATGGCAATTTATCGCTTGCTGCAGCTAAAATAACTTTGGAATGAGGTGTTTTGTCTTTCATCTTCAGTTTGATTTCGGGCATTCCTTTTAATCCAAAGTTGAAAATGTCATCACCCAAAACTTCAAATTTGGCAATATTCTCAGGCATTAGTTTTTCAAAATTCTTTACATCGGATAACGAATCAAAGATGTGTTGGGCTGATTTTCCTACGGTGACTTTTGGGCTCTCTAAATTCATGTGTTGTTTTATTTATACGTTCCAGGTTGATGGACTTTCACGCCATTCCTGTAATGTTTTAAGTTCTTTTTCGGTGATGTAATTTTTGGCAACAGCCAAATGTAATAAATGTTCGTAATCGGCTAAAGTATTTAACTCGACATTGGCTTTTTTGAAGTTTTCCGTTGCTATATCAAAGCCGTAAGTAAAAATTGCCACCATGCCCTTAACATGTGCTCCGGCTTCCTTTAATGCTTCCACTGCCAGCAAGCTGCTGTTTCCTGTGCTGATTAAATCTTCGACCACGACCACATTCTGGCCTTTTTGCAAAAAGCCTTCCACCTGGTTTTGCCGGCCGTGTTTTTTTGGTTCCGGGCGAACATATACAAAAGGTAATCCCATATATTCGGCAACGAGCATCCCAATGCCAATTGCTCCGGTGGCAACGCCGGCAATTACGTCGGGTTTGCCAAATTCCTTTTCAATATGCTTGGAAAATTCTTCGCGTACAAAATTTCTTATCGCCGGGAATGACAGTATTAGTCGGTTGTCACAGTAAATTGGAGAATTCCAACCCGATGCCCATGTAAAAGGATTTTTCGGATTCAATTTAATTGCATTTATTTGTAAAAGCAATTCGGCTGTTTTTTCGGCTGTGTCTTTATTAAAAATCATAAGTACAAATGTATAAAGTTTTTGTCAACGATAAACCACTTTTTTTAACCAACGAAATCGCTAAGGAGACAGATTTTCAGTTGTTCTTGCTGGAAAGTATTGATATTGAGCAAGTCATCATCAAAATGTTCCAGAACAAAATCCAAAAAGCTTATTTGTATTATCCCGATGAGAAAGCTATCCTGAAAAAAATGAAGGAGAAGATTCCGGTTTGCAAAGCCGGTGGTGGATTGGTCTACAATAAAAATGGTGAGGTCTTATTCATTTTCAGGAACGGAAAATGGGATTTGCCAAAAGGTGGCATCGAAAAAGGCGAGGAAATTGAAGATACGGCCGTTCGGGAAATAGAAGAGGAAACCGGCGTAAATAAACTGGTCATTACCAATAAGCTTCAAAAAACCTATCACATCTTTAAGCGCAACGGAAAGTACAAACTGAAAGTCACGCATTGGTTCGAAATGGAAACCAAGTTTGATGGAAAGCTTTCCCCACAGGCCAATGAAGGCATAGAAAAAGCAGCATGGCTAAATCCCGAACAAATAAAGGAAGCCTTGAAAAACTCGTATGAAAATATCAAATTATTATTTGAAGAAGAGAAGCTACTGAGATAGCTTATTGAATGAAAATTATATATATTGATTACTTAAAATATATCCAAATGAAAAATCTTACAGCTCTATTTTTTTTGTTTTGCCTAATTAGTTGCCAGAGGCAAGCGGGTGTTGATCCATCTTTTAAAACAATTATGATTAAATCTGTTGGCGAAATCGAAACAGTGCCCGATCAAGCAACGTTCCGTGTTAGCCTGTATTGTTTAGACAAGTCAGTGAAGGCTTCAAAAAATTGCCTGGTTCTTAAATCAAATGAACTGGTTAAGAAGCTGCAATCACTGGGAGTTAAAAAAATTGATATTCTTACCACTTCCGTTACT
Source organism: Bacteroidota bacterium (assembly GCA_040388035.1). Lineage (GTDB taxonomy): Bacteria > Bacteroidota > Bacteroidia > Flavobacteriales > Flavobacteriaceae > Flavobacterium. The sequence goes on along the minus strand of JAZKCP010000128.1, from coordinate 14,934 downwards.
ATGGATAAAAGCTATACATGGCGTAACAATTCCAACGTGTTTGAAGGCTACCGAAGTGCGACTTCCTTAATTGTAACCATTAAAAATATTGAAACGCTCGACGAGATATATACAGAATTACTCGAAAATAGGAACCTTGAGCTGGGTGGACTTGAATATAATCATTCCCAAATTGACAGCTTAAAAAATGAAGCGTATGTTCAGGCGCTAAAAAAATCAGACGTATTGGCTGACAAACTTTTAGAAAAGCTGCCCGAAGATGATAAGGAAGTCCTCAAAATCGGAAATGTTGAAATCAAGGCTTCGATACCACAAACAAGGAATAATTATGATGGTTATAAAACCGAGGAAGCTGTAGCTGTTTCCAACCAATCCATCGGTATCAATACCGGTACGATCCGAATCGATGCCACATTGTATGTAGAATATCAGATTAAATAAACAAGATTGATATATTGCGATTTCACATTTAGTCGACTCCCGACGATTGGCTGACAGCTATTTTAATTTAATATCCACAATTTAACAAAAAGAAATCATGTATGATCTTCCGGATTATAAAGAAAAAAATGACGAAGTAATCAAAAAGTTTATCGATGATAATCCGTTTGCGTTTATAACCGGCTGCGATAGTGATAATAAACCTGTTGCCTCACAGATTCCAGTATTTATTGAAGAGGAAAACGGAAGAAAAATCCTGAGAGGCCACATCATGAAAAACACCGACCACCATCAGGCGTTTTTGCATAATCCAAATGTATTGGTGGTTTTTACCGGACATCATACTTATGTTAGTGCAACCTGGTACAGCAATCCACACATAGCTTCCACATGGAATTATATGTCGGTTCACGCCAAAGGAATTATAACGTTTTTAGATGACCAGGCGTTGATTGATGTGCTTAGGAAAACAACACTTCATTTTGAAGGTTACAATAAAGAATCCTCAACCTATTTCGATAATGTGGATGAAGCGTTTAAGCAAAAATTCATGAAATTAATTGTGGCATTTGAAATTGAAGTTACGTCTCTGGAACATGTTTTCAAATTGAGCCAGGACAGGGATGCCGAAAGTTATAAAAATATTAAAGAAAAACTAGCCCAACAAGGCGGAGACGGAGCAATAATTGCCTGTGAAATGGAAAAACGGACCAAAGACGTGTTTCCAGACTGTAAAAGCGAAGTATAGCTGAAAAACAAATAATTGGCTTTACCTTTGCGGCATGTATAAAAATCCACATTCCAATAATTTACTTCTGAATTTAGGCATCGAAAGCCTAAACGAAATGCAGGAATCAGCCTCAGCAGCTATTTTGAATGATTCCAATGTTTTATTGCTTTCGCCAACAGGTTCGGGGAAAACACTTGCTTTTTTACTTCCGATTTTTGAAATGCTGAACCAAGATATCAATACTCGTGTTCAATGCCTGATTTTGGTTCCGTCACGCGAATTGGGATTGCAGATTGAACAGGTTTGGAAAAAAATGGGAACCAATTATAAGGTAAATGTTTGCTATGGCGGTCATTCCATAGAGACTGAAATCAAGAATCTGTCGAATCCACCGGCGGTTTTAATCGGAACGCCCGGAAGGATTATGGATCATATTGACCGAGGAACTTTCAAAACCGATTATATCGAAACCTTGGTTTTGGATGAATTTGATAAATCATTACAGCTCGGCTTTCACGAACAGATGTCGTTTATTATTTCAAGGTTAAAGAAACTCAATAAACGCATTTTGGTTTCGGCAACTTCTGCGATTGAAATTCCGAGATACACCGGAGTTGTCAACCCGACGGTTTTGGATTTTATTCAGACAGAAGAAGAGAATGCCAATCTTTCAATGAAAATGGTTGTCTCCAAAGACAAAGACAAAATCAATTCGCTTTTTAATTTGATTTGTTCATTGAAATCAGAAGCGGCGATTATCTTCTGCAATCATCGTGACGCTGCAGAGCGTATTAGTGATACTTTAAACGAAAAAGGAATTTATGCTACATACTATCATGGTGGAATGGATCAGGATGAACGGGAGCGCGCTTTAATTCAGTTCCGAAATGGTAGTGTACCTTATTTGGTGACAACCGATTTGGCCGCACGTGGTTTGGATATTCCCGAAATGAAGCACGTCATCCATTATCATCTGCCTTCGAAAGAAGAGGATTTCACACACAGAAACGGAAGAACAGCGAGAATGTTAGCAACCGGAACTGCCTATATCATTGCCCACGAAAGTGAAAAGAAGATGGATTATATTGATTATGGCATGAAAGTGCTGAACGTCGAAAAATCGACAACATTGCCAAAACCACCTGAATTTCAGACAATTTATATCAGTGGCGGAAAGAAAAATAAGTTGAATAAAATTGATATTGTTGGCTTCTTTTCCCAAAAAGGAAAACTCGAAAAAGGCGATTTAGGCTTGATTGAAGTCAAGGATTTCATTTCGTTTGCAGCTGTAAAATCTACGAAAGTAAAAGAGTTGCTAAGCGCGATTCGCGACGAAAAAATGAAAGGCAAAAAGTTTAAGATTGAAGTCGCGCGAAAAGTGATTAAGAAAGAGGAGTAGCAAGTATTCACTAATCAGTTTTAAGTGTTCAGTTAGAATTGCTGATTACTAAATACTGAAGACTGAACACTACTTTTTCACCACCACACTTTCCGGTACTAAAACAGTATAATCACCACCATTCCTAATAACATCACGCACAATGCTTGAGGAAATATAAGAAGTGTTGGAGGCTGTCAAAAGGAAAACTGTTTCTATTTTGGACAGTTTTCTATTAGTGTGTGCAATGGCTTTCTCAAACTCAAAATCGGCGGGATTACGCAACCCACGGAGAATAAACTTAGCTTCTAATTTTCGGCACAAATCAATCGTTAAGCCTTCATAGGTAATAACAGAAACTTTTGGTTCGTTCTTAAAGGTGTCTTCTATAAACTTTTTCCGTTCTTCCAATGAAAACATATATTTCTTTTCGGCATTGATGCCAATGGCAACCACCACTTCGTCAAAAAGTGAAATACCTCTTTTGATAATATCGTAATGGCCATTTGTAATTGGATCAAAGGAACCTGGAAATACTGCTTTTCTTTTCATGATTTTACTTTTTAATTTCGTTCAGTTCGGCTTTTAGCCTCGGGTCCAAATTGGTTTCCTTTGTAAAGCTAATTTTATTTCGTTATCCAGCAAATCTGAGAAAGGAATATTTGCATGCGCCGCCTGCTGCGGAAAAATGCTTTGTGGCGACAAACCCGGATTCGTATTTATTTCGATAAAATGCGGAATACCGTCCATAATGATAAAATCGGTACGCGAAAAACCGATCATTCCCAAAGACTGATATACTTTTTTGGCAGTTTCAACTACTAATTCTTCCAATTCCTTTGAGATTCTGGCTGGCGTAATTTCTTCTGATTTGCCTAAATATTTAGCTTCGTAATCAAAGAAGGCATTTTGTGAAAGGATTTCAGTGATGCCCAAGACTTTTGTTTCACCTTTATAATTCAGAACACCAACAGAAACTTCGGTTCCGTTTAAATAGGATTCAATCAGGATATCATTGTCTTCCGCGAAAGCGAATTCCAAAGCTTTTGGTAAATCTTCCAATGTGCTAACCATAGAGACTCCTAAACTGCTTCCGGATTGGTTAGGTTTAACAAAGAAAGGCAAGCCTAATTCGGCTGAAACCTTATTTCCGTCAATAGTCTCGCCTTTCGTTAAATAAATGGATTTTGCTTTTGGGATATTGAATTTTGAAAGCACTGACAAGGTATCCCGTTTGTTAAAAGTCAAACTCGATTGGTAGTAATTGCAACCGGAATAAGGCAATTCAATCAGTTCCCAATAAGCCTGTAAATGTCCATCTTCGCCTGGTGTTCCATGAACCGTGTTTACGGCTACATCAAATTTCACCCTGTGATTGTCTTTGGTAAAGGTAAAATCCGCTTTGTTGATAGGATATTTTACCGAATCAACTAAGCAATACCATTCGTCTTTAAGTATATGGACTTCAAAAGCTTGGTATTTCGTTTTATCAAGATGATTTAGGATTAATTGCCCACTTCGTAATGATATTACAGATTCATCGGAATATCCACCCATTACTACAGCTACGTTCATTTAGGTTGGTTTTAGTTTAAACAAAATTATCATTTTTTTTGATAGATACGGCTTCGCCTTTAGATTTTTAGATCCGGCTTCGCCGTTAGATTGTTAGATTTTAGATTATTTGATTTTTAGATTATTCTAACTATCTAAGAGCGAAGCGTATCTAAGAGCCCAAAGGGCATATCTAAAAATCTAAAAGCGAAGCGTTTCTTTTTATATCTTTGTGCAAATTAAATTTCTATATGAGTTTACGTTCGTATTTAACAAGCCGCGTTTTTTTTGCCCAGATTCTTGCAGCTATAGCAATTTTTACCGCTATTGCGTATTTATTTTTTCATTGGATAACGTATACAACCCATCACGGACAGGAAATTACAGTTCCTAATTTGGCAAATCTTTCTGCGGAACAGGCGGAAGAGCAATTAAGTGCCATTGATTTAGATTATATAATCCTTGACACAGTTGACTTCAGGCCTGATTTTCCAAAATTGACTATAGTAGAGCAGGAGCCCAAAGCAGGCGCTAAGGTAAAGGAAGGAAGAAAGATTTACATTAAGATAAATGCTTCAAAATATACTATGGTTTCGTTGCCGGATTTGATCGAGAAAACGTACCGTCAGGCAGTGCCAACACTCGAAGCTGTAGGCTTAAAGGAAGGAACGATTACTTATAAGCCTTATTTGGGTAAAGATATGGTTCTTGAATTGCGACAAAACGGAAAGAAATTAAAAGCTGGTGATAAAGTTTTGAAATCTTCCAAAATCGATTTAGTTCTTGGCGACGGAAAAATCACTTATGAAGAAACAGTTGATACTACTACGACTGTCGTAGATACCACTGAAATTATTCCGATTGATGAGCCTTAATAACGACACACCCGAATTAGAAGAAGAGGAATTATTCGAACACCACCGACATGTTGCTGACAAAGGACAATCGTTGCTTCGTGTCGATAAATTCCTGATGCAGTTGATTGCCAATGCGACCCGAAATAAGATTCAGAAGGCTGCCGATGATGGAAACATCTGGGTGAATGATGTTCCGGTAAAATCGAGTTATAGAGTCAAACCTTTTGATGTGGTTCGTGTTATGCTGTCGCATCCGCCGTTTGAAAATCTGATCCTTCCCGAAAATATTCCGCTTGACATTGTTTATGAAGATGATTCGTTATTAGTAATCAATAAGCCACCAGGTTTGGTTGTTCATCCCGGACACGGAAATTACACAGGAACTTTAGTCAATGCTTTGGCATTCCATTTTGAAAATTTGCCAAAAAACTCAAGCGACAGGCCCGGCTTAGTTCACCGAATAGACAAAAATACTTCCGGACTTATGGTTGTTGCCAAAACGGAGCAGGCAATGACGCATTTGGCAAAACAATTTGAAGATAAAACATCGGAACGTGAATATATTGCGTTGGTTTGGGGAAATGTAAAAGAGGACGAAGGAAGGATCGAAGGTAACATTGCAAGACATGTGAAAGACAGAATGCAGATGGCTGTTTTTCCTGAAGGCGATATCGGAAAGCATGCTGTTACACATTATAAAGTTTTGGAACGTTTTGGTTATGTTACTTTGGTTTCCTGCAAACTGGAAACGGGAAGAACGCATCAAATACGTGTTCATATGAAATACATAGGCCACACTTTATTCAATGACGAACGTTATGGTGGCGATTTGATTCTGAAAGGAACTACTTTTACAAAATACAAGCAGTTTATAGATAATTGTTTCAAGACCTTACCAAGACAGGCATTGCATGCCAAAACATTGGGATTTACGCATCCTGTAACAAAAGAGTTTATGCAGTTTGACACTGAATTGCCTCAGGATATGAAAGATTGCATTGAGAAATGGCGCAATTATGCTAAATCAAATGCAAACGAAGAAGAATAAAAAAGTCCCGATTTAATCGGGACTTTTTATAATATTTTGTGTTTATTCTTCGATGGGTTTTTCGGCCATGAATAAATAATAAATTCCAATCAATATAAAAGGAATGCTTAGCCATTGTCCGGTCGTAAGCAGTCCGAATGTTTCTTCAATTCCACCCTGGCTTTCTTTTACGTATTCTACAACAAACCGAACTGACCAAAGCAGGATTAGAAAATAGCCAAACAATAAACCCTGTTTTTCTGCAGTTTTTGTTTTCCAATACAATAAAAACAGTATTAAAAAAACAAATACATACGCGATAGCTTCATACAATTGTGCAGGATGCCTTGCCGGAACTTTTTCCAAAAGTGCTGCATATTTTGGGTCATTCACAAGTGCGTGATAAGCGTCATTTACATTTGAAATCTGGGTTGCGTTAACAACATCCCTCGACGAATAATAATCTCTGACAAACCGAATTCCGAAAGGGGAATCCGTAATTTTGCCGACGATTTCGGAGTTGAAAAAATTTCCAATTCGGACAAAGATAGCACCACAAGCCACAGGAATAACTACTCTGTCTAAAACCCAAAGTAGCGGTCTTTTAATTACTCTTTTACTATAATAATACATAGAAATAATAATAGCGGCAGCAGCGCCATGACTTGCCAAGCCTTGAAAGCCGGTAAATTCAAACTTTGGGCTAAACCTGAAAGGCAGTAAAATTTCCATGAGATTATTTCTGTAATATTCCCAATCGTAGAAAAAAACATGGCCTAGCCGGGCGCCCACCAAAGTCGCAATAACTGTCCAGATAAAAAGTGTGTCTAATTTTTCAAGCGGCTCTTTTTCCCTAATGAAAATATGTTTCATTATGTACCATCCAAGCCCGAATGCAATGACAAACATCAAACTGTAAAAACGGATAGTAAAAAAACCAATATTTATTCCTTCTGATGGATTCCAGATCATGATTATTTGGGTGAGTTAGATTGTAAAAATAAGAATTTGTAGCAAAAGTTTATGCAAATTATGGAAACTTTAATGCGGACACTTTTTTTCCGGAACCGGATCGTAACCATTTTTTCCCCATGGATGGCATCTTAAAATCCTGTGAACGCCTAAATAAAACCCTCTGAATAGGCCATGAATTTTCAGTGCCTGAATGAAATAGGTGGAACAGCTTGGCTGAAACCGACAACTATTTGGAAGCAAAGGCGAGAGTACAATTTTATAGAAATAAATGAGTATTAATAATGGCGCTATGGCAATTTTCTTCAACATGGCTGGCAAGTTACTAAACACTAAAAGTGGTTCCGTCCTTTCCGTCTTTTAATTGAATTCCAAGTTCCAATAATTGGTCACGGATTTGATCTGAAAGCGCAAAATTTTTATTCGCTCTGGCTTCATTTCGCATGCCAATAAGCATTTCAACAACACCATCCAGCTTTTCTGAATTATCGGCAGTGGATTTTTCATTTCTAATGCCAATAACGTCAAAAGTGAATGTATTTAAAGTATCTGAAAGTGTTTTTAAATCGGCAGCATTAAGCGTTTCTTTTCCGTCTTTTACCAAATTGACAAAGCGTATTCCTTCAAACAAATTGGCAATCAGGATTGGTGTATTGAAATCGTCATTCATCGCTTCATAACAACTTTGTTTCCAGGTTTCTATATCAACTGTAGAAGCTGCGTTTGGCTGTAATTCATTAAGAACATCAATACCTTCAATCAATCGGTTGAATCCTTTTTCGGCCGCTAAAATTCCATCGTTGGTAAAATCAAGAATGCTTCTGTAATGCGCCTGCATCATAAAGAAACGCGCAACATTAGCAGAAAAAGCTTTGCTCAAAAACGGACTTCCGCCCGAATAAATTTCACCAGGAAGCAAATTGTTCCCAGTAGATTTAGACATTTTTTTACCATTCAGATTCAGCATGTTGGCGTGCATCCAGTAATTTACCGGACTTTGGCCAGTGCAGGCTTCGTTTTGGGCAATTTCACATTCGTGATGGGGGAATTTCAAATCCATTCCGCCACCGTGAATATCAAAAGTTTCACCAAGATATTTGGTGCTCATAGCAGTACATTCCAAATGCCAGCCCGGGAAACCAACTCCCCAAGGAGAAGGCCAACGCATGATATGTTCAGGTTCGGCTTTTTTCCAAAGTGCAAAATCCTGTGGGTTTTTCTTGTCGCTTTGACCGTCGGTATCACGAGTATTGGCAAGCATTTCATCAATATTTCGACCGCTTAATTTTCCGTAATGATTGTTCTCATTAAACTTCACAACATCAAAATAAACTGAGCCATTTTTTTCGTAAGCAAATCCTTTTTCAATAATCTGGCTTACGATTTCAATTTGCTCAATAATATGCCCTGTTGCCGTTGGTTCGATACTTGGTGGAAGAAAATTAAACTGGTTCAGGACATCGTGGAAATCAACCGTATATCGTTGCACAATTTCCATTGGCTCGAGTTGCTCGACACGTGCTTTTTTTGCAATCTTATCTTCACCATCATCTACGTCATCCACAATATGGCCAACATCGGTGATGTTTCTGACATAGCGGACTTTATATCCTAAATGCAGAAAATACCTGAAAATCATATCAAACGACATGAATGTGCGCACGTTTCCAAGATGTACATTGCTGTAGACTGTTGGTCCGCAAACATACATTCCAACATTTCCGGCGTGTACAGGTTTGAAAACTTCTTTTTCTCCCGAAAGAGAGTTGTATATCTTTAACTGATGGTCTTTGTATAATTGCATGTTTGTTAGGAGCTAGTTCCGGCTTTACGCTATATCTTTTTCTCTGACGAGAAAAAGGATACCACTTCAATCCGGGCTATTAAAATTCTGTATCTAATTTGATGTAATCCAGGAATTCCCTACGGGTTTGTTCATCATTAAATTTTCCGCCATACTCGGAAGTTACGGTGCTGCTTTCAACATCGCGAATACCTCTGGAGTTTACGCAAAGGTGTTTGGCATCTATGACGCAAGCCACATCTTCGGTTCCTAAAACCTGTTGTAATTCCTGAACAATTTGCATGGTTAAACGCTCCTGCACCTGTGGTCTTTTGGCGTAATAATCTACAATCCTGTTCATTTTGGAAAGCCCGACAACGGTTCCGTTTGAAATATAGGCAACATGCGCTTTTCCAATTATTGGCAGTAAATGGTGTTCGCAAGTAGAGTAAAGGGTGATATTTTTTTCGACCAACATTTCACCGTATTTGTAGTTGTTGGCAAAAGTGGAAGCTTTAGGTCTTTTATTTGGATTTAAACCTCCAAAAATTTCTTTAACAAACATTTTAGCTACGCGGTTTGGAGTTCCTTTTAAGCTGTCATCTGTTAAATCCATTCCTAGAGTATGAAGAATATTCTCAACATCTTTTTTTATTTGTTCAATTTTTTGTTCATCGGATAAATCAAACGCATCATTTCTTACGGGATTTTGTGCCCTTGTTGCTATGTGATTTTCCCCTAACTCGTCATTAAATTGGTCACTATTTATCATTAAAAGTCTTTGTTAATTCGGGTTTTTAAAATTAAGACACAAAGATAAATAATTATAATTAATCTGTTGAGAATAGTTTTGTTAATTAAATTTTTTATAAATTTTAAGATAATTATTTCACAAAAAAGCTTAAATTTCGCTGCTAAAAAAAATTGTTCCCAAAAATGAAAAAAAATTCAACTCTACTACTTTTTATTTTTTTATTTGCAAATTCCCTATTTTCCCAAAATTTAATTCTTAATGGAGGCTTTGAAAGTGGAGGCTCCGGGACTGGATTTGTCACGAACGGCGCCGGATACTCGCTTTTAAATGCGCCATATTCAGGCTCAACTGCTGCAGGAAATTTTGCCTTCACTACGAACCCCAACTTAATAAATACTGCAAATTTTATTCCAAGTTCTGACCATACTTCAGGGAATGGCAGGATGCTGATAATTGATGGAAACACAACTGCAGGAAATCCAAGATTTTGGAAAGCGGGTAGTACAGGTGCCGGAATCACAACACTCACGATAGGAACTACTTACAGATTTAGTTATTGGATTCAGTCGGTTTCCAGTTTGGTTACTGGTCCAACT
>JAZKCP010000128.1:0-4832 GCA_040388035.1 Bacteroidota bacterium | reverse complement strand
TGATATTGGGATACAGATAACAGGAGGAGGTGCGCCAGTACCGGTTGCAGGAACCACATTAGCACCATTACCGGCTTTAGGATGGCGGCATGTAATCTATTCTTTTACTGCCACCGCCACAACAGCCACTATTGAATTGTGGAATAATAATGTAAGCGCAACGGGTAACGACTTTGCTGTAGATGATTTTATGCTTACTGATGACCTTATGGTTACCTACAATGTTACTAATGCAGCATGTATTACTCCAAATGATGGCGCTATAACAGTCACTGGAATTGGAGGAACATTACCTTACACAAATTATACAATTTCGGGTCCTGTAACTCAAAATAATGCTTCCGGCTCTTTTGTCGGAGTGCCACCCGGAATCTATACTGTTTCTGTTACAGATAGTGCTCTCCCAACACCTACCACAGTTTCGATGGGAAACGTTGTTGTTGGACCTAGCCTGACAACGAGCGGCAATGCGGCAGTTTGCGCAGGAAGTTCAACTACGCTAGGCGTTAGCGGAGGAACCGGCGGCTATACATGGACTGCGGCTCCTGCAGACGCAAGTTTGACAACACCTAATATACCTAACCCAACAGTGACACCAACCTCTACAACAGTCTACACTGTTTCTTCTACAGTTGGCGCCTGTTCCGTAAGTAAATCACTCACTATAACTGTAAACCCTTTGCCAATTGCCAACATTACGGGAAATAGCACTATATGTCCGGGAAACACGGCCTCATTTCCTGTTACAGGAACACCACTTTCCACCGCAACTATAGTGGATAACTTCGGAAATACATATACTAAATTTATTCCTGCTTCAGGTACAGTTACGTTTACAACTCCAATTTTAAATGTAACTACTACATATTGTCTTGTTAGTGTAAAAGGTTTCTCTACATTTTGCCAGAGGAATTATACTGGCGTATGTGTAACCATTACTGTTGTTCCTAATGGTTGTGCAACTGTTGGAACTATTCCTGGACCAACAAGTTTGCCATTGGATTTGACTTTATGTACTACTGGTGAATGTAGAGTTATTCAAGCGAATATATCTGATGTTCCCGATACTTCAATCTATACAGCGACTTCGATACCATATTGCCCTTATCCTTTTACTGATCCTAGCTATAATGTAGTTCCTATTACTAGTGGAGATGATTTTTGGTCCGATGTAATTAATTTGCCATTTAACTTTTGCTTCTATGGAAGTAATTATACGTCATGTAATGCCGGTACAAATGGATTATTAACTTTTGTGCCTAAAACACCGGGATCTTTTTGCCCATGGCCGTCTACTAGTGTTCCTATAGCAGGGCAAAACCAACAAGAATCCATTTTCGGGGTTTATCAGGATACAGATATGGCTATACCACCTGCTGCAGCGGACCGTCAGGTCAATTGGGTGCTTCAGGGCACTTATCCATGCAGAAAGCTTATTGTTAACTTTTATCATTTGGGACAATGGAACTCTGTTGCAACAAATCCTGGACTTCAAACCTCACAAATCGTTTTATATGAAGTATCAAATATTATTGAAGTTTTTGTTCAAAGAAGAGTTGCCGGGTCACCTTGGGCTGGTTCGGGAGCTATAGGTTTGATAGGAAATCCTGCAGCTGGTGAATGGACAGCTGCTCCTGGAAGAAATACAGGAAACTGGTCAGCCAATTCCGAAGGATGGCGTTTTACACCAGCAGGACCACCTGTTTCGGTTGTTATCAATTGGTTACAAGGCTCCACACCAATTGGTACTGGTCCCAATATTACCGTATGCCCACTAGCAACCACTACATATACGGCTAACGCGGTATACGATGTGTGTGGTGTTCAACAAACGGCTAGTACTTCAGTAACATTAAATGTAAATCCGGATTTAACCAGTGCACCAGATGATATTACTCAATGTCCAACTACTTTTGACTTGACATCAAATACAGGTGTTATTTTAGGATCTTTAAATCCGACAGATTATGATATATCCTATCATTTATCTGCGGCTGATGCAGCTACTATTTCTAATCCGATTTCAAGTCCGAATGCTTTTGTGAGTTCAGGGCAAACCATATATGCGGCAATTTATTTGAATGCCTACGGGTGTACTGTTGTCAAACCGTTTGATTTAATAGTTTCCTGCGGAACAATATCACCGGTCCCGGATTTGACTCTTTGTGAGAGCTCCCTTGGTAGTGGAACTGCGGTCTTTAATTTAACTCCACAAACGGCAATTGCACTGGGTAGTGAAAGCGCTGCAGATTATACTTTTACTTACTATACATCTCAGGCTGCGGCAAATGCCGGAACGCCTGGTACAGAAATAAATCCTATTAATACTTTTGTTGGAACAAATCAAACGATTTATATTCGGATGCAGAGTAATGCTGTTCCGGCTACATATTATACGACAGATTTTGATCTTATTGTTAGCCCTATGTCAAATGCAGGAGGAGACGGAAGCGTCAATATATGCGATGGAGATACCACACCTATTAACTTATTTACTTTAATTACGGGAGAACAAACTGGTGGAACATGGGTAAGAACGACAGGAACCGGAGGGACTTTCAATGCAGCTGCCGGTACATTCACACCATCTGCAGGGACATCAACTTCAACATTTACTTATACAATAACAGGAGTAGCTCCTTGTGCTAATGATAGTAGCCTTGCTACAGTAAATATCATCCAAGGGCCGAATGCCGGAACCGATGGAGGGATTGTTGTCTGTGCTACCAGCAGTACACCTATAGATTTATTTAGTTTAATAACGGGTGAGCAAACTGGTGGGGCCTGGGTAAGATCAACTGGAACTGGCGGAACTTTCAATGCAGCTGCCGGCACATTTACTCCTACAGCGGGAGCAACTACTTCAACATTTACTTACACCGTACTGGGTATTGCACCTTGTGGTGTTGATACTAGCCTTGTGACGGTAACTATTGGCTCACAGCCAGATGCAGGAATAGATGGTTCGACTGTTGTTTGTGAGACAAGTGTTACAGCAATTAATTTAGCTAGTTTAATAGCAGGTGAGCAGCCTGGTGGAGTTTGGACACAAACTACAGGAACAGGAGGGGCTTTCAATGCTGCTGCAGGTACATATACTCCGGCAGTTGGTGCTACGAACTCAAGTTTCACATATACCATATTGGGAGTTGCGCCATGTGTAACAGATACTAGCCTTGCTTCTGTAAACATTATTGCACAGCCTACCGCAGGTAACGATGGTGGTACAGTTGTCTGCGAAACCAATATAACAGCTGTAGATTTATTCAGTTTAATAACCGGGGAACAAACCGGCGGAACTTGGGTAAGAACAACAGGAACTGGTGGAGTTTTTAATGCGGCAGCTGGTACATATACCCCGGCAACTGGAGCTACGACTTCGACTTTTACCTATACAGTAACAGGGGTGGCTCCGTGTATTAATGATAGCAGTGTTGCTACAATAACTATTAATAGCCAGCCCAATGCGGGAACAGATGGTTCGACTATTGTTTGCGAAACCAGTGTTACAGCAATTAATTTATTTAGTTTAATCACTGGCGAACAAGCCGGGGGAGTTTGGACACAAACCACGGGAACAGGAGGAGCTTTTAACGCCGCTGCAGGTACATATACTCCGGCAGTTGGTGCTACGAGTTCAACTTTTACATATACTTTAACAGGAACTGCACCGTGTATAAATGATGCAAGTATTGCTTCTGTAAATATTATCGCACAGCCTACTGCCGGCACCGATGGAGGCACAGTTGTTTGCGAAACCGGTATAATATCTGTAGATTTATTCAGTTTAATAACTGGAGAGCAAGTTGGCGGAATTTGGGTAAGAACAGCGGGTACAGGAGGGGTTTTCAATACCGCTGCTGGCACATATACTCCGGCAATTGCAGCCACAACTTCAACCTTTACTTACACAGTAACGGGAGTTGCTCCGTGTGTTAATGATAGTAGTGTTGCTACAATAACTATTAATGCGCAGCCTAATGCCGGAACAGATGGTTCGACTATTGTTTGTGAAACGAATGTTGCGGCAATTAATTTATCCAGTTTAATCACTGGCGAGCAAGCCGGTGGAGTTTGGACACAAACTACAGGAACGGGAGGGACTTTCAATGCCACTGCAGGTACCTTTACACCGGCAGTTGGTGCCACGAGTTCAACTTTTACATATACCTTATCAGGTACTGCACCTTGTATCAATGATACAAGTTTAGTTACTGTTACCATAAATCCACAACCTAATGCTGGTATTGACGGAGGAACAGTTGTTTGCGAAACCAATATAACAGCTGTAGACTTATTCAGTTTAATATCTGGAGAACAAACTGGTGGAAGTTGGGTAAGAACAACGGGTACAGGTGGAACTTTTAATGCAACTGAGGGTACGTATTTACCTGCTGTTGGAGCAACCACTTCGACTTTTACATATACACTAACAGGAGTAGCACCATGTATTAACGATAGCAGTTTAGCTACCATTACGATTAATCCACAACCTACAGCAGGTGCAGATGGTGGTACTACTATTTGTGAAAATAATTCGGCACTTATTAATTTGTATACTTTAATTACAGGTGAACAAGCAGGAGGAACATGGGTAAGATCTACTGGAACAGGAGGAACTTTCAATGCCGCTGCCGGTACATTTACTCCGGTTCTTGGAGTTACAACTTCAACTTTTACCTATACGGTAATTGGCACTGCTCCCTGTATAAACGATAGTAGCATAGTAACTATAACTGTTAACCCATTACCAACTGCAACAATTTCCGGCACCACTGCGGTATGTCTGAATGCAGCAAGCCCTAACATTACCTTTACGGGAGCAAACGGAA
>JAZKCP010000127.1:0-6819 GCA_040388035.1 Bacteroidota bacterium | reverse complement strand
TGCAGTGTGAATTAATTATGGAAGGGAAACACTTTGATTATTTAGCAAAACTTACATTATAATGGAAAAATCAACATTAGAAAAACTGCGTTATCCTATTGGAAAATTCGAAGCACCGACGATTTATACTTCCGAACTTTTGGCGAAAGCCATAAAAACCATAGGCGATTTTCCTCAAAAATTAATATCAGAAGTGGCACATTTGTCAAACGACCAACTCGAAACTCCGTATCGTCCCGACGGCTGGACGGTTCGTCAGGTTATACATCATTGCGCCGATAGCCACATGAATTGCTTAATCCGATTGAAATGGACCATGACCGAAAATAATCCGACGATAAAATTCTACTATGAAAACCTTTGGGGTGAAGGCATTGATAACAAAACTATGCCTATCGAACCAACGCTTCAGTTTTTGGATGGATTGCATTACCGATTGGCTTTTGTGATGAAAAGCCTATCCGAATCCGATTTGGAAATGGCTTACATTCATCCCGAACACAACAAGGAATTTGAACTTCGGGAAATGATTTGCCTTTATGAATGGCATTGCAACCATCATTTGGCGCATATTACGGAACTTAAAAAAAGAGAAAATTGGCGGTAGTTTGAGGAGCTGTTCCCGGCTATCCACTATATCTTTTACACCTGGTGTAAAAGGATGCCGTTCCTATCCGGGCTAGAAAATCTACAGCTGAATCAAATCCGTGGTTCTGATAATATCTTCTAAAGCATTGTACAAAACATCTAAATCAGCCTGCGAATTATACCCATTGATGGAATATCGGATGTAGAAATTGCCATTTAATGGCATCACCGGAATCTGGATTTTATATTTTGAATACAATACTTCTTTTAATTCAGCAGGTCTTTTTGTGTTGACCGGAACGCTTGCCATCTGTCCCAAAAATTCCGATGTAATGGGGCTCAACGGTTTCGTGCAGAGTAAATCGCAAAAGCGCTGATAGTTGTCCAAAACAATTTGTTTGCATGCTTTCGATACTTCCTTCCAGTTATTCTGTTCGAGGAACTCAATCACTTTTGGCGTACATAAAAATGCCGAAACATCTCTCGTTCCCTGCAATTCATGATAATCCAAAAACTGGCTTTCACCTGGCGCTACACTTTCATAGCCCCAACTTACTACCAAAGGTTCCAAGTCATTTTGCAGTTCGGGTTTTACATATAAAAAAGAACTTCCCTTTGGAGCCAGCATCCATTTGTGTAGAGTACGGGTGTAATAATCCGGATTTAATTCTGAAATATTTAAATCGATATGTGCCGGAACATGTGCTCCGTCAACAATAGTGATTAAGCCGAGCTCTTTTGCCCTATCACAAATTTCCTTTACCGGAAAAATCAAAGCTGTAGCACTCGACATATGGTTCAGGAAAATTACTTTTGTGTTTTGATTATAGCCTTTCCAGAATTCGGCAACGATTTGCTCTTTGGATACAATCGGCAAACTTATTTCTTGTCGAATGTATTTTGCTCCGGATTTTTTGCAATAAAAATTCCATGTCCTGTCCATGGCGCCATACTCGTGATTTGTTGCTAAAATTTCATCTCCCGGATTTAGTTTTACACTGCGCATAATCACATTTATGGCAAAAGTCGGATTGGAAGTAAAAAACAAATCCTCAGCGTGGCAGCCTACAAATCGTGCCAAACTCTCTCGAGCAGTTTTTAGATATTTTGGCTGTTTGCGCTGAATAAACTCAACTGGTTCTGATTCCAATTCCAATTGAAATCTTTGGAATTCCTCAAAAATCGGTTTTGGGCAAGCGCCGAACGAGCCATGATTTAGGAATGTGATATTTGGATCTAACAGAAACTGTGTCTTCATCGGAAGTTTTTTGTAAAAATAAAAAATCCTGACTTAAAAAGACAGGATTAAAATATTAACGTGGTTGAATTGAAATTGGCAACATAAATAAGGTTCTTACTTTTTTTCCATTTTGTTCGGCGGGACTCCAGTTTGGAGAATTTTTTAACACCCGGACTGCTTCTTCGCCGCTACCATAACCAATATCCCTTACTACTTTTATATCACTAAGGCTTCCATTTTTTTCAATCACAAAAGAGACCAATACTTTTCCTGCTAATCCTTTCACATCGGGAACCTTGAAGTTTTTGCCTATGTAATTATAAAACTCCTTAAGTCCACCCGGGAAATCAGGCTTTACTTCGATTGAGGCCGTATTATATATAGTGTTATCATTTAAATCATTTTCCATAGGAACAACGGCCAGTGGTTCACTGTCTTCCTCCTTAACCTGTGAAAAACAAGAAATTGACAACAACAAAAACATTAAGACTTTAATCAGTTTCATATATAAAAATTAAGGAATGTTTAGGTACTTATGGGTTTGTAATGAAACTCTCCATTTCGGATTATTCATAACATAATCGACTATTAGTGGCGTCATTTCTTCTTTTTTACTCCATTCAGGCTGCAGGAAAAGAATCGCTTTAGGATTCACTTTGGCAGCTTGTTCCTCGGCAAAAATTAAGTCGTGTTTGTTATAAACAATCACTTTTAATTCATTCGCACTAGCATAAGCATCAGCTACAGGTAATTTATTTTTTTTGGGCGAAAGGCAAAACCAATCCCATGTTCCCGTTACCGGGTACGCTCCGGAAGTTTCAATATGCACTTTAAGGTTTTTACCCTTTAATTTTTGTGTAAGCAATGTCATGTCCCAAGTCAAAGGTTCACCACCGGTGACTACAACTGTGTCGGCATATTTTTTGGCATTCTCAACTATAATATCTGTTGCTGTTGGCGGATGCAATTCGGCATTCCAACTTTCCTTTACATCACACCAATGACAACCTACATCGCAACCTCCAATTCTGATAAAATAGGCCGCTGTTCCTGTATGAAATCCTTCGCCCTGAATAGTATAAAATTCTTCCATTAGTGGAAGCATTTCTCCTTTTTCAACAGCCAATTGTGTTTCTTTTGATAACATTTTGTTTAATCTAGTCGGCAAAGATAATCAATTTGAAAATGAGATAATTTGAAAATTTTAAAATGGTGGGTAATAAAAAAACCGCCTTGATTTTCATCAGGACGGTTTTAAAAAGAATTCAATTTTTTTTATTTTAATAACTTCATTGCTTCAAGAGCATAGGCGTTTGTTGGGTCAAGCGCTAAAGTTTTATTCAATACTTCTTTTGCTTTTACTTTATCTGTATTGGCTAAAGCTGATGCTATATTGTTGTATGCTTCTATAAATTTAGCTTTGTTTTTCGTAACTTCTTCTTCCCCTTTTGCTGTTACTACATCAATATATTGTTGATAGTAAGTAGCCATCATTTCGTCATTTTCCAACAATCTATTTGCTCTTGCTCTGAATAAATAAGCATCTTGTGTTGTTGGCGATGCCGTAATAACATTTCCAAAAGCAACATCTGCTTTTTGCAAAGCAATTGGATCTGCTTTTACAATATCTTTTCTGGTGTTGTCATAATAAAGTGAGTTTCCAAGATAGAAATTGTCAATCAGATAATTTTTAGAATTTGGATTGGCAATAGCGAGTTCAAACACAGCTGCAGCAGCGCCGAAAGCTTTTTGGTCGTATAATTTTTTACCAATTTCATTCAATTCATTAATCGCTAAAGGTTCCATGTCGATAGCTTTTTTAAGATCTGCAATTCCTGATGCTAATTGTGCCGCATCTATCAATTTGCCATCTACACTAGCTCCTTTTTTGATTTTGGCCTGACCTAAATATAAATAATCACGAGGAATAATTTTATTAGCGGGATTAGAAAGTTGTTGCTGAAGTTGGCCTGCTTGATGCCGTTTGTATTCTTTCATTAGCGGGATTTGAAGTGTAATCCTGTAATGATTGCAATGCCAAATCTATATTTCCGTTTTCATACGCTGAGTAACCTAAATAACGTCTGATTCTTGGATTAACTCCATCAAGTTCTTTCATCTTGTTAGCTTCCAATTCCAGAGCTTTATAATCTTTTGCCAAGATTAAAAAGTCAGCATGACGCATACGTGAATTAATTGAATAGTCCGTTAAGGTCATGTATTTTTCATAAAAGCTCAACGCTTTTTGAATATTCTCGTCATATGTTTTCGGAATATTGTTTCCCCATAAATAATGGGTTTCTGCTAACTCACGATATACCGGGCCATAATTTGGATTGATAGCAATTACTTCATTGTAGGCTTTTACAGCTTCAGTATAAGCTTTGGCTCCTTTTAGTAAAACACCTAATTGCATTTTTGCTCTAATTAAAGTATTGTCAGCTTGGTATGCATTTCTATAAGCGATATAAGAATCATTTTGATTTTTATCTCCGTAATAGGCATCTCCTAATGCTAATTGTACTTGAGCATCATTTGGATTTGTTGTTGCGGCTTTTGTCAAAAGGGCAATGGCACTTTTATAATCTGGTTTATCAGCACTCATGAAAGCACGGGCGATATAAACATATTCCTCAGTGTCTTTCTTTTTTAAATCTTTGATAACCATATCAAATTTAGCTTGCGCTGCTGCTTTATTGTTGGCATCCAAATCTAAC
This sequence comes from Bacteroidota bacterium, assembly GCA_040388035.1. Lineage (GTDB taxonomy): Bacteria > Bacteroidota > Bacteroidia > Flavobacteriales > Flavobacteriaceae > Flavobacterium. The sequence goes on along the minus strand of JAZKCP010000127.1, from coordinate 2,274 downwards.
TGACCTAATCCAATATTATTGAATCTTGCTCCTTCACTAGCTGCCAGTCCTTTTTTAAAATAGATTGAAGCAGAATCGGAAATATTTTGTTTTAGATAAATATTACCTAACAGAAATGCTGCCTTTCCATTTGTAGGCTTTGCTTGTATAACTGATTTCAACAACGATTTTGCTTTTTCAAATTGTTCAGCATCAATAGCTTTCTTCGCTGGCTCCAAATCTTGTGCGTTCGCAATTGTAGTTGCTACTAACGCTAGGCTGAAAATTTTAAACTTGTTCATCTTATTTTATTTAATTTTTATTTTTTGTAATTGTGTTTCTTATCACGATTTTTCTGCTTGGCATACTTTCAGGAAGTAAACCTGATTTTAAAATTATCCGTTGCCCTCTTTCTCCTGTAAGGAAGGACCCAAATCCCATGCCTAAGCCAGAATAACCCTGACAATTGACAATATACAAATCACGTGCCAAAGGGTATTTACCCTGAGCGAGGTTATCTTGTGTCGGAAAAAAGTATTCCGATTTATTTATACCTTTTACCGCTAAAACATTGACTTTATTAACGTCTTCCTGTAAGTTCAACGGTGGTTGAAATATCCAGTTCATTCCTATGACACCGACCATGCCATTATGTTCTGACACATACTTTATAACTTCCTCATTTGTTTTCAGGGAAAAAACATTTTTTTGATTTACAACATTTACTCCGGTCAATTCAGAAATATAACGTACAGTGCTTGAATTAGCATTGTCAAAAACCAACCCTTTAATATTTGGAACCGATTTCCCTTTAACAAAATCGATAACATCCTCTAATGCTACGAGCGTGTCATTGGTAGTTTTGTTTCTGATAAAGGCAACTGCATCGGTTGCAAAGCGTGTAACTCTTGGGGTGACTTTTTTGCTCTGATAAGCTTGTAGCTCTTTATCAGAAAGTGGTCTCGTTAAAATTAAAATTCTGGCTGTATCTTTAAATAAATCGTTAATCACTTCATTTTCTGATTTTGAAACCAAAAGCAATTTTGCATTATATTCTGTTTCAAACACTGCCTGCTCATCTTCCACAATTGGCAATATTGACTCATCAACATAAACTGTAGCTTTTCCTTCTAGAACAGTGTCCTTATTTTTATTGTCTTTTTTCTGGCAAGAAAAAACAAAAAGCAAGGCTAATAAAATAAAGCCAATGAGTGTCTTTGTTAATTTATTCATTTCTAAGTTATTCTTCTTTATTAAAGAAACGCAAAAATCGTAAAAAAGAATATACAATCAGTAGAATTCCGAAAACAATTCTGTATTTATATTCTAATGTTAAAGGTAGTGACTTCCAAAATATCATTATCAGGCCCAATGTTAAATAAATCAAAAAAAACAGAATGCCTATAATGAGAAGAAATCGCTCTTTAGGCGATTTCTTCTGAAAATTTTCAATGAATCTTGAAATCATATTTTATTGTGTTTGTATGTTGATTGGCAACATAAAAAGCATCCTAACTTTCTTACCGTTCTGTTCTCCAGGATTCCATTTCACGTTACAGGATTTAATAGCTTTTATAGCTTCTTTTCCCGTGCCATGACCGATATCCCTAAGTACTTTAAGATCTGTTAATGAACCATCTTTTTCAACAACAAATGAAATGAAAATTTTTCCGCTCAATCCTTCTTCTTCATCAGGGACACTAAAGTTATTGAATACGCATTTTCTAAATTTATCAACTCCGCCCGGATACTCTGCAGGGACTTGGATTCCGGCAGAATTATAGATCGTATTATCTTCTTCAACCACACTTGGCCCTGTTCCAACCGGCTCAACAGTTAACGGTGCGTTTTCATCACCTTTAATTGTTTCAGCTCCCAGTTTTTTATCTTTGATTTCTTCCACTTTAGGCGGTTCTTCAACAATCTCCTCTGTTTTCGCCACTACAGGCTTAACAAATTTCACCTGATCCACTTTTGGTGGCGGCGGTGGCGGTGGTGGAATATCTTTCGGCAATTCTTTTGGAGGCAGCTTAATCGTTACAATTTTTTGATCCAACGCCTCATCGTTGTTTGACATGTCGGGAATCAAATTGTAGATAAGCGGCGCGCTTACTGCAACTGCAAAAACTAATGCTCCAATGATTAGCGCACGAAACGTAGTCTTCGAATCATCTTTACGCAACTCATAAGCACCATAGGCTTTGTTACGTCCTTCAAAAACGATGTCTATCCACTGTCTGTTAAATAAGTCTAATTTCATTTTTTAGTATATTTTTGATTAACACTGGATTATTT
>JAZKCP010000126.1:24242-28286 GCA_040388035.1 Bacteroidota bacterium | reverse complement strand
GCTTTAGCATTTTTTAACGAGGTTGCAATCAGTTCAAATTTTTCCTCTCATTTTTTCGAGTGCAAATGTATAAAATCAAATTGGATTTCAAATTATTCTAAACTTTTTTTTAAAAAATTACTACAACGTTGTAGGTTTTTATTTTTTTAAAAACCTTGCAAATTAGAATTCTATGCCGTTACTTTGCAGCGTTCATAAACTTATTGTTTGTTATCACGAAAGCTTGAGGGAATAGACCCGATGAAAGCTTAGCAACCCTTTGCCAAAAGAAGGTGCTACATTCTATCCTTTATTCTGAACTTGTTTCAGGATCTTGACAAAAGGAGCAGATAACCCAGAGAATTCTTCTCACTTTCATGATAACATATTTATAATTTTTTAGGAGCTGATACCTGCTTTCCGCTTTATCTTTTTTGTTTTGTCACCCTGAGCGCAGTCGAAGGGCTTTTTCTAAAACAAAAAAGGATACCGCTGCAATCAGGGCTAATTAATAAAATATTACAAATCAAAACTCTGCAACTTTGCCACTTTGCCACTTTGCAACTCTGAAAAAATATGTCAAAAATTCAACAAGCAATTCAACAAAGAATCCTAGTTCTCGATGGAGCAATGGGAACAATGCTACAACGCAACAATTTCTCCGAAGAAGATTTTAGAGGCGAACGCTTCAAGGATTTTCCACATCCATTAAAAGGAAACAACGATTTACTTTCGATAACACAACCCGAAGCAGTAAAGCAAGTACACCGTTTATATTTTGAGGCGGGAGCCGATATTGTTGAAACAAATACCTTTTCAGGAACCACCATCGGAATGGCAGATTATCATTTAGAGGATTTGGTTTACGAGCTAAACTATCAGTCCGCCAAAATCGCGCGTGAAGTCGCCGACGAATTCACCGACCGACCACGTTTCGTAGCTGGTTCCATCGGACCAACAAATCGAACAGCTTCCATGTCGCCAGACGTAAACGATCCTGGTTTTCGAGCCGTGACTTTTGATGATTTACGAATTGCGTATAAACAACAAGTTGAAGCTTTGATTGACGGTGGCTGTGATGTTTTATTGGTAGAGACAATTTTTGATACATTAAACGCAAAAGCTGCGCTATTCGCCATCGAGGAAGTAAAAGAAGAACGCAATCTGAATATTCCCGTAATGGTTTCAGGAACCATCACCGATGCTTCAGGAAGAACACTTTCGGGTCAAACTGTAGAAGCATTCCTGATTTCAATTGCACATATCGATTTGTTAAGTGTCGGCTTTAATTGTGCCCTTGGTGCTGACCAGCTGAAACCTTATTTGAAAAGACTGGCTCACAATACACAACTGAATATTTCAGCGCATCCAAATGCAGGTTTGCCCAATGCTTTCGGACAGTATGACCAAACTCCGGAAGAAATGCAGGCATTGATAAAAGAATATTTACAAGATAATTTAATCAACATAATTGGCGGTTGCTGTGGTACGACACCAGAACATATTAGGGCTATTGCAGATGTTGCAAAAGAATTTAAACCAAGAACATTAGAATTAGCATAAATCATTCGTGCACCTGCCTGACGGCAGTCAGGTTCGTGGCCAACAACATTACAATGTCAGAAACAAAATACTTAAAACTATCCGGGTTAGAACCACTAATCGTTACGCCAGAAAGTAATTTCATCAACGTAGGCGAACGAACCAACGTAACCGGTTCGCGTAAATTCCTGCGTTTAATCAAGGAAGAAAAATACAACGAAGCACTAACTGTAGCAAGAGATCAGGTTGAAGGTGGAGCGCAAATCATCGACATCAATATGGATGAAGGAATGCTGGACGGCGTTTATGCCATGACCAAATTCCTAAACCTAATAGCTGCCGAACCGGATATAGCCCGAGTTCCGGTAATGGTCGATAGTTCAAAATGGGAAATTATTGAAGCCGGCCTAAAAGTTATCCAAGGCAAAGGTGTCGTGAACTCGATTTCACTAAAGGAAGGAAAAGAAGCCTTTATCCATCACGCCAAATTGATTAAAAGATATGGAGCCGCAGTAATCGTAATGGCTTTCGATGAAAATGGCCAGGCGGACAACTACGAAAGACGCATAGAAATATGTAAAAGAAGTTATGACATTTTGGTTAATGAAGTCCATTTTCCACCTGAGGATATCATTTTCGACCCCAATATTTTTCCGGTGGCAACCGGAATGGACGAACATAAATTAAATGCATTGGACTTCTTCCGTGCGACCAAATGGATTCGCGAAAATCTTCCGTATGCCGGAGTTTCAGGTGGCGTGAGTAACGTGTCGTTTTCGTTTCGTGGGAATGATAAAGTCCGCGAAGCCATGCATTCAGCGTTCCTATATCACGCCATTCAAAACGGAATGACGATGGGAATCGTAAACCCGGAAATGCTAGAGATTTACGATGAAATCGATAAAAATCTATTGGAGCATGTTGAGGATGTCTTATTAAACAGAAGGGAAGATGCAACAGAAAGATTATTGGATTTGGCCGAAAGCTTTAAAGGTGATTTTAAAGTCAATGAAAAAGCAATCCAGGAATGGAGAAGCGGTTCGGTTCAGGAAAGACTAACACATTCGTTGGTAAAAGGAATTGACGAATTCATCGAAATTGATGTTGAAGAAGCACGAGCATCAGCAGAAAAAGCAATTGAAGTCATCGAAGTAAATCTTATGGCCGGAATGAATGTAGTCGGTGATTTATTCGGAAGCGGAAAAATGTTCCTGCCACAAGTAGTAAAATCAGCACGGGTAATGAAGAAAGCCGTTGCTTATCTGTTACCATTTATCGAAGCACAAAAAGATGGAAAATCATCATCAGCAGGAAAAGTGTTGATGGCAACAGTAAAAGGTGATGTCCACGATATCGGTAAAAATATTGTAGCCGTAGTTTTGGGCTGCAATAACTTTGAGATCATTGATTTGGGTGTTATGGTTCCGCCGGAAAAAATCATTGAAGCTGCCATTCGTGAAAATGTGGATATTATTGGTTTGAGCGGATTAATTACGCCTTCGCTTGACGAAATGGTTTATCTGGCAAAGGAAATGGACAAGCTGAATATCAAAATCCCGATTATGATTGGTGGAGCAACCACTTCGCGTGCGCATACTGCCGTGAAAATTGCACCCGAATACAAGGAAACCGTAGTCCACGTAAATGATGCTTCGCGTGCGGTCACGGTAGCGAGTAATTTGCTTCAAACGGAAACCAAAGGAAGCTATGTAAAGGCAATCCGTGAGGAATATGACAAACTTCGCGAAGGCTATCTAAACCGAAGCCGCGATAAAAATTATTTATCCATTGAGGATGCCCGCAAAAATAAATTGAAATTGGATTGGGATAATTTCCAACCAGTGAAGCCAAATTTCATCGGAACAAAAACCATAGAAGTCGAGCTTTCGGAACTGGTTGATTTCATTGACTGGACGCCGTTTTTCAGTTCATGGGAACTCTACGGAAAATATCCTGCGATTTTGACCGATGATGTCGTAGGTGAACAAGCCACAGTTTTATTTGCTGATGCAAAAAACATGCTAAATCTAATCGTTACAAAAAAATGGCTGACCGCAAAAGGAATCCTTGGAATTTTCCCGGCGAATACTGTAAATGATGATGATATTGAAATTGAAGGAACAAATCATAAGTTTTTGACTTTACGCCAGCAATCACAAAAAACAGCTGGAGCGCCAAACATTGCTTTAGCGGATTTTATCGTTCCAAAAGACAGCGGAAAGCAAGATTACATTGGATGTTTTTGTGTTACAACCGGGTTTGGTGTAGATGAAAAAGCTTTAGAATTTGAGAAACAATTAGACGATTACAATTCGATTATGGTTAAGGCTCTTGGCGATAGACTGGCCGAAGCTTTTGCGGAATATTTACACTTAAAGGTGCGTAAGGAAATCTGGGGTTATGCTTCCAACGAAAACCTTTCAAACCAAAACCTGATTGACGAAGAATACAAAGGAATCCGTCCGGCACCAGGCTATCCGGCTTGTCCTGACCATTTGGAAAAACCTACCATTTGGAGATTAT
>JAZKCP010000126.1:23702-24232 GCA_040388035.1 Bacteroidota bacterium | reverse complement strand
ACGTAGAAAAAGAAATCGGCGTAACGCTTACTGAAAGTATGGCAATGTGGCCGGCTTCATCGGTTTCAGGTTATTATTTTGCCAATCCGGAAAGCAAGTATTTTGGACTTGGGAAAATAAAAGAAGACCAAGTCATTGATTATGCCAAGCGTCGTGGGATTTCAACAGAACAAGCTTCAAAATGGCTTTCGCCAAATATAGCTGACAGTTAACAGTTAACGGTTAACAGAAATAAAAAAAAATAATGAGATAGCAATTTAAATAACAGCTGTGAACTGTAAGCTGTAAACTGTAAACTAAAAATGAAAGTAACCAAACATATAGAAAACGCCAAAGGGAAACCATTATTTTCGTTTGAAATTCTACCGCCATTAAAAGGACAAAATATTCAATCTATTTTTGACAGTATTGATCCGTTGATGGAATTCAATCCGCCATTTATTGATGTAACTTATCATCGTGAGGAATATGAATTCAAGGAATTGCCAAGCGGCTTGTTGCAAAAGAAAATCGTAAAAAAGCGCCCGGGA
>JAZKCP010000126.1:19244-23692 GCA_040388035.1 Bacteroidota bacterium | reverse complement strand
GTTGGTATTTGTGCGGGAATCCAGAATAAATATTCCGTTGATGCGATTCCGCACATTTTGTGTGGTGGTTTTACCAAAGAAGACACTGAAAACCTATTGATTGATTTGGATTTCCTCGGGATTGACAATGTAGTGGCACTTCGTGGCGACGCCCTTAAAACAGAAACCTACTTCAAACCAGAGAAAGAAGGAAACGAATTTGCAACGGATTTGGTTTTACAGGTTAGTAATCTGAATAACGGAATTTACCTTGATGAAGATTTAAAGAATTCGGCACCGACTAATTTTTGTATTGGAGTTGCTGGTTATCCTGAAAAACACATGGAAGCACCAAGTTTGGACAGCGATATTTATTTCATGAAACAAAAAATCAAAAACGGCGCCGAGTATGTTATTACCCAAATGTTTTTTGACAATAAAAAATTCTTTGATTATGTTGCCAAATGTAGGGCAGCCGGAATCACTATTCCGATTATTCCGGGCTTGAAACCCATCGCCACCAGAAAACAACTGAATTTAATTCCGCATAGATTTAGTGTTGAATTACCAGATGATTTAATTATGGCAGTGGTAAAAGCTAAAGACAACGATGCCGTAAAACAAATCGGAATTGAATGGTGTACGCAGCAAAGCAAGGAATTGGTTGCTGCCGGTATTCCTGTACTACATTATTATTCTATGGGAAAAGCGGAGAATATTAAAGCCATTGCTAAGGAAGTTTTTTAAATATTTTCACAAAAGACAAATCCTGATTAGCCCCGATTACTTCACTGAGTTAATATTTTGTTATTGGTATTTAGTGAATGCTACGCATTTGAAGCGGCACCTTGTATAGCGGAAAAACATGGACAACAAAAATGCCCGAACCAATCGCTCATCAAGATATTCAGTTATATTTGTGCGTTTTAAATTTAGCATGAAGAAAATTTACCTACTGTTTTTACTGTTTACGATTTCTTTTTTTGGCCAAAAGAACAATCCTTTTGCGGTTGAGGCATCTTATTTAAGAGGGAATATATTGCCGCATACCGAAGATATGTATCATTTGGTGAATGGCCATCCGCAGGCTGTTTGGCTGAGTATTGTCAAAAGAACTGATGGTTCAAAAGAATGGCATCAGGCTTATAATTTCCCCGATTATGGCGCCTATTTTTTATACCAGGATTTTAAAAGCCAGCCTTTAGGAGAAAACTATTCCGTTGGAGCGATGTATAATTTTTATTTCTGGAAAAGGCATATGCAGCTCAAATTGTCACAGGGAATTGCATATACGACAAATCCTTATGATAAGGTTGACAACAGCAAAAATAAAGCGTTTGGAAGCCGCCTGATGGGAAATACCAATATCGGTTTGGCGTATGATAATCAGAATCTGTTCAAAAATATTGGTGTTCATGCCGGAATCTTATTTACGCATTATTCCAACGGAAGAGTTAAGTCGCCTAATAGCGGTATCAATACTTACCTGCTAAATTTGGGAGTAAATTATAATTTTTCGGATGATTTTAAAAGACAGGCAGATACTACGTTGATAAAGAAATCATACAAGGGACAGCCAATCCACTACAATTTTGTGTTGCGAACCGGAATCAACGAAAATCCAATCGTCCGCAGCGGACAATATCCTTTTTACCATATCGGATTTTATGCGGATAAGCGTTTGAACCGGAAGTCGGCTTTGCAGTTGGGAACCGAATTATTTTTGACAAAATCTATTGCGGAATACATTCGATATTTTTCAGTGGCTTATCCAGAGGAAAACATCAGCGCCAATACAGATTATAAAAGAGTCGGAGTTTTTGTTGGACATGAGTTATTGATTAACAGGATTTCACTTGAAGCGCAGATTGGTTATTATGTTTACGAACCTTTTAAAAAGGATATTCCGATATATGACAGGGTTGGGTTGAAGTATTATTTTACAGATAAATTATTTGGTGGATTTACCATTAAAACACATTTATTTTTGGCTGAAGCCTTAGAATTCGGAATCGGATACAGAATTTAAAATGAAGGGTATGAAGAAGTTTTCACTATTGATAGTTTTATTTTGGATGCTCAACGCCTGCGAAAAACCAAGTGATTGTGTAGAAAGTACCGGCGCGATTATTATAAAGGAAGTAGCGGTGCAGCCTTTTAAGAAAATTAAAGTGTATCGCGGAATTGAAGTCGTTATCACTGAAGGTGCCGAATATAAAGTACAAATTGAAGCCGGAGAAAATTTTATTGACAATGTTGCCGTAACGCAAAATGGCGACCAGCTTATTTTTAAGGATGATGCCAGCTGCAATTGGGTACGTTCTTATGGCAGTATACGGATTTTAGTGACGACGCCAACTTTGGAAGAAGTCTATTCCAAAACCGACAGGAATATTAGTTCAAATGGCGTGCTGACTTTTCCATTCATCAGTTTTATTTCGATGGACAAAGATGGTGACGGAGAATCGGGTGCCGGAACTGGCGATTTTACACTGAATATTGACAATCAGAATTTATATATAGCCAACAATAATGTGTCACGTTTTTATCTTACCGGCGAAACGGACAGCGCTACCTTTAATTTCTATTTTGGTGACGGAAGAATCGAAGCCGAAAATTTAACTGTTCAAAATATTTCGGTTTTCCATCGCGGTTCGAATGACATGATTGTAAAACCAATTCAAAGTATAACGGGAGTTTTAAACAGCACTGGAAATCTTATTTTGAAGAATGTGCCACCAATCGTTGATGTGCAGGAATTGTACCAGGGAAGCGTTATTTATCCTTAAATTATTTCTTAGTTTTCTCTCTGAAAATTTGTTCAAGGTTTTTGCTTTTCAAACTAATCTGCAACGTTTTTAATCCGTTATCGTGGGCAAAATCAAAAACTTTTGGACGCATATCTTCTTTGGTTGTGAAAGTTAATGTCCAAAGATTAGCGCCAATATTTTTATAGGATTTTATATTTGGCAAGCTTGCCAACAAAGCGTCATCAATAGTTTTATCAAACTCGACCTCGATGATTTGCTCCTTTTCTTCCGAAACTAATTTGTTCAGCTTTTTGTCGGTTACAATTTTGCCATGGTCAATGATAATAACACGGTCACAAATGGCTTCCACTTCCTGCATGATGTGAGTAGACAGAAAAACGGTTTTGTCTTTACCCACATTTTTAATTACGTTCCTGATTTCCACCAATTGGTTTGGATCAAGTCCGGTTGTCGGTTCATCCAAAATCAACACATCAGGATTGTGGAGCAAAGCTGTCGCCAAGCCAACACGCTGACGGAAACCTTTCGATAATTGTCCGATTTTCTTATGGCTTTCAGGCGATAAACCGGTAAGTTCTATAACTTCTTCGATTCGGGATTTGGAAACTTTATACACATCGGCATTGAATGCCAAATATTCCCGAACATACAAATCAAGATACAACGGATTATGTTCCGGCAAATAACCAATGGAAAGCTGCACCGCTTTTTGATTTTCAGTTACATCATTTCCGTTAACAGTGGCCACGCCTTCATCAGCGTTAAGAAAAGTGGTCAAAATTTTCATCAGGGTAGATTTTCCGGCACCATTCGGACCAAGAAAACCAACGATTTCTCCTTTCTTGATGGAGAAGGAAACGTTGTCTAACGCTTTTTGGGTGCCGTAACTTTTTGAAACATTTTGAACTTCTATCGACATATAGGTACTATTTGTAGCAAATGTAAATAGAAATTGGCTTGATTTTTGGTTTTGAGCGCAGATTAACGTTCTTTTTAGTTATAGATTTGATTCTTATATTTACCCTTAAATAAAATAATTTATGAAAAAGTATCTTTTAGTTGTCCTTTCTTTTGGTTTTTTCGCACAAGCACAAAAAAAACCCATAATTCAGAAATCTGAAATCGTACGGATTGAAACAGAGCTCGCTTCCGATAAAATGCAGGGAAGACAGGTTTTTACTGCCGGAATTGATTCAGCTTCCGCTTTTATTGAAAAAGAATTTGCCAAAATCGGATTGGCTCATTTTAAGGATTTAAAAAACTTCCGACAGGAATTTACCCTAAAAGGTAAAAATGCAAACAATGTAATCGGAATTCTTCCGGGAAAATCAAGACCGAATGAATATGTGATTTTTTCAGCGCATTACGATCATTTAGGATTAACTGATGAAGGTGACGATAAAGTTTTTAATGGTGCCAATGACGACGCTTCGGGAACAACAGCCGTTATTGCTTTGGCAAAATATTTCAAGGAATTAGGAAATAACGAACGCACTATTATTTTCGTGGCATTTACAGCCGAAGAAATCGGGATTGTCGGCTCAAGGTATTTCTCTAAAAATATAAATCCGGATGAAGTGATTGCGATGTTCAATATAGAAATGATTGGTACGGAAAGTAAATGGAACAAAGATTCGGCCTACATCACCGGTTTTGAAAAATCCGATTTTGGAACAATCCTTCAAAATAATTTAAAGA
>JAZKCP010000126.1:13915-19234 GCA_040388035.1 Bacteroidota bacterium | reverse complement strand
ATACCGAAATGCAGTTATTTTACCGTTCAGATAATGCGGCGTTGGCTGCAGTGGGAGTTCCGGCGCATACGATTTCAACATCAAAAATGGATGATGAAGCCAATTACCACAAGGCGAGCGATGAGGTTTCAACGTTAGATTTGGATAATATGACTCAAATTATTGAAGCCATAGCTATCAGCTCAGAAAGTATCATCAGTGGGAAAGACACGCCAAGTAGAGTGCCTAAGATGAAAACGAAATAACTTGAGTAATTTTTTGTCAAGTCTTGTAAAACCTACGTTTTAATTTTTTACATTAGCAAAATAGAAAACAACAAATGAAAACATTTAACACTTATTACAACTATTTCTTTTATTTCTTCTTCGGACAGAGAAAGGGATTAGTATTGTGTTATGTAAAAAAATAAAAAGTAAACATACGATATATAAATCCCAACGAGAGTTGGGATTTTTTTTTGAATTTATGGAAACAAAGATAGCAATACAGGGAATAAAAGGCTCGTTTCACCATCAGGTGGCGCAGGAGTATTTTCATCAAAATGTTTCGGTAAACGAATGTTTGTCGTTTGAGGCATTGGTGGATAGCCTGCTGCATGACAAATCCCAATTGGCAGTGATGGCGATTGAGAATTCCATTGCGGGTTCCATCATTCCAAATTATGCTTTGATTGACAAGAATGAGTTGCATATTATAGGCGAGTACTATTTGGATATTATTCAGAATTTAATGGTACTCAACGGTCAAAAAATAAGTGAGATTGAAGAAGTACATTCGCATCCTATGGCCTTATTACAATGTATGGATTTTTTGAAAAAGCATCCAAAAATCAAATTAGTGGAAGATAAAGATACCGCCGAAACCGCCAGGAGAATCCATCAAAAACAAATCAAAGGCATTGCTGCTATTGCCAGTAAAGCAGCAGCATCATTGTATGATTTGACCATTATTGCACCTGAAATCCAAACCGTAAATAATAATATGACACGCTTTTTCATCATTAGTAAAGAAGCTACTATTTTAGATAAAGAGCAAACCAACAAAGCATCGTTAAAATTTGAGTTGGATGACACTCCGGGAAGTTTGGCCACTGTTTTAAATGTGATGACAAACTGCAAACTGAACCTGACCAAAATCCAGTCAATGCCGATTATTGAAACGCCTTTTCAGTATTCTTTTTTTGTGGATGTTGTTTTTGAGAAGTACAAACATTATGAAAAAGCAATGAAGATTCTAGCCATAATGACCAACCATTTTAAAGTGTTGGGCGAATATAAAAACAGGAAATTATGATTGCTACAGCCGATAGATTACAAAGCGTACAGGAATATTACTTCTCCCGAAAATTGCGAGAAGTACGCCAGCTCATTTCAGAGGGGAAACCGGTTATCAATATGGGAATTGGCAGTCCGGATTTAGCTCCGGATATAACCGTTATCGAAGCCATGCAAAAAGCCATGTTCGATGACAAAGCGCACGAATACCAAAGTTATCAAGGATTGCCGGAATTACGAAAAGGCATCGCCGATTTCTATAGAAAACATTTTAACGTGGACTTGGATTTCAATACTGAAATATTGCCGTTAATGGGTTCCAAAGAAGGAATTATGCATATTTCGCTGGCCTTTTTAAATGAAGGTGATGAAGTTTTAATTCCGAATCCTGGCTATCCGACCTATGCTTCGGTAACCGAATTGGTTCAGGCAAAAGCTGTATCTTATGATTTATCAGCAACAACAAATTGGCAACCTGATTTTGAGGCGTTGGAAAAATTGGATTTGTCAAAAGTAAAGCTGATGTGGGTTTCTTATCCGCACATGCCAACTGGAGCGAACGGTACTTTGGAATTGTTTGAAAAACTGATTGCGTTTGGGAAAAAGCATAATATTTTAATTGTCAATGACAATCCGTATAGTTTTGTTTTGAATGGAAATCCCCTGTCAATTTTGCAGGTAGAAGGTTCAAAAGACATAGCCTTAGAATTAAATTCGTTATCGAAAACCTACAATATGGCAGGCTGGCGTGTCGGAATGGTTTTGGGAAATCCAAGCTTGATTGATGCGATTCTAAAAGTAAAAAGCAATATGGACAGCGGAATGTTTTACGGAATCCAGAAAGGAGCAATTGAAGCTTTAAAATTAGGAAATGATTGGTTTGAAAAGCAAAATGAAGTTTACTCCAAAAGAAGGAATCTGATTTTTAAACTAGCTGAAAAACTGAATTGTACTTTCGATAAAAACAGTGTTGGTTTATTTGTTTGGGCAAAGCTTCCGGCTGGCATTTCAGCAGAAAAATTCATTGACGAAGTATTATTGAAAAAACATATTTTTATCACACCGGGAACTATTTTCGGAAGCAATGGCGAAGGCTATATTCGTTTTTCGCTTTGCGTTACCGAAGAAAAAATCCAGCAGGCAATAGAACGATTTTAAAAGAAGAACAATGAAAGTATACGTAATAGGAATAGGTTTAATTGGCGGTTCAATGGCATTGGATATTCAGGCATTGGATAAAAATGCTGTCATTGTTGGTGTCGATGCGAATGAAGACCATTTGGGTCAAGCTATCAAACTTGGAATCATTCATCAGAAAGCGGAAATAAAGGATATTATTGATGCTGATTTCGTAATCCTGGCTGTTCCCGTTGACATTGCTTTGGAGCTTCTGCCAAGAATTTTGGATAGTATTTCAGATGAAACCCTGGTTTTTGAAGTTGGTTCAACAAAAGGCCCGATTTGTGAAGTCGCGATGAATCATCCAAAAAGAAGAAATTTTTTGGCAACACATCCAATTGCGGGAACAGAATTCTCCGGTCCAACGGCAGCCATTCGAAACTTATTCGTCGACAAAACCAATATCATTTGCGAAGTAGAAAAAACCACTTTTAAATTACAGGAAAAAGGACTAAAACTCTTTAGGGATTTGGGAATGAGGATTAGGTATATGGACCCAAAATCACATGACAAACACATCGCGTATGTCTCGCATTTGTCGCATATCAGTTCGTTTATGCTTGGAAAAACAGTCATCGAGAAAGAAAAAGATGAAAAGGATATTTTTGACATGGCAGGAAGCGGATTTGAAAGTACGGTCAGGTTAGCCAAAAGTTCACCAGCGATGTGGACGCCAATTTTCAAACAAAATAAAAAACAGGTCGTAAAATCATTAGAAGAATACATCGCCAATTTATCGCAATTCAAAAACTTATTGGAAAGCGGAAATTACGAACAGATTTTCCATGAAATGGAAAACACAAACAGGATAAAAGAAATATTAAACGGGAAATAACAAACGATATGAAAATCACAAAAGAAAACAAACAATGGTTAGAAGATTTCAATCTTTCACATCCATTAGTAATTGCCGGACCATGCAGTGCGGAAACCGAAGAGCAGGTGCTGAAAATTGCACACGAATTGAAAAATTCTGATGTTAGTATTTTCCGTGCCGGAATCTGGAAACCAAGAACGCGTCCTGGCGGTTTTGAAGGCGTTGGAGCTATTGGTTTAAAATGGCTGCAAAAAGCTAAGGCCGAAACGGGTTTGTTAATGGCAACCGAAGTAGCAAATGCGACTCACGTGAAATTAGCTTTGGAACACGATATCGATGTGCTTTGGATTGGCGCCAGGACTACGGTAAATCCTTTTGCCGTTCAGGAAATTGCAGATGCTTTGGAAGGAACTGATAAAATAGTTTTAGTGAAAAATCCTGTAAATCCCGATTTGGCTTTATGGATTGGTGGCGTCGAACGATTATACAATGCCGGAATTAAAAAGCTTGGTGTTATCCACAGAGGTTTTTCAACTTACGAAAAGACGAAATACAGAAATATTCCGGAATGGCAAATTGCGATTGAATTGCAGAGCCGGTTTCCCGATTTGCCTCTGATTTGTGATCCTTCGCACATTACCGGAAATAGGAATATGATTCAGGAAGTGTCGCAGCAGGCATTGGATTTGAATTATGACGGATTGATTATTGAAACCCATATCGATCCTGATAATGCCTGGAGTGATGCTGCACAACAAGTTACCCCAACGGTTTTGAAACAGATTTTCGAAGACTTACAAGTCAAAAAAATAACTACAGAAGACGATGATTTCAATACCAAAATGATAAAACTCAGAGCCAATATTGATATTGCCGACAGTAAATTACTGGAGATTTTAGGAAACAGGATGAAAGTAGCCGAGCAAATTGGAGCATTAAAAAAGGAAAAAAACGTGGCGGTTTTGCAAAACAAACGTTGGAATGAAATCTTAGGTAAAATGATTTTGGATGGAGAAGATAAAGGTTTGAGTGAAGAGTTTATCCTAAAACTTTTTAAAGCAATTCACCAGGAAAGTATCACTCACCAAGAGAAGATAATTAACGGATAAACGGATAAATCGTGAGAATATCGGTTAAATGTGGTGGCAATACTTGTTTTTTTTATATTTGTTGATGTCTTAAATAAAGAATCTATTAATGCTAAAAATAAAGAATATGAAAAAAATTATTTTACTATTTACATTGGTTTTTGGTTTTAACATAGCCAATGCCCAGGTCGATGTGATTAAGAAACAAATTGGTGAAACACTTAGAGGCAGAATCATAAGTGTTGATGACAATGTAATCGTATTTACTTACGAAGGTCAGGACGTACCTTATACAATCGCCAAGAATGCCGTTGAAAAAATCACATACGGCAGAACCGGTCAGGTTGTGCAAACTTCAAGCAAAATAGCCGTTAACGGTAGCGCAGATTGGACAAAAGTTGTCATTCTGGAAAATTTAGATAAAACTCTAGGGTTAGAAGTAGGGCAACACATTGGAACCAGTGCTGAATTGGCAAATTACTCAACGGAAAGCGGTGCTAATCCGTCAGTTGTTAAAAGCTTAAAAACGGAAGCAGCCAGATTGGGCTATCAGTTTGTTTTGGTGACAACAGATGCTTCGTCTAACAGGACAGCTGTCGTTTATAAATATTAATTCTTTTTAAAAAGAATACTAAAGTTGCCCGAAACGGCAACTTTTTTTTTCCAAATTTAGAAATCCAGGATTCAAATTAACGGACACTCATTAAATATCAGACCTACCGATGTTTTGGTAGGTTTTTTTTGTATCATTGCCACAACAATAAAAACAATCTCTAATTTAAAACCAACAAAATGAAAAAAACCTTTTTAGGTTTTATCCTTTTTGTTTGCAGTTGCATAAGCTTGAATGCACAAAACAAAATTGATAAAATCAATATGACTTATGGTGAGGAAATCACCGACGACAATGGCAAGATTGTCAGGATTATTGGCGAAGCCAATAACAAAATCTACACCTTAG
>JAZKCP010000126.1:8429-13905 GCA_040388035.1 Bacteroidota bacterium | reverse complement strand
AATATTTGATTCCCAGGCAATGAAGCAAATTTCCTTAAACCCAATTGTGCTTCCTGAGCTTAATGATAAAGACCTTGACTTTGAAGACATCGTACTGATGAACGATAAATTATATGTTATCGGAAGCGTATTTCACCGCAAGGAGAAAAAATTTACTTTAGTTGGCATACCGGTTTCTGAAAAAGGAATTTTGAGTACAAACATGATTACCCTTTTTGAATCAATTGTAGCGAAAAGTGCAGACCGTGGCGGTTTCTACTTTAGAAAATCTCCCGATGACCAAATGTTATTGGTAATGCACACCGCACTTTTTGAAAAAGAAGATGCCATGAAATACGAAATCAAGCTTTTTGATGAGAGCATGAAAGCGGCTTTTTCTACTGAAGATAAAGTTTCTTACGATGACAACAAAAAGGATTATCAATTTACCATTTCTGATTTTGATGTAAACAATAAGGACGATGTCTTTTTGGTGGTAAATGAAGGATATCGTGATAAAAAACAAAAAGAAAAGGTAGAGAAAATAGAATTGCACATTTTCAAGAAAGCCAATAATCATAGAAAAGAAGTGGTTAAAATTGATGTCATCGATAAAGAAATCATCAATTGCCGTATGATGGCGACATCTAAAGATGATGTCAAATTGGCTGGGTTTTTCTCGAGCGTACGCGAAAACGGAAAAGCTAATAAAGAACTTAAAGGCGTTTACAACATTACCGTAAATTTGAAAAGCAATACAACTGAAAATGTAAAATTTAATGAGTTTGACATGCCAACCAAAATCAAATTATTGGGCGAAAGAAGAGCTAATAAAGGGAAAGATGTAAAACCCTTATATAACATCCAGTCTATTGTTGAGAAAAACGATGGTGGTCTGATTGTGATTTCCGAATACAGAACGATTTATGTTGGGCAAAAACAAGGTATCGGTCCTTTTGGTTTACAGCCGATAACGTATACTGCGAATGAAATGATTGTAAACTCCTTCAAGCCAGACGGTTCGTTGGAATGGAGCAATGTGGTTGCCAAAGAACAAGCCGCTTCAGTAACTGTGGCCAGTTTTAACCTTTTCGGTTCAGGCAGCAACGGTAGCTTTAATGTAGATGTGGCGTTGAGTATTCCTTTAGCAGTGATGGGACGAGGCCCGGAGTATTTGAGCGCGATTCCGATTTATAAAAACGGACAATTAAACATACTCTTTAACGACAACGTCAAGAATAAAGGTATCACCGATATCGAGAAAATTAAATCCATGGGGAACTACAACAATGCTGTTCCGACCCTATTTGTTTTTGATGATAAAGGAAATATTACCAGGAAAGATCCTGAAGAAGTAATTAAAAACGAATTGGTTATTCGTCCGGGAATTTATTTCAGAAAAACAGATAACGAATATTTGATTTATGCTTCTCGTAGGTCTAAAGACAAAATTGGAAGGATGATTTTAGGAAATTAAAATTAAAAGTTGCCAGTAATGGCAACTTTTTTTATTTGAACCAACTTTAAATGCAATAACGATTGCAATTTTTTACCTTTGTCATTCGTAATTCGTAATTCATAATTAATTTTGACAGGACTCGTTTATAAATCTACCGGAAGTTGGTATACGGTGAAAACCGAAGACCAGCAAGTTTTTGAATGCCGCATCAAAGGAAAATTCCGTATGAAAGGCATCAAAAGCACTAATCCAATTGCGGTTGGTGATGTGGTAGATTTTGAACTGGATGAAACTTCGGATGCCGTGACCGGAACGATTCACAATATTCATGACCGAAAGAATTACATCGTCAGGAAATCGGTGAATTTATCCAAGCAAACCCATATCATTGCTTCAAATATTGACATTGTTTTTCTGTTGATTACTATCAATAATCCACCAACGACAACTAGTTTTATAGATAGGTTTTTGGTAACAGCCGAAGCTTATGGCATTGAAGCCGTTTTGATTTTTAATAAAATTGACACGTTTGATGAAGCCATGAAAGATGAACAATTGTATCTGCAATACATCTATTCCCAAATCGGATATAAATTTTTAAAGGTTTCAGCCGTTGAAAAGAAAGGGTTAGATGATTTAAAAGCAATGATGATTGGAAAAGTATCGATGTTTTCCGGACATTCGGGTGTTGGAAAATCAACATTAGTTAATGCTTTGGAACCAGGCTTAAACCTGAAAACCAAAACTATCTCCGAGCAAAGTAAGCAGGGACAGCATACAACAACTTTTGCCGAAATGTATGATTTGTCTTTTGATGCCAAAATCATAGATACGCCGGGAATAAAAGGATTTGGAGTTGTCGATTTGGAACCGGCAGAAATCAGTGGCTATTTTCCTGAATTCTTTAAACTGAAAGACCAATGCAAATTTCATAATTGCCTTCACAAGGAAGAACCGCATTGCGCTGTAAAGAAAGCTTTGGAAGACAATAAAATAGCCTGGTCACGTTATAATAGTTATCTCAAAATCCTCGAAGGTGATGATGAGCATTACCGTCAGGATGTGTTTAACGATGACCGGATTTCAAGTGATGAAACCAGGAAATAGTCAAAGGTCAAAAGTCATAAAGTCAAACGTAAAAGGCTTTCGACTTTCGACTTTCTAACTTTAAGACTTACTAATGAAAACCGTAATCCAAAGAGTAGCTCAAGCATCAGTAACCATTGATGGGATTGTTATGGCCGATATCCAAAAAGGTTTATTGGTTTTAGCCGGTTTTGAAGATGGTGATACAGAAGATGATTTGGATTGGATGAGCTCTAAAATTGCGAACCTCAGGATTTTTGGAGATGAAAATGAAGTGATGAATTTATCGGTAAAAGAAGTTGACGGCGATATGATTATCGTTAGCCAGTTTACCTTGCACGCTTCAACCAAAAAAGGGAATCGTCCTTCTTATTTGAAAGCGTCAAAACCGGAAATCGCCATTCCGTTATACGAAAGTTTTATTGCTCAAATGGAAACCAAATTGGGCAAAAAAGTCCAAACCGGAAAATTTGGTGCCGACATGAAAGTTGCGCTTCTGAATGACGGACCGGTTACTATAATTATCGACTCAAAGAATAAAGAATAATTTTGTTAACGATAAGTTAATTTTTCTATATTTGGCGAAACCTTGTCCAAATGAAATTGAAAATCTTATTATTATTCTTCCTGTTTTTTACCATTTTTACGTTCGGACAAAAATTAGAATATTCCACCTTAACCATACCCGATAGCTTAAAGCAAAATGCCAATGTGGTCATTCGCTTAAGCGAAACAAATATTGATATTACTTCTCAAAAATCAATGGTTATCAATTCTGTTCAGGTTACCACAGTTTTAAACGAATTGGGATTGAGGAATCTTGATTTATCTGAGAACTATGATAAGAACAGAAGAATAAGCCGGATAGAGGCAACCGCTTATGATGCATTTGGCAAAGAGCTAAAAACCTATAAAAGAAAGGAATTTAAAGATGTTAGTGTTGCTGATGGTGTATCTGTTTTCAATGACAACAGAGCTTTGTATCTGGATTACACACCAATTACCTATCCTTTTACAATAGTTTTTGAAACGGAAGTCCAAACTTCAAATACCGCTTTTATTCCTTCATGGAGTCCAATTGGCAATTATTTGGTTAGTACCGAAAAGGCTACTTTAACGATTAATTTTAAACCAGAACTAAATCTTAAAAAAAAGGAAGTCAATTTTTCTGCGAAATATCCATTAGAAAAAAAAGAAACGGCCTCATCAATAAGGTATGAATCAAAAAATTTGATAGCCAAAAAAAGAGAAGAACTCAGTCCAAATTTTGCCGAGGTTTTTCCGGTACTTTATTTTGCCTTGGAAAATTTCGCTTTGGAAAATGTGGAAGGTAAAGCTGCCAATTGGGCCGATTTCGGAAAATGGTATTATGGTTCTCTGTTAGCCGATACAGAGGAAATTCCGGATGCAACCCAAATAAAAATAAAGGAATTAGTAGGTAACGAGAAAAATCCAATCGAAATAGCCAAAATCGTTTACAGCTATGTCCAGCAAAAAACTCGCTATGTAAGCATCCAGGTCGGAATTGGAGGTTGGAAACCTATGTTGGCAAAAGAGGTAGATAAATTGGGATATGGAGATTGCAAAGCCTTGACCAATTATACCAGAAGCCTGCTTAAGTTGGTTGGCGTTACTTCTTACTACACGGTTGTTTATGCGGGAAGTGATGAAACTAAAGATCTTCAGGCTGACTTTGCTTCAGTACAAGGAAACCATGTCATCCTGACGTTGCCAATCGAAAAAAAATTAGTTTGGATAGAATGTACAAGTCAAATTCACCCTTTTGGTTTTCAGGGAGATTTTACCGATGACAGAAATGTTCTGCTGATAAAGCCCGAAGGCGGAGAGATTGTGAAAACAAAAACTTTCACAGAAACGGATAACACACAAATTTCAAAAGGATCTTATCAAATTACCGAAAATGGAGATTTTATTGGTAAGGTAAAAATAATTTCAAAAGGACTGCGCTATGATAATGAATTTGGAAAGGAGCGAATGAGCCACGAAAACCAAATCAAAAGATATAAGGAGGAATTTGATAATATCAACAATTTAACGATAAAGAAAATTACCCTAAATAATAATCCACACAGCATTGAATTCACCGAAGATTTAGAGCTTGAAGCAGAAGGTTATGCGCAAAATTCAGCTGGAAAATTATTGTTTGCACTGAATGCTTTTGATCAGAGTTCGTATGTTCCAAAAAAATACAGAACCCGCGAATTCCCTTTTGAAATGGAAAGAGGTTATACCAATGAAGAGGAAATTGAAATTACCATTCCCGACGGATTTTCTGTAGAAGCCAAGCCAAACGGTCTGGAACAGGACACAGAGTTTGGCTATTACAAAATTGAATTCAATATTATTAGCCCTAATAAAATAATGTGTAAAAGGCGATTGGTCATCAAAAAAGGATTATATGATAAATCGAAATACGAGAGCTACAGAAAATTTAGGGAAACCATTTCCAAAACAGATAATTCAAGAATAGTAATTGTAAAAGCATAAAAAAATGAAAAAATTAATTGTAATCACAGTATTGTTGGTCAATGGATTTTCTTTTTCTCAAAAAAACGAATTAGGGAGAGTTACTTTAGATGAGTTAAATGAAAAAAGATGTCCAAGTGATTCCTCTGCGCCAGCTGCAATTTTATTTAACATTGGGAGAACGTATTTTGATTATTCCCATGACCTCGGGTTTGAAATTGTAACTGAATTATCTGCCAAAATTAAGATATATAAAAAGGAAGGATATGATTATTCTAATTATTCCATAGGTTATTTTGTTGGAGGGAAATCGAAAGAGAAGGTAATAATTACCAAAGCATTTACATTCAATGCTGTTAATAATAAAATTGAAAAAACCAAACTCAGCAATAGTGGCGAATTTGAAGAGAAAGTTAACAATAATTGGATAGTAAAAAAAATCACCTTACCCAATGTTAAAGAAGG
>JAZKCP010000126.1:0-8419 GCA_040388035.1 Bacteroidota bacterium | reverse complement strand
AATAGTTGAATATAAAATAGAAATACGGTCTTCCTATATTTCAAATGTCCCCGATTGGGAATTTCAAAAAAAAATTCCGGTAAAATATTCTGAATATACAACCAATATTCCCGAATATCAGGTTTATAACGCTCACTTCAAAGGTTATTTTACTCCGACAGTGACAAGTGAAAGTAGGATAAGAAAGATTGAGTATAGCTACGTTGAAGATGTGAACGCTATCTTATCAAAAGGATTAGGCACCGGAAGAGTTAACTCTACTCTTGAGTTCACAGAAAAAAGCACAAAATACGTCCTTAAAGATCTACCAGCTCTAAAAGATGAGGACTTTGTAAATAATGTTAAAAATTATACCGCTGGAGTGAAACATGAATTGGCGTCAGTCCAATATCCAAATGAGCCATCTAAAAGCTTTACTACAGACTGGGAAACAATTGTAAAAGGCATATATGAAAATGAGAGTTTCGGACCGGAACTAAATAAAACAGGTTATTTTGAAAAAGAGTTAGATGTTATTTTAAACGGAGTTACAAATCAGGAAGAGCGAATAGCCGCTATCTTTAATTTTGTAAAGTCAAGAATGAATTGGAATGATATGTATGGATATAGTTGTAACGATGGCGTTAAAAAAGCCTATCAGGAAAAAAAAGGAAATGCAGCCGAAATCAACTTAATGCTTACTTCGATGTTAAGGTATGCCAGAATTGAAGCCAATCCAATTTTGATTAGCACCCGTTCTAACGGCGTTTCTTTGTTTCCTTCAAGAACCGCTTTCGATTATGTTATTTCAGGTGTTGAACTGAATAATCAAGTTGTCTTATTGGATGCCACGAATAAATTCTCTTTACCAAACGTTTTGCCTATTCGTGATTTAAACTGGTTTGGAAGAATCATCAGAAAGAACGGAAGTTCTGCACAAATAAATTTGATGCCAACATTCAACTCGAAGGATGTAGTAAACATAATGGCAACTATCGGTACAGATGGAAATATATTAGGAAAAATCAGAGACCAATATTTTGATTACAATGCATTTGTCTACAGAATAAATAATCATGGTGTTGCCAAGGATAGTTATATCGAAAAATTAGAAAAAAGACATCAAGGATTGGAAATACAGGAATATGAAGTGCTGAATGCAGACGACTTATCTAAACCAATTGTAGAAAATTACAGTTTTACATCAACCAATTCAGTCGAAATTATCGGCGATAAAATGTATGTTTCCCCTTTTATGTTTTTTGCAAACGCAGAAAATCCATTTAAGCAGGAAACTCGAGAATATCCGGTGGATTTCGTTTATCCAAGTCAGGATAAATTCAATATCAGTATAAAGATTCCCGATGGATATACAGTAGAAGTGTTGCCAGCGGGCAAGACCATTTCGATGCCGGATAATTTGGCAAATTTTAAATATGTAATTTCAAATGATAATAATCAGATACAGCTGCTGTTCACCTTCGACACAAACCAGGCAATCATAGGTTCGGAAAATTATGTAGCATTGAAAAATTTCTACAAAGAAATGATAAACAAGCAAACTGAAAAAATCGTTTTAAAGAAAGTGTAAAAAATCCTATGATAGGTCAAAGTAGGAGAGCTATAATTTAGGGAAACAATTGCCAATACAGCTTATTTAACTATAGCCATAACAAAAGACTAACAGATGAAAAAAATAATTATAGCGACTATTTTATTGATAAATACCATTGCCTTTTCCCAAAAAAATGAATTAGGAAAAGTGACTCTTGATGAGCTTAAGGAGAAAGTTTGCCCTCAAGATTCTTCGTCAGTTGCAGCTTTTATTTTTAAAAAATCAAAAATAAAGTATGATAATTCTTTAGGCTATGTAGTCACCGAAACTGAAGTAAAAATGAAGATATATAAAAAAGAAGGGTATGATTATGCGAATGTTCAAGAGATTTATTATATCGGAAATGGTGAAGGAGTAGACTTTTCAGAGGTTTTCACCTATAATCTGGTCAACGGTCAGATAGTTAAAACTAAACTTAAAAAAGAAAGTGAGTTTAAGCAAGAATTAACCAAAAATATTTCTGCCAAAAAAATTGCAATCCCCGATGTTAGAGAGGGATCAATTATTGAATACAAGATAAAAAGATATTCGCACAACACTTTTCGGTTAGTTAATTACTATTTGCAGGAAAAAATTCCTATTAATGATATAGAGCTTAAAGTGGAATTTCCCAATAGGTTTTATTACAGCAAAACACTTACAGGCTATTTATCTCCAGAAATAGCTGATGATATTTTTAACGACATAAATTCGAAATATCCTCAAATCAGGACTATTTATAAATTAAAAAATGTTCCAGCCTTCAAGGATGAAGGATACGTAAACAATATTGATAATTATCGAAGTAGGATTCGTTACGAACTCGCATCAGTAAAAAACAGCTTAGGCATTTCTGAGAATATTTCAACAGATTGGGAAACTGTTGTTAAAAGAATATATGAAAGTGAATATTTTGGGGATGAATTAAAAAAAACAGGCTATTTCGAAAAAGATATTGATGTGCTTCTGAACGGTTTGACAACACAAGAAGCGAAAATAAATGCTATTTTCAATTACGTAAGGTCAAAAATGACTTGGAACGAAAACTTAGGTTTTGCCTGCGATGAAGGTGTTAAAAAAGCATATCAGGCTAATAAAGGAAATGTTGCCGATATCAATCTAATGCTCACGGCAATGCTAAGGTATGCAGGATTTGATGCCAATCCTATCCTGCTGAGTACGCGTTCAAATGGATTGCCTTTATTCCCGACCATAGTAGCTTTTAACTATGTGATCTCAGGAATAGAATCGTCTGAACGAATAATACTGCTTGACGCTACCGATAAAAATGCACAACCCGATATTCTTCCGGTTCGAGATTTAAATTGGATTGGCCGTATTATCAAAAAGAGTGGAAGCTCGGCCGAAATAGATTTAATGCCAAAATCAAATTCCAAAGATATTGTTAACATCATGGCAAGCATAACTGATGAAGGCGAAGTAACGGGAAAAATCAGGGATCAGTATTATGATTATAATGCTTTTGTATTCAGGCAGGACAATGTTGTTATATCAAAGGAAACGTATATAGAAAAACTTGAAAAAGAACATCCGGGATTAGAGATAGATGAATATGAAGTGCAAAACACCACAGATTTGTCTAAGCCAATCATAGAAAATTATAGCTTTAGATCAACAAATTCAGTTGAGATCATTGGAGATAAAATGTATGTTTCACCATTTTTGTTCTTTGCAAAAACTGAAAATCCGTTTAAACAGGAAACCAGGGAATATCCGGTTGATTTTGTATATCCAAACCAGGATAAATACAATATCAGTTTAACTATTCCAGATGGATACACAGTGGAAGTATTACCATTGGGAAAGAATGTTTCGATGCCGGATAATTTAGCAAATTTTAAATACCTAATTTTAAACAATGGTAATCAGATACAGTTAATGTTCAATTTTGATACGAACCAGGCAATTATTGGTTCAGAGTACTACGATGAATTAAAAGCTTTCTATAAGGAAATTGTTGATAAACAAACTGAGAAAATAGTACTCAAAAAAGTATAGCTTTTTATTTTATTTGAGTTGTATCTTTGAATTTTAAAGCAACTGAAAATGGATTTAAAAAACTCCCAGCTAGAAGTCGATACTTGGATTAAAAACCACGGCGTTCGATATTTCAATGAACTAACAAATATGGCACAGCTTACAGAAGAAGTAGGCGAGGTAGCCCGAATAATAGCCCGTCGATATGGCGAGCAATCCGAAAAAGAAAGCGACAAAAACAAAGATCTTGGTGAAGAATTAGCCGATGTGGTTTTTGTGGTTTTATGCCTGGCAAACCAAACCGGAGTCGATTTACAAGCAGCATTTGATAAAAAGCTGGAATTAAAAACCAACCGCGACCACGACCGCCATCACAATAACGATAAACTGAAATAAATGAAACGCAAGTCTTTTACATTCGTAATTTCTTTTCTGCTTTACACAGGCTTATTTGCGCTTTCCTTTTGGATATTTGACATCGAGAAATTTGGCGTAGTGCTTCTAAAGCAAAGTGCCTTTATTGGTTTGATGATGTCTTTAGCAGATATGTTCCTATTAGATAAACTCAGACAAAGAAAATAAAGCGGTTTTGAAACTAATTCTTCATCCCTCAATCGTTAATTCGAAATCCACAATCAAAATCTCCGGAAGCAAGTCGGAAACAAATCGGCTATTGCTGCTTCAGGCATTATATCCAAATTTGATTTTAGAAAACACTTCCAATTCAGATGATTCAGAAGTAATGATTAAAGCATTGATTTCCAATGATGAGATTATAGACATTCATCATGCCGGAACTGCGATGCGTTTTCTTACCGCTTATTTTTCAATTCAGGAAGGAAGAGAAGTGGTTCTCAACGGTTCATCCCGAATGAAAGAAAGACCAATAAAAATTTTAGTTGAAGCCTTAAGGCAATTAGGCGCCGAAATTACGTATGAAGAAAATGAAGGCTTCCCACCAATTCGAATCAAAGGGAAAAAATTATTCCAAAGCAAGGTTTCACTTCATGCAAATGTCAGCAGCCAATATATTTCGGCACTTTTACTCATTGCGCCAAAACTGGAAAATGGCTTGGAATTAACACTCGAAGGCCAAATAACCTCTGTTCCTTACATCCAAATGACATTGAGTTTACTAAACGAAATCGGAGTAGAAACTTCTTTCATTGAAAATAAAATCACAATCAAACCTATTGTCACCCTGAGCGCAGTCGAAGGGCCTTATCCCTTATCCCTAACTGTTGAATCTGATTGGTCGTCCGCTTCCTATTTTTATTCCATAGTAGCCTTGTCCGAAATTGGAACTGAAATCACATTGTCAAGCTATAAAAAAAACAGCCTGCAGGGCGATTCGGTCTTGGCTGAAATTTATCAGGATTTTGGAGTGGAAACTGCTTTTAATGATAATTCAGTTATTTTAAATAAAGCCCACAACCGACAACCGAGAACCAACAACTGGCAACTAAACAATTCTCCCGACATCGCCCAAACCATAGCCGTTACCTGCTTCGGATTGGGATTAGGCTGTCATTTAACAGGTTTGCATACTTTAAAAATAAAGGAAACAGACAGATTATCGGCTTTAAAAAACGAATTGGAAAAATTTGGCGCAAAAGTCTCGATTACTGATGACAGCCTGATTTTGGAACCTTCAACTCCTAATTTTGTCAGTGCGAGGAACGAAGCAATCGCAATCAAAACCTACCAAGACCACCGAATGGCAATGGCTTTCGCACCTTTCGCCTTGAAAACCGACATCGTAATTGAAGAAGCTGAAGTTGTCTCAAAATCCTATCCGGCTTTTTGGAAAGACTTAAAAAGTATTGGATTTACTATTTCTAAACTTTAGTGAAACCTTAGAACCTAAGCAACTCAGTGTCTCAGAACCTTTTCTAAAAATAAACACCAAAACACTTGACATTCGCTATCTCACGATAGTATATTTGCACACGTTTAAAAATATGGGACAAACCCATAATTTATAACTCATAACTTATAACTATTTTAAATGAAATTATCTCATTTCCAGTTCAATCTTCCAACCGAATTATTAGCGGAATTCCCAGCAGAAAACAGAGACGAAGCCAGATTAATGGTGGTCAACAGAAAAAACAAAACGATAGAGCACAAAACCTTCAAGGACATTATCGATTATTTTGATGATGGCGATGTAATGATTTTGAACAATACCAAAGTTTTTCCGGCACGTATGTACGGAAATAAGGAAAAAACTGGTGCGCGTATCGAAGTTTTCTTGTTGAGGGAATTAAATGCGGAGCAACGCCTTTGGGATGTTTTAGTTGATCCGGCGCGTAAGATCAGAATTGGAAACAAACTTTATTTTGGCGACGACGATTCATTGGTAGCTGAGGTAATCGATAATACTACTTCGCGTGGAAGAACCTTACGTTTTTTATATGATGGTTCGTACGAAGAATTTAGAAGAAAACTAACAGAACTTGGAGAAACTCCAATTCCAAAATACATCAACCGTGACGTAACCGAAGAAGATGCGGAACGTTACCAAACCATTTATGCCAAAGAAGAAGGCGCAGTAGCTGCACCAACTGCCGGTTTGCACTTTTCAAAACACCTTTTGAAAAAGTTGGAAATAAAAGGAATCAACTTTGCAGAAGTAACATTGCACGTTGGTTTGGGAACATTCAACCCGGTGGAAGTGGAAGATCTGTCAAAACATAAAATGGATTCGGAAGAGTTAATCATCACTCAGGAAGCCTGCGACATAGTAAATCAGGCAAAAGCAAGAAAGAGTAAAGTTTGCTGTATTGGAACAACTTCAATGCGTGCCATTGAAAGTGCAGTTTCGTCACAAAGAACGCTAAATCCATTTACCGGCTGGACAAACAAATTCATTTTCCCACCACATGATTTCAGCATTGCCGATTGCATGGTGACCAATTTCCACACACCAAAATCGACTTTATTGATGATGGTTTCTGCATTTTGCGGTCACGATTTGATGAAAAAAGCATACGAAGAAGCAATCAAGGAAAAGTACCGTTTCTATTCTTACGGAGATGCAATGTTGATTATCTAACAATTAGATTGTCACACTGAGCATTTGATATTAAGAGGAGAAAGCAAAGCTTTCGGCAATATCGAAGTGCTCAATAAATATTAAATCCTGTCAGTAATGGCGGGATTTTTTTTGAAGCTATTTCCCGCTTTCCGATACAATCTAAAAAGGATTTCCACTGCAAACACGAAGTGTTCACCGAACACCAATTTAAATAGAAACAAAGTGAGGTAATCGGGGCTAGGGCTATTCGCTAATTAAAACTTATCCCTTATCCCTTTTTTCTTATCCCTTTTTTTTACTTTTACGCTCACACCCGAGGCGAAGCCGAATTGTATGGAGCGCAGCGGAATAAAACAAACAACACACATGACTTTCCAAAATACATGCGAATTTGCACAACAATTAGATTCACAGGACGAATTAAATAAGTACCGTAAGGAATTCCTATTTCCACAGCACAACGGCAAAAATGTAATTTATTTTACAGGAAACTCGTTAGGCTTGCAGCCAAAACGCACCAAGCAATATGTTGATGAAGTAATGAAGGATTGGGCTGATTTAGCCGTTGAAGGACATTTCCATGCCGAAAAACCTTGGTGGGATTATCACGAGCGATTTGCCAATCCATTGAGTAAAGTGGTAGGGGCAAAGCCTTCGGAAGTAACGGTAATGAATACCTTGACGGTGAATTTGCATCTGCTCATGGTGTCATTTTATCGCCCAACAAAAACACGTTACAAAATCATCTGCGAAGAAAAGGCATTTCCTTCCGACCAATATATGTTTCAGAGCCAGGTTCATTTTCACGGTTATAAACCGGAAGATGCCATTGTAGAAATTAAAAGAAGGGAAGGCGAACACAACATTCGTTTAGAAGATGTTTTAGCAAATATTAATGAAGTTGGTGATGAATTGGCTTTGGTATTAATTGGCGGTGTCAACTATTATACGGGACAGGTTTTCGACATGAAAGCCATCGCCGAAGCAGGACATAAAGTAGGCGCAATGGTAGGTTTTGATTTGGCACACGCTGCCGGAAATATAAAACTCGAATTACACGATTGGAATATCGATTTTGCTGCCTGGTGTTCTTATAAATACATGAATTCCGGTCCGGGAAATGCCTCGGGTTGCTTTATTCATGATAGACATCATGCGAATAAAGACTTAGCGCGATTTGGCGGTTGGTGGGCTCAAACTAAGGAAAGACGCTTTTTGATGGAACCAACATTTGACCCAATTATTGGCGCTAATGGCTGGCAAGTGAGCAATTTGCCAGTATTATCTTTAGCGCCTTATTTAGCTTCTGTAGAAATGTTTGCCGAAGTCGGAATGGATATACTAATTGCAAAAAGAAACCAGATAACTTCTTACTTAGAATTCATTTTACACGAAATAGACAAGGAAACCGAAGGAACCGATTTCGAAATCATTACACCATCGAGCCAAGAAGAAAGAGCCTGCCAACTTTCAGTCTTTCTTCACGGACAGGGCAGAAGCCTATTTGATTATCTAATGAAAAACGGCGTGATTACCGACTGGCGTGAACCCAATGTAATCCGATTAGCGCCAGTGCCATTTTATTGTTCTTATGAAGATATGTACGAGTTTGGACAAATTCTAAAACAGGGAATTTTGGCTGTAAAATAGTTTGATTTCTGAAATTACTTCGCAACTTTGCCCTTTATAAATTTTGAATAATGACCAAACAACAAATCATTGATACTTTTGATCCAAGCCAACCGGGTTTAGCGGATGCTACCATTTTTGGATTGCCATTTTCGGCACAACAATCAGAAATTATTATT
>JAZKCP010000125.1:8252-15264 GCA_040388035.1 Bacteroidota bacterium | reverse complement strand
AACCAAATTGATTCACCATCTGAACAAGGAGAAGAAAAATTCTATTTACACTATAATTTCCCACCATTTTCAACAGGAGAAGCTCGTCCGTTGAGAGGAACTTCACGTAGAGAAGTTGGTCACGGAAACTTAGCACAAAGAGCATTGAAAAATATGATTCCTGCTGAAAATCCATACACCATCAGAATTGTTTCTGAAGTATTGGAATCAAACGGTTCGTCCTCTATGGCGACAGTTTGCGCCGGAACATTAGCTTTAATGGATGCTGGGGTTCAAATGATTCGCCCGGTTTCAGGAATTGCGATGGGATTGATTACTGATGGAGAGCGTTTCGCTGTTTTGTCTGATATTTTAGGTGATGAAGATCATTTAGGAGATATGGACTTTAAAGTAACCGGAACTTCAGAAGGAATTACGGCTTGTCAAATGGATATCAAAATTGACGGATTGAAATATGAAATCATGGAACAGGCTTTGGCTCAGGCTCGTGATGGACGTTTACATATCTTAGGGAAATTAACTGAAACTTTAGCTCAACCACGAACTGACGTTAAAGATCATGCTCCAAAAATCATTATGAGAACTATTCCTGGTGCCTTTATTGGTGCTTTGATTGGACCTGGTGGAAAAGTGATTCAGGAATTACAGAAGGCTACCGGAACTACAATCGTTATCAACGAAGTAGACGAACAAGGTGTTGTTGAAATCTTAGGAACTGATCCGGCTGGAATTGCCGCTGTATTGGCGAAAATCGATTCAATCATTTTCAAACCAACAATGGGTGAATCTTACGAAGTGAAAGTAATAAAAATGTTAGATTTTGGTGCTGTCGTAGAATATACGGATGCTCCTGGAAATGAAGTTTTGTTACACGTTTCAGAATTGGCTTGGGAAAGAACAGAAAATGTTTCCGATGTGGTAAAAATGGGTGATGTGTTTATGGTAAAATATTTAGGTGTTGATCCAAAAACAAGAAAAGAGAAAGTGTCAAGAAAAGCACTTTTGCCAAGACCTCCAAGAGATGAAAATGCTCCAGCGAGAGAAGACAGAGGTCCGCGTCCGGAAAGACGTGATGACAGAGGTCCGAGAAGAGACGACAGAAATGACACTCCAAAAGGAGAATAATTATTCTATATTTTATCTAAAACCCCGGCTTAGCTTTAAGTCGGGGTTTTTTATTTTACAGCTAACGCAACCTTTTGATTTTTTTCAGACTTTGATTTAAAAGCCGACAATTATGAAAAATCACAACACCCTTTCGAAAATTTTTACTTTACTTTTTTTGATCTTGACAATCAATAGCTGTAAAGACATTGATGACACCATAAACTATCCAAATGCTGAAGATTTGATTCAGAAGGATTCAGAATTATTTAACTTGTTGAACCGGGTAACTCAGCAAGAAGACGACCCAATGACCGATATAGTGTGCATTGACTTCGTGTATCCAATCCATTTATTAATTTACAATTCAAGCCTACAGCCGCTTTATTCTGTGACTATCATAGGTGATGATAATTTTAGCGCATTTCTAGGTGCGTTTCCTGCCGACCAATCACTGAGCATTAGCTATCCAATTTCCACCACACTGGCTGATGGAACCGAATTCACCGTTAATAATAACACCGAATTAAAACTGGCAATTGACAGTTGTTCCCGCGAAGACATTATCAGTTATTCCAACGGATTATTTTGTACTTCAACTCCAACAACAATAGTGCCTTGTGTATGGAAAGTACAATATGACGCAACTGGCGACAACAAATATGTAAGCGGTTATTTTGATGTAAACGTAGACGGTACCATAAAACTATATTATGGCGACCAAATGTATACCGGCAGCTGGACATTTCTTTTTGTCAATGATGAATTTCACATGAATATTAACCTGGAAGGCACTTCGCCGGTGGCGTTGGATTGGAATATTGATCGAAAGGTAATCTTCTCAGGCGATGAAATCATCATTGAAAACCCACCAAAAAACATTCATTTGAAAAAAACCTGCCAGGAAACCGCAACTTATGCAATTGGAGATGTTAGCCCTGCCGGAGGAATTGTCTTTTATGATAAAGGTTTCTACAGCGAAGGATGGCGTTATGCAGAAGCAGCTCCAACAGATTTAAATTTCTTTGAATGGGGTTGTGCGGGTTCTTCGATTCCAAATGCACAAAGTTCGGAAATTGGAAAGGGGATGTATAATTCGGGAGCTATATTGAATTTTCACGATAACTTACTCAATTTCTATGGCAATCCAATTGTTTGCAGCAGTCTGAATAACGGAACTGTAGTAGCCAAGGAAGCATTGGCACATGAATTAAACGGAAGAAAAGATTGGTTTTTGCCTTCCGAAGATGAATTGGGCTTATTATATACTAATTTACACTTGCAAAGTTTGGGAAGTTTTTCTAATTCAATCTATTGGAGCTCAACAGAAAACGACGCTGCGACCGTAAAAACCATAGATTTTTCAAACGGACAGGGTGTTGCAAGTTCAAAGGTTCCGGCTCCAAATACAATAAAAGTAAGATGCATTCGTTATTTTTAAAAAAATTATTTTTTGAATTTAGAAGCGTTAATAAAATCCTGCCAAAAGCAAAACAGCAAAGCACAAGAGGAATTATACCAGTTGTATAAGAACACTCTTTTTGTGCTGTGTCTAAAGTATTGCCCAAATAACGCTGAAGCGGAGGACAATCTGCACAACGCCTTTATAGAAATCTTCACAAATATCAAACAATATAAAGGCAATGGTTCGTTTGAAGGCTGGATGAAAAGAATCACAATTAACAAAGCGATCGATAGCTATAAAAAGTCTTACCAGCTGATTCCAATCAGTGACAAAACATTTCCCGACACCGAAATAGAAGAATATGAATTGGACGAGCATTCACTCGAGTATATACTTTCATTGGTCCAGGCTTTGCCAAATCAGTATCGATTGGTTTTCTGCCTTTACGAATTAGACGATTATTCACATGCTGAGATAGCCGAAATGCTGAGCATAAGCATCGGAACTTCAAAATCAAATCTGCATAGGGCAAAAATGATTTTGAAGGAACAGATAAGATCAAACATACCAGTTCATAACATACATATGAAATATGGAAAATAGAAAAGATATAGGAAAAGCCATTAATGACAAGCTCAATTCTTTGGACAAAAGTCCAAAAGAACAAGTTTGGGTTGGAATTAATGAAGAGCTCCAAAAGAAGAAAAAAAGAAGAGTTGCTTTCTATTTCTTTTGGACTAAAGTTATTGGGTTATTACTTATTGGCACCTTCGCCACATTTTATGTTTATCAAAATGATGGATTTGATTCCGATGCGACAACAAAATCAAAGGAATCAACGATTGTAAATGGCAATAATACAACTGGTGACCATGGAAATTTAACTAAGGATGATTCTGATATTGAAAATCCCGAAGCAAATGATCGCAAAGCAAACACTAATAATGAAATTCCCGTGGAAGCTGAGAGTACAAGTGAAAGTAAGAACCGTTCCAGCAATAGCAACGGTATATCCATCGATAAAAAAAGTGGCAATAAAACTGAAAATCTATTAACAAATAAAAACAAAAAAGCTTCGGCTAAAGTAACAAGAAAAAATTCTGGCTATTCTTCTTCGAAATCCGAAAAATCCAAACTCTATTCAAAGGCAGCCAAGAAAAAATCAGCTAAAAAATCCAAAGGAAAATCTGAAAAAGAGAAGAACGACCTGACTCTCACTGAAATTAATTCCGGCAAAAAAGACACCATGCTTATTGACCTCACGTCATTACAAGGCAAAAAATCCGACGAAATAATTTCAGAGGCAAAATCAAAGAAAAAAGATTCATTGGCATCCAAAAAAGAAAAAGATTTGACCAAACACATTAATATGTATCCGAAAGAAAAAAAAGACAGCCTTCCTGTTCTAAGCTATAGAAAATTTGATTTTGATGTCTTTATTTCTCCAACGTACTACGGTTTCATCAGCAAAGGCTCAACTATAGACAGACGTTTGGATTCACTTCCAAAAAAAGCGGAAATGAAATTCAGTTATGGCGTCGGCCTGACTTATGGTTTATCTGATAAATTATCTGTTCGGATTGGTTACAGCAAAGTCATTTTGAGTTATGTCACTAAAAATGCTCCAATAGGAACATCAAATTACAACGGTATTGATTATAAACCAAATATTTCCAATGAAACTATTTTTGCCGCCCACAACGCTATAGTGACAGAAGTAGTTTTCCCTGCAAATATGGATGTCACCCAAAATATATCCTATACAGAAATTCCGTTGGAAGTGAAATACAAATTTCTGGACAAAAAATTCAGTCTGAAGTCGGCGCTTGGCGTTAGTTATTTATTTCTGAATGAAAATAGCGTAAGTATTAAAACTACTAATGGCTTTCGTCAGGATATTGGAAAAACTAAAGGTTTGTCCAAAACCAGTCTTTCAGTGAATCTTGGTGCTGAAGCTGATTACCCGCTTTTCAAAAACATGAAAATATTTGTTCAACCAACATTTAATTACCAAATAAATGCATCTTCGAACAGCAACTTCAAACCCTATTATTTCGGAATCCATACCGGAATCCGATATAGTTTTAATAATTAGTTAGTTAGTTATTATTCCAAGGGAAAACCCCAACTCTTTTTTTGAGTTGGGGTTTTTTAATTTACCAGTTTAAGATTGGAAGTGATCGTTTTGCATTTTTATTCCATACACCAATCTGAAAACCTTTGGAATAGGATTTATTGAATAAACCTATCTGCACGCCATGACTATTCATTGTTTGATTAACCAGCCCTAATTGCAAGCCATCTAATTTGAACGATTGGTTATAAGCGCCAACTACAATCCCGTTCAAATCATTATTTGCATTTATCAACCCGATGGAAATACCGATTTGCCTATCAGCTATTATTCCCAAAGGCGCAATCGAAAGTCCGTTAAAATTTTTGAATTTATTTCCAGCAGAAATATTCAATCCATTCATGTTGGTGTTAGTGAAAAAGCAGCCGGAACTAATATTGATTCCATTTAATTTTAACAATGGTGTTTTATCCCAAGCCGGAATTATGAAATTAGGAGTCTTGCTGCGATATAAAGTATCCGCGATGGTGGCTTTACGATCTCTTGATAACACTTCAGGCAAGTGCATAATACCGAGAAAAACTAAAAAACCGCCGACTATCGGTGCGGGATTTGCATCAATATTCAGCCCATTAATCGTTTGTTTTTCAACTAATTTATTGTCAACATGACCAAAACCCAAAACTAAGCCGTCAACTTTTGCCGTTTTTCTGGACATTGGCGAAACGCTAAAGACATGCGTTCTTTTTTCTTTGGAAAAGCCCTGTTGGCGATATCTTTCCTGTTTTGCAATCGAATCTTGTGCGTAAATACCGGTTGTTACGATGAGTAACAGTAAAAATTTTGTTTTCATAACTAAGAGTTTTAATTGTTAGTGATTATCCGTTAAACCATCTGTGCTTTTTGATTGATTTTCCGCTTCGGATTAAATAAGCATGATAGGAACTCGGAACGTCATGAGTCCATTTTGGTAAAAAATATATTATCAGATATACATCGATATGTCCAATTATTCCAAACAAAATGCAGATAAACAAACTAATTCCTCCATAACCAAAACCAATTATGGATACAAAAGCAACCAACAACGTTATTCCCCAAAGCTTCGATAATAAAGCATGAGTACAAGTTTCTTTTCCAAATTTTGCGATACTAAATAGGTAAGTTAGTGCCTCCATTAAAAAGATTAAACCGATAGCATATTTATTCGCAATGATAATTTCAGGATTTAATAACCAGGAGCACCATCCAATACACAACCAAAAAACCAAATCAGTCTGACTGTCCATTCTTCTCATTTTTTCGGTTGAAATACTGTGCTTTCTGGCTATGATTCCGTCGAAAATATCAGTCAGTAATCCTATGAAAATTAAAATGACGAGAATAATCCTGAGATGAATTATCGATTCATAGGTTAAATAAATCATTATTGGTCCAAGAACCAATCTTAGCAAAATCAATAAATAAGGTACATTTTTCATTTTTTTAGAATTTAGTTGCTTTAATAAATCGGATTATGTTGAGTAAAAACTCTTTGATTAATTTCCTTTCAAACGATTCCGGTAAATCCCGTTCAATTAATTTTCGATTACACCAGAAATAAAATTTCAGAATGAGTCTTTTCATAACAGTTATTTTACAGGACAAACTTATTGTGATTATCACATTTAAATTTGTCAAAAACAATAATATAATTTTATATATTTGTGATTATCACAAATTATGAATAATCAGGACTTACTTTTAAAAGCAATCAGGAAAGAACTTCGTGCTAAAAATTCTATCAATGATGAAATAGCCGTAATTCTAAACATTAGTTATGATGCGGCACACAGGCGTGTTTCCGGGAAAAGTAAATTTTCAATTGAGGAAACGGTAGCGTTGGTCAATCATTATAATATTTCCCTGGATACTTTATTTACAAAAAAAGGAAATGTGATAGTCGAGAAAACTGTTGAGATATCTTCATTGAGAGATATGTTGGAGTATTTTAAGAAATCCGCCAACAATATAGCCGAGTTGACCAAAGCTTCGGATTCTGTTTTGTATTATTCTGCTAAAGACATTCCGTTATTCTATTTCATGGACGGAACCATTTTGTCAAAATTCAAGGCTTATGTCTGGCTGGCTTTCCTGAACCAAAAGCAACAAACTGTTGCGTTTGAAAATTTTGTAATTGACGAGTCGTTTTTAGAGCATATGCAAAAATCAAAAACGGTTTATGAGAAAGTGACTGTTAAAGAAATTTGGAATGATACTACCATAAACAGCAGTCTACAGCAGATTCTCTATTTTTATGAAGCGGGTTTACTAAACTTTAAAAGCGCAGTTGCTCTTTACAATGATTTAAAACGAATACTTAATCTGATAAAGGAAAAATGCAACAATCCGAATTTTCACGGTCATAACTATGAGATCATCGTGAAGCT
>JAZKCP010000125.1:0-8242 GCA_040388035.1 Bacteroidota bacterium | reverse complement strand
CGAAATTATTTTACTCAACAATAATATGCTGATTGAAACAAATGAAAAACTGACAATGTTTATACCGTATACTTTACTCGGATACTTTATTACAGATGATGAAGAAAGCTGCAAAAATGTACATGCGTTTTTTGAACAACAGATAGACAATTCGAAACTTTTAAACCAATCAGGATTTAGGGATCAAAATCAATTTTTCAATAAGGCTTTACGAAAAATTGACTATTATATGGATAAATTAAACAATCAGGTTGACCTTCATTTTTAAAAATTTTTATTAAATTGTAACTTTTTCAAAATTGCAACGTACAACCACCTGAACACTTTAAAGAAAAGGAGACAAATTAATGAGACAGCTCAAAATCACCAAGCAGGTAACCAATCGTGAAACTGCTTCCTTAGACAAGTACCTACAAGAAATCGGAAAAGTTGACTTAATTACTGCTGATGAAGAAGTAGAGTTAGCACAAAAGATTAAAGCCGGAGATCAAAGAGCGTTAGAAAAATTGACGAAAGCCAATTTACGTTTCGTTGTATCTGTAGCAAAACAATACCAAAATCAAGGGTTAACACTTCCTGATTTAATTAATGAAGGAAACTTAGGTTTGATTAAAGCGGCACAACGTTTTGATGAAACGCGTGGTTTCAAATTCATTTCTTATGCTGTTTGGTGGATTCGTCAATCTATTCTTCAGGCTTTAGCGGAGCAATCTCGTATTGTTCGTTTGCCTTTGAATAAAATTGGTTCTATCAATAAAATTAATAAAATGTACGCTTTGTTAGAGCAATCTAACGAACGTCCGCCAAGTGCTGAGGAAATTGCAAAAGAATTGGACATGACAGTGAATGACGTAAAAGAGTCTATGAAAAACTCTGGTCGTCATTTATCAATGGATGCACCTCTTGTTGAAGGAGAAGATTCCAACCTTTATGACGTTTTACGTTCTGGCGAATCTCCAAATCCGGACAGAGAATTAATCCACGAATCATTGCGTACCGAAATTGAGCGTTCTTTAGAAACCTTAACCCCAAGAGAAGCCGACGTAGTTCGTTTGTATTTTGGATTAGGCGATCAGCATCCAATGACTTTAGAAGAAATTGGAGAAACATTTGATCTAACACGTGAACGTGTTCGTCAGATTAAGGAAAAAGCAATCCGCAGATTAAAACATACTTCAAGAAGTAAAATATTAAAAACATATTTAGGTTAATCCTAATAACGATAACAACAGTCTGATTAACTGTTCGTTTTTTGATTGATGATTGAAACTCCGGCTGATTACCGGAGTTTTACTTTTTTATGTCATTGCGAGGAACGAAGCAATCTCATCATTATTTTGGGCGTTGCCTTCGGCCGGGCTATCCATTCCAATCTTTTTACAAATAAAAAGGATTTCCATTCCTATCCCTAACGCAATCTCCAGTAAAAGAGAAAGTTTTTCTATCTTTGCGCCAACAACACTATACGACAAAATGAAAAATACAATTATTGCACCTTCTGTCCTTGCAGCTGATTTTGCCAATCTACAACGCGATATCGAAATGATTAACAACAGTGAAGCTGATTGGTTTCATATCGACATTATGGATGGAGTTTTTGTTCCGAATATTTCTTTTGGAATGCCGGTTTTGGAAGCAATAACCAAACATGCAAAAAAAACAATTGACGTTCACTTAATGATTGTTGATCCGGACCGATATATCAAAACTTTTGCGGCATTAGGCGCCAACATCCTTCAGGTTCATTATGAAGCCTGCACGCATTTGCACAGAACTCTACAAGCCATAAAATCAGAAGGAATGAAAGCCGGAGTGGTATTGAACCCACATACCAGCGTAGATTTACTTGAAGATGTAATAACCGATATCGATTTGGTTTGCATTATGAGCGTAAACCCAGGTTTTGGCGGACAATCCTTTATTGAAAACACTTATGCAAAAATTGAGAAGCTCAAAAAACTGATTACGACTAAAGGCGCAAATACCATTATCGAAGTTGATGGCGGTGTAACTGATAAAAATGCGGCTCAACTAGTAAAAGCCGGAGCCGATGTACTCGTGGCCGGAAATTTCGTCTTTAAGGCTGAAAACCCAACGAAAACAATTAGTGATTTGAAGAAACTGACAAGTCTTTAATTCCGAAATAATTAAATTTAAAAGCCAGAGTTTCCTCTGGCTTTTTTCGTGACCCCGGCAGGTCTGCTGAATTGTATTGTAATACAATAGTATTTAATAGTTTTATATTAGATTTCCTTGTATTTATCTAACAAATATATAATATACTATACAAAACTGTAGCAAAAATGTCGGGAAGATATCGGGAAGAAACTTTACTATTTAGGGTCACAGTTTGTATTTTTTTATTACTTTGCATCACAATAACAAAATTTCATTGGCAACTTTTTCATTAAAATTTGATAGCGATCATGGAGATGTAGATTTTAGCAATGCTATATCTATAGACGATTTAGGCGAACTGCTTAAGTCGCTCTACCTGGCTATTGATGCTAGTAAATCAGACAAAATAATTCTTACTACCGTTGTTGACAATTGTTATGAATTAGGTATTAGTACAATTAACCCTGTTATTGAGCCAAAAGTTGAGAAATTAACAAAGAGTATTTTTGAGAAGTCCGATTTAGAATTGAATCAGAAAGAATCTCGTTTCAAATCTTCTGTGGTGAAAGCATTAAAACCCGGCTGGTTTTTGGATATCCTAAATGCCGATGGAGTTAAAGTGATTACCCTCCCTTATGGATTTAATGAAAAAACAATTGAAACATACAACTCAATAAAAAATATTGAAGGTTTTATTACTGAAATAGGTAATAAGGAACTTGACGCAAAAAGTCTACATATATATCTTTCTGAAAATGCTGATTTTAAAATATTCGTTAACATTGAACAACATGATGAGTTAATGAAGTTTTATAGAAAAGCAAAAATAAGAGCTAAAGTAAACTTAAAGAAATCCCTTTCTACAGACAAAATTCTAAGTGCAAACCTTATTGGTTTTAAACACAAAAACGAATTTAATTTCCCCTACAATCTTAATGATATAGATTTTTCAGATATTAATTTCGTCCATGGCTACTAAACCTAATTATCAAAATAAGGATTTAATTCCTAATTGGAGCAGGATTCTAATTGACACTTCAGTCATTATTAGAACCATTAATTATGCTAAAAATCAAGCTGAGGCTAATAAGTTTGTTTATGAAACGATAAGACATCTGGCTGATACAAAGTGTCAATCTGAAAAAGGTTTAAATGATAGGAAATTTTACGTATCTGCGATATCAATTGCTGAAATACTAATGAAGCTTGACGATAAGGTAAAAAAATCACAAATGATTATTAAGGCATTCAATGCAAATAACATAACAATAGTTGATTTTGATGAAGATGTTGCAAATATTTTTAATAGTGATTTTTGTGACGCGATGGGTGTAAAAGCTCAGAACGATATACTTACCAGATGGGGCGAAGAGCCTTCAAAAAAGAATAGGGATGCACTAACCAATGATATAATGATTTTGGCATCTGGGTTGTCTGTAGATATTGACATAGTTTTATGTATAGATAAGGAGATGTACAAAATAGCACGAGAATGTGGAATAAATGCAGTATATGTTGACGAGAAATATTTTAACGTTAGTGGAAGCAATTATTTTGAATACTATTCTACTTCTTCTGATAAGGATTTTAATGTAACCCTAAAACAAAAACCTGACAGTGTAGATGGCCTTTTTTTAGAAGCAGGTGAAGAAGAACCGGATCCAATTTTTTAACAGATACACGCATATATTTTCTCAATATTGTGACCCTATTAAGATTCTAATTACTATCAAATACTATTGAATAGCGTTATCTTGTTGATTATCAGTGTTTTATAAATCACAAACGTCGGGAAAATATCGGGAAAACATATGAAATAGACCCTAAAAAATAAGCGCAACTAATTGATTTTCAATTAATTACGCTTAAAAATCTGTGACCCCGGCAGGGTTCGAACCTGCAACCATCAGAGCCGAAATCTGATATTCTATCCAGTTGAACTACGGAGCCTTTTTTAGATTGTTAGACAGTTAGATTTTTAGATATGTTAGATAAAATCTAAGAAGTCTAACTTTCTAATCGGTCTAAAATATCTATACTAAAAGTTTTTTAACAACAGTCGATATGGTTTTCCCTTCTGCGCTTCCACCAATTTGTGCTGAAGCCAATCCCATTACTTTTCCCATCGATGCAATACCTGAAGCGCCTGTTTCTGCAATTATCTTTGCGACAATCGCTTCTACTTCTGCTTCTGAAAGCTGTGCCGGAAGGAATTTTTCTATTATGGCTATTTGTGCCAATTCCGGTTCCGCTAAGTCCGGTCGATTTTGCGTGGTGAAAATAGTGGCGCTGTCCTTACGCATTTTAACCAGTTTTTGCAATATCTTGATTTCGTCGCCTTCGGTGATTTCTTCCTTAGAACCTGTGGCAGTTTGCGCCAATAAAAGTTCTGATTTGATG
Source organism: Bacteroidota bacterium (assembly GCA_040388035.1). GTDB lineage: Bacteria > Bacteroidota > Bacteroidia > Flavobacteriales > Flavobacteriaceae > Flavobacterium. Next base: position 3,724 of record JAZKCP010000125.1, on the reverse strand, counting down.
GCGCGAAGTGCCTCTAATGCTACGGTGTCTTTCGCACGCATCGCATTTTTCATTTCGTCCATTATTTGGGTTGATAAACTCATCTTTTTAGTTGTTAGATTATTAAATCTTAGACTTCTTAGAAATTCAAAAGGTTCTCCTCTAGCCCCGATTGCAGCAAGCTATCATGTAGCGCGGAAAGCGGGAAATTGGATTGCAAAAAATGCCCAAACCATCTGCTCCTAAAAAGTTTGGCGAAGTTAAAAAAAATAACCCGAAAATCATAAAGACTTTCGGGTTAAAGATCAAGGGTTATCTGTAGACTAGTCTACATTATCGTGCAAGAATGAGTTGTTTGAACGCAACTGTGTATCGTCGTTGCTGTCTGTTCCTATTGACATTCTTGAGTTTGTATCAGTGTGAGTATTGTTTGACAGATCTACTCCGTTACGTTTGTATGCTGGTTCTTTTTCCAATTCTTCAATTTTTGAAGGATTGTTATGGAATTTATAATTGAACTCTTTCAATTTTTTTCTTCTATCGTCGGCTCTGTGTTTCAAGGTTTCCTCGATAGTCATTTCAACTGGTGAAATGTCTTCAAAATGACTTACAATTCCGCTTGGTTTTTCGGTATTCTCAACCTTCATTGTAATGTTTAATTCTTCAGCAATTGGCTCTGCGGCTACTATTGTCGCTGCCGGTTTTGAATTCAACAAGTCGTTTTCCAACTCCATATATTCCTCCAAAGAATATTTGATGATTCCGCCTTCGTTAAGCTCTGTTACCGGTACAAATTGTACTGGCTCGTTAACCGTGATTTCGTTTACTGCCGATTCAGACAAATCGAAAACAATCCTGTTCTCTTCAACTGGCTTAACTTCTTCTACTCTTTCGAATGTTGGCATTGCCGGCATGTCAAAAGAAAAAGTAATCTGCTCTTCTTCTTTTTCGATAGTTTGTGGCTCAATAACTTTCATTTCCTTAACTTCCGGAGTAGTTACTTTGAAGTCGATATCATTTATTGGCGAAATGATTTCAAAAGTTACATCCAGGTTTCTGATGAAATGATTCATTGCAATCAACTCGTTTTCATCGATAGAAGCAACTGTCGCTGGTGTTTCGATAACTTCAGGAGCTTCTAATTCCAATGCTGCTTTGACTTCCAATTGCTGCGCCAGTTCGCTAACGCTCGGGTCATCTTCAATCAACTCGAAAACGATTTTTTCTTCTTTCTCTTCTACAACTGGTGTATCAATTGCCTGGAAAACCTCGACTGGTTTTTGCGTCAAATCGCGCTCCATTTTATGCTCTCCATCTAAGGAGTGGATTATTTTCTTTGCTTCGGTATTAACAATTCCGTTTTGCTGTTCAACATTAAAACCTGTAGCAATAATAGTAACCGCGATAGCCTCACCTAGCGATTCGTCTTCACCAACACCCATGATAATATTAGCACCATGTCCGGCTTCGGACTGAATATGGTCATTGATTTCCCCAATTTCGTCGATAGTGATTTCGTTAGAACCAGAAACGATAAGCAACAATACGTTTTTAGCTCCTGAAATTTTATTATCATTCAATAAAGGTGAATCCAAAGCAGTGATGATAGCTTCTTTTGCGCGGTTGTCACCGGTAGCAATTGACGAACCCATAATAGCTGTTCCACTGTTTGACAGAACTGTTTTGGCGTCTTTTAAGTCGATGTTTTGAGTATAGTGGTGTGTAATTACTTCTGCAATTCCACGTGAAGCCGTAGCCAACACTTCGTCAGCCTTAGAGAATCCAGCTTTGAAACCAAGATTTCCGTAAACTTCCCTTAATTTATTGTTATTGATAACAATCAAGGAATCGACTTGTTTCCTTAATTTTTCAACACCTAATAAAGCTTGCTCCTGACGAACTTTCCCTTCAAACTGGAATGGAATAGTTACGATTCCAACCGTAAGAATATCTCTTTCTTTGGCAAGTTGGGCAATTACAGGCGCGGCTCCGGTTCCGGTTCCGCCACCCATTCCAGCCGTGATGAAAACCATTTTGGTATTGGTGTCCAACATCTTTTCGATGTCGCCAATGCTTTCGATGGCAGACTGTTGTCCCACATCTGGATTTGCTCCGGCACCAAGTCCTTCAGTCAGGTTTACACCCAATTGAATTTTGTTAGGAACAGCACTGTTTTGAAGTGCCTGTGAGTCTGTGTTACAAACAATGAAATCAACGCCTTTGATTCCCTGTTTGAACATGTGATTGATAGCGTTACTTCCGCCGCCACCAACTCCGATTACTTTAATCACATTTGATTGATTTTTTGGTAAATCAAATGAGATGTTTCCAAATTCTGAGTTGCTTATCATACTATTTTGGTTTTTGTTTTATTTGTATTCTATTTATTCTGCGTTATCTAAAAAGTCTTTAATCTTTTCAACATAACGGTCAAAAAACGATCTTTTTATTTTGTGTTCTGTGGTTTCCGTTTCAAGGTCGATTTCGTCTTCAATTACATTGGAAACTTCTTCAATTTTTTCCTCTACTACTTGAGCTTGAGCTACAGATTGAAAAGTAACTTGTCTTGGTGACTCTACCGCAGCTTCTTTTAATTCAATTTTGTAAGCGCTGTTCGAATTGTTTTCAATGCTGTTCATCACCAATCCAACGGCCGTTGCAAATAACGGGCTTGAAATTTCTTCACTTGAATTGCCTGCCAAATGCTCATTTGGATAACCAATCCTGGTGTCCATTCCGGTAATGTATTCCACCAATTGTTTGATATGCTTCAATTGCGAACCACCACCAGTCAATACAATTCCGGCAATCAGTTTCTTGCGTGGATCTTCGTGTCCGTATGCTTTGATTTCGGTAAAAACCTGCTCAATGATTTCAACAACTCTTGCATGGATTATTTTTGACAAGTTTTTCAAGGAAATTTCTTTTGGGTCTCTTCCTCTTAATCCCGGAATTGAAACTATTTCATTATCCTTATTTTCACCTGGCCAAGCTGAACCGAATTTTGTTTTTAATAATTCGGCTTGCTTTTCTATAATCGAACAACCTTCCTTGATGTCATCTGTAATCACATTTCCACCAAAAGGAACTACTGCCGTGTGACGAATAATTCCATCCTTGAAAATGGCTAAATCCGTTGTTCCACCACCTATATCAATTAATGCTACACCAGCTTCTTTTTCTTCCTGGCTCAAAACGGCATCAGCCGAAGCTAATGGCTCTAATGTCAATCCGGATAATTCAATGCCTGAACTTTGGATACACCTTCCGACGTTTCTGATAGAAGATGCCTGGCCAACCACTACGTGGAAACTAGCTTCCAATCTTCCTCCATACATTCCGATTGGTTCCTTGATTTCGGATTGCCCGTCGATTTTGAATTCCTGCGGCAACACGTGAATAATTTCTTCTCCCGGAAGCATTGCCAATTTATTTACCTGATCAATCAATAACTGAATATCCCTTCCGCTGATTACTTCTTCGGGATTGGTTCTGATTACATAATCCGTATGCTGAATGCTTCGAATGTGTTGCCCCGCTATACCGACAACCACATCGTTGATTTTGTATCCTGAATTTGCTTCTGCCTCAATAACTGCCTGTTGAATAGATTGGATGGTTTGAGTAATATTATTTACCACGCCACGAGCCACGCCAAGACTTTTGGATTTTCCCACACCCAAAATCTCTAACTTCCCATATTCATTTTTCTTGCCAATCATGGCAACAATCTTCGTAGTCCCAA
>JAZKCP010000124.1:0-2400 GCA_040388035.1 Bacteroidota bacterium | reverse complement strand
AAAATTATGATTATTGAACCTAGAATGCGAGGATTTATATGTTTAACTGCACATCCGAAGGGTTGTGAACAAAACATTATCAATCAAATCAATTATATAAAATCAAAAGGCCCTATAAATGGACCTAAAAAAGTATTAGTCATTGGCGCTTCAACTGGTTTCGGATTAGCTTCCAGAATTACTAGTGCATTTGGATCGGGTGCTGGTACAATCGGTGTATATTTCGAGAAACCACCAAAAGAGGGAAAAACAGCATCACCTGGATGGTATAACACGGCTGCTTTTGAAACAGAAGCAATAAAAGCAGGCTTGTATGCAAAAAGCATCAATGGCGACGCATTTTCAAATGAAGTAAAACAACAAACAATCGATTTGATTAAAGCTGATTTAGGGCAAATTGATTTGGTTATTTATAGTTTAGCATCACCCGTTCGTACTAATCCGAATACCGGCGTAACTCACCGTTCTGTGCTAAAACCCATTGGTGGTTCTTATACCAATAAAACGGTAGATTTTCATACAGGAATAGTTTCAGAGGTATCTATTGAGCCTGCAAACCAAGAAGAAATTGAAAATACAATTGCAGTAATGGGTGGCGAAGATTGGGAAATGTGGATTGATGCCCTAAAAGCAGAAAATTTATTGGCTGATGGATTTACCACAGTTGCTTACTCCTATATTGGCCCGGCTGTTACCGAACCTGTTTACCGCAAAGGAACAATTGGGAGTGCGAAAGATCATTTGGAAGCAACGGCGTTTACAATCACCGACAAACTGGCGTCGTTAAACGGAAAGGCTTACGTTTCGGTTAATAAAGCCTTGGTTACCCAAGCAAGTTCTGCCATCCCGGTTATTCCTTTATATATATCTATTTTGTATAAAATCATGAAAGAAGAGGGTATTCATGAAGGATGTATTGAACAGATTCAACGTTTGTTTAAAAATAGACTTTACACTGGTGATGCGGTCCCAGTTGATGAAAAAGGAAGAATACGCATTGACGATTGGGAAATGCGCGATGATGTTCAAGAACGCGTAGCTGCTTTGTGGGAGCAATCTACTTCAGAAAATCTACCTTCGATTGGCGATTTAGCTGGATATAAAAGTGATTTCTTAAACCTATTTGGATTTGATGTAGCTGGTGTTGATTATCAAGCCGATGCAAATGAAATGGTTGAAGTACCAGGTTTGGTTGAAGCACCTTCAAATAGCTAATTAGCACATTAACAAATTAGCTAATTCAAATGTCGAATATTAAGCTCATTATTGAAGAACGCCCAAGTAATATTGGAAATTTTATGGTTGGCAGACTACTCCCTTTTCGCGAGAAAAGGATGGTTGGTCCCTTTTCCTTTATTGATCACATGGGGCCAGCGGCGATGAATGATCATCAAAATATCGATATTCCTCCACATCCTCATATTGGTTTATCTACCCTCACTTATCTGTTTGAGGGTAGCATTATGCACAAGGACGGTCTAGGAACGGCAATTGAGATTAAACCTGGACAGGTTAATTGGATGACAGCCGGAAAAGGGATTGCACACTCAGAACGTACGCCTGAATATCTTCGCAATAGCGACAAAATGCTTCATGGTTTGCAAATTTGGGTAGCCTTACCCAAACACCTCGAACAAATGGATCCTGAGTTTTTTCACGCAGAGGCGGATGAGCTTCCAACTTGGGAAAACGCTGGAATAGAGTATAAACTTATCGCAGGAAAAGCATTTGGTCATCAATCGCCTATTCCAGTTTATAGTCCACTTTATTTAATAGAACTGAAAAGCACCGTTAAAACACCTGTTAAAATTGGTGCTGAACTTTTTGGCGAAAGTGGAATTTATATTCTTGAAGGGGGAATAGAAAGCGAAGGAAATAGTTTCGGACCCAAACAGCTTTTAGTAGCTCATGATAGTTCGCTTTGCGAATTTATAATGCTCGAAAACACGACTATTTATATCTTCGGAGGAGAGCCTTTTCCTGAAGAACGATTTATTTACTGGAATTTTGTGGCGACTAGTAGAGAACTAATTGAGTTGGCTAAAGAAAAATGGCTAGTTCAAGGTTTTGATCCAGTGCCGGGCGAAACGGAATTTGTGCCTTTGCCTACACCACGAATTTAACATGTACAAGCTGAACCATATAAGGAATATAAGTTCATATAAGCAAATTGCCCTTATATGTGCTTACAAGTCTTATATGGTTTAAATTAAGAAATTGTTATTGTTATTTTAGCTCGATTTTATGAACTATGCGCTATATCCAAAACTGTAAACTGCACACCTTAAACTGAAAACTCAACAATCCCAGCTAATCGTTGTTCCATTCTCAACAGGATGTCCTGTACAAACTAATACTCTTCCTTTGGCGACTTCATCATCAGTTAAGACTTCGTTGTAA
>JAZKCP010000123.1:0-9551 GCA_040388035.1 Bacteroidota bacterium | reverse complement strand
AAATCGCCATAAGCGTTACTCGATCAATAAGTTTATCGTCTTTAAACTCTGAAAACGAATCGATTAATGCAATATTCTCCATGCCTAAATTAATTAAATATTATTGTAACAATTGCTTCTTTTATATCTGAATAAGGAATCTCGCGTTTGTGTTCTACCGTTTCTTTTCCTTTTCCAATCTTCTTTGGTTCTCTTGCCGTCCATGAAAGCAAAATGATTTCATCGTTGACTGCTTCTAATTTTGCCTCTATGGTTTCGGCAGCTGTTTTTACCTTCAATGTCCTCCCAATATTTTTTCGATATTGCCTTACCATTTTTAGCGGAGTTGAAACTCCGGCGGAAGCTACTTCCAATGCGTAGTCCTGTTCTTCACGGTCTAAATTACTATCAACTGCCCGACTAACGTCTATACAATCTTGCAAATTTACACCATTATCTCCATCCAATGTTACGATGACTTTAAATGTTTCAGTTATCGTTAAATCTACTAAAAACAAAGAAGGTTTTTCCTTTAATGCTTCTGCTAATAAATCCGAGATTTTGTCTTTAAATGTCATAGTTTGTATAAAAAGAGGGAAGCATTGCTTCCCTCATTATTTAGTTTTGAATAGTAAATAACGGTGCAAATATAGTTATTTTTTTATAAACCAAAAAGCATTGTTCATTCAAAAAAAAATAATACCTTTATTGTATCTAATACCAAACAACTTTACTATTTTATATCATGAAAAAAATCTTAGTACCTACAGACTTTTCAAAACACGCCTATTACGCATTAAAAGTTGCTTCGCAAATTGCCCGAAAAAATGGTGGCGAAATCATATTATTACACATGTTAGAGTTGCCGCATCAAGCTGGCGATGCCATAGGAAGTGGTCACGATTTACCTGAGATAATGCTTTTTAAGAATTCGGCTATTAACAGGCTTGAAGATTTGATAGATGATGAATGTTTAGATGGTTTAAAGGTTTCTGAAATTATCCAATTTGAATTGGCTTTCGAAGGTATACTTAAAATTAGCGAAAAAAATGACATTGATTTAATTGTAATGGGTTCACATGGAGCAAGCGGTTTCAAGGAGATGTTCATTGGTTCAAATGCAGAAAAGGTTGTACGCCATTCAGCAGCTCCTGTTTTAATTATTAAAAAAGAGGTTGGCGAATTTAATGTGAATAAGTTTGTATTTGCTTCTGATTTTGCTGATGAGATAAAAAAACCTTTTGCCAAAGTAGTGGAGTTCGCCAATAAATTTGAAGCAGAATTGGAATTAGCCATGATTAACACGCCTAGTACATTTAAACCAACTCATCTAGCGCAGGAGATTATGAGAAATTTTGTTTCTAATTTTACGATCAATAAACATACCATGAATATCTACAATGATGTAAATGTCGAAACCGGAATACTGCATTTCGCCGACCATGTTAATGCTGATTTGATTGGAGTTTGCACACACGGAAGAAAAGGAATTGCCCACTTTTTTAACGGAAGTATTAGTGAAGACTTAGTAAATCATTCATCTCGTCCCGTTGTTACTTTCAAAATATAGATATATTTCTTAAACAAAAAAATCCTCTCAGTTTGAGAGGATTTTTTTGTTGGTCTACTAGGACTCGAACCTAGAAAGACTGCACCAAAAACAGTTGTGTTACCATTACACCATAGACCAATTACTTCAATAAGCGTTTAGTGTCAGCAGAGTTCATTGAACTACGTTTTGCTTAACGCGAGTGCAAATTTAGTACAAATTTTATTTTACACAAATAAATAACTATAAAAATTAAAACACTATCCTAAAATCAAAGCAAATTGAATCACAATAAACTTTAAACTAAGCCGTTATCCTATTTAAGAAAATTTTGTTAACGCGAGTTTCCTTGCGTTAAAAAAAATAGTTTCTTTGTAGGATTAAATAAACCTTCATTTCATATCTATATGATGAACTTTAACTTCAATAAATGGAACACCATTCTAGGATGGACAACATTTGCAATTGCCTTAATCACTTACTCGCTGACCGTTGAACCCACCATGAGCTTTTGGGATTGTGGTGAATATATATCAACAGCGGCAAAGTTGGAAGTTGGCCATCCTCCCGGCGCTCCTTTGTACCAGATTCTTGGTGCTTTCTTTGCCATGTTTGCTTTCAATAAAGAAACAATTGCATTGATGGTCAATATGATGTCTGTGTTTTCAAGTGCCTTTACTATTTTGTTTATGTTTTGGTCATCCGCTATTTTATTGAAAAAAATTGTTTCTCAATATACTGAGGTTGATAAAAATAAAGCAGTCGTTATCCTTGGAAGTTCTTTCGTCGGATCATTGGCTTTTACTTTTTCCGATAGTTTTTGGTCAAGTGCCGTAGAAGCCGAAGTATATGCAATGGCTTCATTATTCATTGCCTTGCTTTTTTGGCTTGGATTGCGTTGGGAACAAGAAATGCACGCGCCGAAGGGCAATCGTTGGTTGTTGTTGATTTCTTTAGTAGTTGGACTTTCGTTTGGTGTTCACTTCATGGCGTTGCTGACAATTCCTGCTATTGGATTCTTGTATTATTTTAAAAATTTCAAAACCATTACCGTTAAGAATTTCATCATTGCAAACATCATAATCGTTGCAATTTTATTATTCATTTTCAAATTATTGTTGCCTTATACTTTGGCGTTTTTTGGAAAAATGGAAATCTTTATGGTCAACAGCATCGGATTGCCGTTCAATTCCGGAACCATATTTGCGCTTTTATTGATTGTTGCGTTCTTCTATTTTGGATTGAAATATACCCGCGAAAAAGGACATCCGTTTTATAACACTTCATTACTGTGTGTTCTCTTTGTCCTCATCGGGTTTTCTGTTTGGATGATGTTGCCAATTCGCGCCAATGCGAATGTAGTTATCAACGAAAATAAACCTTCGGATGCTGCCGAAGTTTTAGCCTATTACAACAGGGAACAATATGGCGTAAATCCGTTATTTTATGGGCCACAATACACTGATACTTTTGCCGGTTTGGACAAAGACGAACCTTATTTAGATAAAGCGCCTAACTACGAAAGAGATTATAAAACCGGGAAATATGTTATTGTAAACAATTACAAAAATGCCGAACAAAATAGTGACAATGCTCAAAAGGCGTTTCTTCCAAGACTTTATAGCACAGATCATGTTGACAATTATATTCAGTTTACCGGCGTGCCAAAGGTGGAACTGAATCATGACTATCCTTACGAAGAGGACTTAGCACAATATGGTGTTGACATTGACAGCTTAAGCGAAGAACAAGTTGCGATGGCAACTGGCCAGCTTAGGGACGAAATGAGCAAAACCATTGCTGAATTTAAATCGGCTTACGCCCAGAAAAAAATTGACAACGAAGATTATGTTTCATTCCTGAAAAAATACAGCGATTATATAATTGTTGAAAAACCATCCACTTGGGACAATCTGAGTTTTATGTTTGAATACCAATTTGGCTATATGTATGGAAGGTATTTGCTTTGGAATTTTGTTGGAAGGCAAAATGACGTTCAGGGAAGATATGATAATCTCGATGGCAATTGGATAAGCGGAATCAGGTTTATTGACGAAATCCATCTTGGTAAAGGAACACAGGAAAATCTTCCGGATGATGTTAAAAACAATAAGGGGAGAAATGTTTACTACTTCCTACCTTTTTTGATTGGGCTAATTGGGCTAATGTATCATGCACAAAAAGATTTGAAAAGTTTCTATGTGTTGTTAGCATTGTTTTTATTCACCAGTATCGCCTTAAAGATATTCCTGAACGAAAGACCATTTGAGCCCCGCGAAAGGGATTATGCATTGGTTGGTTCCTTTTATGTTTTTGCCATTTGGATTGGTTTTGGCGTTTATGCCATCTACGAAATGATAGCCGAAAAATTAAAATCAAAATTAGTCGGCCCAATAGTAATTGGAGCCTGTCTTTTGGCTGCGCCAATTTTAATGGCCACACAAAACTGGGATGACCATAACCGGGCAAATAAATATACGGCAATTGCCATGGCAAGGAATTATCTCGAATCCTGTGATCAAAATGCCATATTATATACCATTGGCGACAACGATACTTTCCCTCTTTGGTACGCCCAGGAAATCGAAGGCATAAGAACTGATATTAAAATTGTTAATACACAATTGTTCATGACCGATTGGTATATTGACCAAATGAAATTCAAAACCTATAAATCTGATGGCTTACCAATATCATTTAAGCATAGCGAGTATGTTGGTGACAAACTGGATTACGTAGCCCATATTCCAAAAACGGAAGCCAGATGGGATATAAAAGCTTGGATTGATTTTATCAAAAATCCTCAGTCCACCGTTGAAATGTCAAACGGCCAAACCATCCACTTTTATCCCACGAATAAAATCAGAATTCCTATTGATAAAAACAAAATCATTCAAAACAAGATTGTAAATCCAAAGTATTATGATTCCATCGTTCCGTACATCGACTTAGATATCAAAGGAAGCGCTATGTATAAAAACCGCTTGATGGCTTTAGATGTTTTGGTCAATAATGATTGGAAACGCCCCATCTATTTTACTGGTGGAAGCTTTGGGGATGACGATTATCTGTGGATGAAAGATTATCTGCAGCTTGACGGATTGGTTTACAAACTTGTACCAATAAAAACGCTGATCGACAAGGAAAATCCCTACGATATGGGTGATATTGATAGCGATAAAATGTATGATTTAGTTACGAAATGGGTTTGGGGTAACGGAGAACTGACGACTATTTACCATGATCCGGAAACCCGTAAAAACAGCATTTCGTACCGAACCAACATGGCAAGATTGATGGAAAAACTAATCAACGAAGGAAAAACGGTCAAAGCCAAAAAAATTATCGATTTAGCGTTAACTAAAATGCCGATGGATTATTATGGTTATTACACGATGGTTGAGCCATTTGCCGGCGGCTATTATGAGCTTGGTGAAAAAGCAAAAGCCAGAGAACTGTTAGAACGATTAATAACAAAATACAAACAGAATTTGACCTATTATTCAAATATTCAGCCGTCAATCCAAAACGGGATTGCCTCTGATATTATTACGGATATTGAACGTTACAGAAGTTTGCTGCTCGTAATGAAAGAACGTGGCGATGTGGCATTTTACAATAAAAACAAACCTATTTTTAATTCTTTCGTACAACGATTTACACGTTTCGGAAGAGATTTAGAATAATTTAATTTGAAAATTTGAAGATGTGCTAATTTGAAAATTCATATTAGCACATTTTTTTTATATTTAGCGTATGGGTTTTTGGGTAAAAACAAATTATTTCGTCAAAAGGATTTTTCCAAATTATATTTGGGATATCCCCAACAATGAAAACAAAGTATTCCTAACATTCGATGACGGCCCAACGCCGGAAATCACCGAATGGACATTAGCGCAGCTAAAAAAATACGAGGCCAAAGCCACTTTCTTCTGCATTGGAAACAACATTGAAAAACATCCGGGAATTTTCCAAAAGGTAATCCGGGAAGGACACACTATTGGAAACCATACATTTGATCATTTGAAAGGTTGGCAAACTAACACTGATGATTATATTGAAAATGTAAAGCATTGCCAATTCAACATTCAAAATTCAATATTCAACACTTTATTCCGTCCGCCATACGGCAAAATCAAACCATCACAATCCAGGATTTTGCGAAAATTGGGATATAAAATAATAATGTGGGATGTGTTGAGTTATGATTTTGATCAAACCATCACTCCGGAAAAATGTTTGAATAATGTTTTAAAGAATATACAAAGCGGGAGCATCATCGTTTTTCACGACAGCATAAAAGCGGAGCAAAACTTGAAATATGTTTTACCTAAGACTTTAGAATTCCTAAAAGGAAAAAGATTTGTTTGCGCGAAGATTGAGTAATTATTCTCAACATAAAAATTAAACACTGAAATACAGCTTAAAAAAAATTTATTGTAAAAAAATGTATATTTATTGTTTATCAATAATTATTTATTATATTTGAATATAATTTTAAACTTAATAATTATGTCAAAAACAAACAACTTCGTATTTTGGGGCTTATATATTGTGGCTTGGCTCATTTTTGTCGGCTTGTCCATTGAAGCAGGAGGCTTAATAGTAAATTTCGTTTTCAGTCTGTATAACCCTGAATTTGTCCAAAATCTTTATCAAAAGTTGGACTTAATTGAAATGTATAAAGACAGTAGATTGGCTTTTTTTGGTATCTATAGCTTTATTCTAACCATTTCAATTTTAAAAGCTTGCCTATTTTACACAGTTATCAGATTAATGCACAAAATGGATTTGTCAAAACCGTTCAACTCTTTTGTTGCGAAACAAATTTCGCTGGTTAGTTATTATACCCTTTCAATTGGACTGTTAAGTTACATTGCCAGACAGTTGGTTAAAAATTTAATGCATCACGGTTTTGTTCCCGACAACTTAAACCAATTTTGGGCTGACAGTCAAGCATTTATTTTAATGGGAGCCGTGATCTATATTATTGCGACTATTTTCAAAAAAGGAGTAGATATTCAAAACGAAAACGATTTAACTGTTTAAAGCTATGTCAATAATTGTAAACTTAGACGTGATGATGGCAAAACGAAAAATTACTCTGAATGAACTTTCAGAACGAGTTGATTTGACGTTATCCAACCTTTCCATTTTAAAGACAGGAAAGGCAAAGGCAATCCGTTTCAGCACTTTAGATTCAATTTGTAAAGCATTGGAATGTCAGCCTGGTGATATTTTGGAATATGGAAATGATGAAAAAAAGAACAACAAACAATAACAGTGGCTTGCTTCGTCTGTTAGTAAAAATAAAAGGCGAGCCAAATAAATGGTTCGCCTTTGTATGTTTTTGCGTAGTGACTACAATTGCTCCTGAACAAGTCCAATAATAGTATTGGCATCCAACTCACCTGATTGCCTCCAAACCATCTGGCCTTCTTTGTAAATCATCAGGGTTGGCAATCCCTTGATGCGAAGTGCATCAGCCAATTCCTGATTTTTATCCACATCAATTTTTATCACTTTTGCCCTGTCGCCAAGCGCAGCTGCCACATCGCGGATGACCGGATGCATAGAAACTGAAGATTCGTTCCACTCTGTATAAAAGTCAATTAATACAGGAACCTGTGCATTGATTAATTCTCCAAATTTTGACATAAAACCAAAATATTTTTAATTCTTTTTATAGCTCAAAAGAGATTGTAAAGCACAAATGTAGCATTTTTAACTAATTATGCTACTTTTTCCCCTTTTTTTAGTTCAAAAACCGTAATCTCTGGCATAATACCTACTCTTCCGGGATAGGCATGAAATCCAAAACCACGATTCACATAGATATATCTTCCAAATTCTTCATACAATCCTGCCCATTGTTTGTACATATATTGTGCTAAACTCCATTTAAAATAACCCGGAATTTCTATTCCAAACTGCATTCCGTGCGTGTGCCCGGAAAGCGTTAGTTGGATGTTTTTTGGATGCGTTTTTACAATATATTCCCAATGGCTTGGGTCGTGGCTCATCAGGATTTTAAAATCGGTTTCGGCTAAATTTTCTGATGCTTTATTGATGTCTCCGTATTCTCCAAAATGCCTTCCCCAATTTTCAACGCCTACCAAGGCAATTTCATCATTCCCCTTTTTAATTTTAACGTTTTCATTCAACAGCAGTTTAAAATCAATCTGACGATGTAAATCTTTTATAGCTTCAAAATTATCCGCTTTTGCTTTTTCCGATTTCCAATCCAAGTAAGCCCCATAATCATGGTTTCCCAAAATGGAGTATTTCCCAAATTCATGTTTTCCTATTCCATTAAAAATGTCAATCCACGGATGCATTTCATCTGCTTTAGCGTTTACAATATCTCCTGTAAACAACAACAAGTCTGCTTCCTGCTCATTAATTAAATCGATAGCATATCTTATTTTTTCTTTATCATCAAAACTACCGCTATGAATGTCTGAAATCTGTGTGATTTTAAAACCGTCAAATGCCTCGGGTAAATCAGGAAAGAATATGGTTTGCCGAACTACCCTGAAATTATATTTGCCAATCGTCATCCCATAAATCAAAGAAAAAAAAGGAACCGCCGCCAGCCCAAGTGCAACTTGACTGACAAACTTTCTCCTATCGGGTAAGAAACTGTCTGAATTGTGGCCCATAAAATGGTTAATTGTTCCCATCAAAAGCCTCAAGACATCTTCCAAAAGCATTACAAAAGTCAACACAATTTTTGGAAGCAAAACTAACAACAGCAATCCTAAAGTAATTAAAGTCATCTTCGTCTGCCCCACACCTCTGTCAAATTTCAATATCTCATAGGCAATGAATACTATCGCAGCGGCAGAAATCACAATATAGGCAATCAAAATCCATTTGGATTTAGTGACAGTTTTTATAGCTTGAAAAGCATACAGCTCGACTATGGCAATGATTATGAAAAGGATTAGAAAGCGAAAGGCCATTTTTTAATTTTTAACAAATTAACAAAGAAAGTTGTTTTAATTTTTTTGTTTTTGATAAATTTTAACTATCCTAGAAAATAAAAAATCCAATATCATGAAAGTTAACTTTTAGTTTATGTTTTTACCAAAAAGTAAACTTCAAATTTCCTATTTTTACATTCTTATAAAATTGATTTTATGTCACAAAAACGCCTTTTCCTTCTCGATGCTTATGCCTTAATTTTCCGTGGGTATTATGCATTTATAAAAAACCCGCGTATCAACTCAAAAGGAATGGATACTTCAGCTATTATTGGATTTATGAATTCGTTAATGGACGTAATCAAACGTGAAAAGCCAGACCATTTGGCAGTTGCTTTTGATAAAGGCGGCAGCCACGTACGCTCGGAGATGTTCACAGAATATAAAGCCAACCGAAGCGCAACACCCGAAGCCATTATGATTGCACTTCCGTGGATTCAGGAAATTTTAAGAGCGATGCATATCCCGATTATTGAATCAGAAGGTTGCGAAGCCGATGATTTAATTGGAACAATTGCAAAACAAGCGGAAAAGCACAATTATCAGGTTTTTATGGTAACGCCCGATAAGGATTTTGCTCAGCTGGTTTCTGAAAATATCTTTATGTACAAGCCAGCCCGTTTAGGAAATGGAATAGAAATTTGGGGTGTTCCCGAGGTTTTGGAACGTTTTGAAATTGAACGCCCGGAACAGGTAATTGATTTTCTTGGAATGATGGGCGATGCTGTTGATAATATTCCCGGATTGCCTGGCGTAGGCGAAGTGACCGCTAAAAAGTTGCTGAAAGAATTCGGTTCTATGGAAAATCTTTTGGCAAATACCGATAAACTAAAAGGCGCGATGAAGGAGAAGATAGAAGCTAATAAGGAACTTGGCTTATTATCCAAAAAACTGGCAACAATTATTTGCGACTGTGATGTAGAGTTTAATGAAGAAGACTATGAACTTTCTAAACCTGATATTGAAAAAACAGATGCTTTATTTCAGGAATTGGAATTCCGTCAGCTCAAGGCACAGTTTGATAAGTTTTTCGGTAC
>JAZKCP010000122.1:0-4440 GCA_040388035.1 Bacteroidota bacterium | reverse complement strand
CGTTTCGCTTTTGATGTCAATGCCAATTGGGGCATAGACTTTGGCGATATTGTCTTTATCAAAACCATCTTCTACCAAACCATTGAATAAGGTTGCAATCTTCTCCCTGCTGCCTAGCATTCCGATGTATTTGAAGTTTTTGTTGATTAATCTACGGATAATCACGTCGTCGGTTCGGTAACCAAAGGACATGATGACTACGTAAACGCCATTTCCTTCAGGAATATATTGATCTATTTTTTCAAACTCTATAGTTTGTTTGGAATGTACAAAATGATTCTGCATCATCGTATTCAGATTATCGCGATGATCAAGGATATGAATTTCATAATCCATTCGCGAAAGCACTTCACTCAGCGCCAAACCAACATGCCCACCTCCAATAATGTAAACTTTTTGCGGTAATGAATTGGTTTCCATAAATAACCATTCAGGGTTTTCAGAAGGCACATTAATCCCGTGATTGGAATAAGTAATCTTAAAATTTTCTTCTGTCAGGATTTGATTCGCCATCGGCAAAAAATCCTGATTGACATCATAAAAAGCGATTGTTTGCCGGCCGGAGCATATCATTCCTGATTGGTCTTTCGGAACTGATTTGTCGTGAATCTGGTGTTTTATAAATGGTTCAAAAGCAGGTTTATCCAAAAGAGACCCGGCATATTCCACCAGCTTATGCTCCATGATTCCGCCGCCGATTGTTCCGTACATCTGATTTTTGGTCACAAGCATCTTAAAGCCTTTCCTTCCAGGACTGCTGCCTTCATTGGCAATCACAACCATCAGCACCAATCGCTTCTCGGATTGGAGGATTTCGGAAACTCTTCTGTAAAAATCTAAAATCATTGTTTCGGTTTATGAAACGCAATACTAATTTTGAAAAAACGAAGTTATAGAAATATTATTTAACGTAATTCGGAGAAACACATGTTTTCCAATAGTCAACTATGGTTTTCAAGATATTTCTTAAATCGGTATAATTTGCAGGCTTGATAAAGAAACCCTGAACCGACTTTGAATAGGCGTCAATAATAAATTGTTGCTCTGAGCTGGTAGAAAAAAATAAATACGGAATGCTCTTTACCCTTAAATCTTCATTATTGTGGATTTTTTCCCTAAGTTCCATTCCGTTTAATTTAGGCATATTGATATCCGAAAAAACGATAAAGGGCTCCACATGGTTATTTACCAAATAGTCTAGTGCCAATTCTCCATCACCAAAAAAAAGTATTTCGTTTTTATAACCTAAATCCTCAAATGCATCCGACATTAGTTCCTGGTCATCCCTATCGTCTTCTATAACTATTATTGGCCCATTTTTATTCATAAGATTGTTTTGAGAATTAATTATTCGATGGCGAAACTACGCATTTAATATCCAGTGTCGGTTGTTTTCCTACAACTGATTTTGAATCGGGCAAAATGTCTCATGACTCGATTCAGAATTTAACTTTTTATCCTTAAGTTTGTATGTTTGCCTTTCGGGTAAATCCAAAATAAAATGCAAGACAGAAAAATATACAGTACGAGGATTTGGGTTGAAAATAAACTACAACCTGCAACCCTAAGCTTTACCAACGGAACCATCACAGCGATTGATTTTGAAAAAGCAAATAATGCCGAAGATTATGGCAACGCAGTCATCATGCCTGGCGTT
This sequence comes from Bacteroidota bacterium, assembly GCA_040388035.1. Taxonomy (GTDB): domain Bacteria; phylum Bacteroidota; class Bacteroidia; order Flavobacteriales; family Flavobacteriaceae; genus Flavobacterium. The sequence continues at coordinate 2,783 of JAZKCP010000122.1, read as the reverse complement.
ATTGATGTCCATGTCCACATCAACGAACCCGGAAGAACCGAGTGGGAAGGATTTGAAACCGCCACACAAGCCGCAGCAGCCGGCGGCTCAACCACCATTATCGACATGCCACTAAATGCGAGTCCGGTGACGACCACTCTGGATTCTTTTAACCAAAAACTTGAAGCTTCCAAAGGAAAGATGAATGTTAATGTTGGTTTTTATGCAGGGTTGATTCCCGGAAATGCTTCTCATTTAGAATCACTTATTCAGGCCGGAGTTGTAGGCGTAAAATGTTTCCTGACACATTCGGGTATAGATGAATTTCCAAATGTAACCGAGAAAGATCTCGACGAAGCCATGCCAATCATTGCAAAATACAATATTCCATTATTGGCGCACTGCGAATTATATGAAACCGAAATTGTTTGTGATTTCGATACTAATCCGACAAGCTATCAGCATTATCTGGCGAGCCGTCCAAAGAAATGGGAAAACGATGCGATTGAGCTGATGATTAGAATGTGCCGCAAACACAATTGCCAGGTTCATATCGTCCACGTCGCATCCGCGGAAGCCTTATCTAAAATCGAAGCAGCCAAAAAAGAAGGTCTGCCAATCACAGCAGAAACCTGTACGCAATATATTTTCTTTAACGCGGAAGATATTCCGGATGCCAACTGCATTTACAAATGTGCGCCACCAATTCGAGAAAAAACCAACAATGAGCAATTGAAAAAAGCATTTGTCTCGGGTGTTTTGGACTTTATCACAACAGACCACTCACCTGCTCCGCCCAAGATCAAGGAAATGGAAAGCGGCAACCTGAAAAAAGCCTGGGGCGGAATTGCTGGAATCCAGTTTCTACTAACCGCATCATGGACAGCGTTGAAAGACACTATGAAATTGGAGGAATTTATTCCGTTAGTGACTTCAAAACCCGCCGGCTTTATCAAAGCCGACAAGAAAGGGGAATTTAAAATCGGCCACGATGCCGATATCGTTATCTGGAATCCTGATGAAACTGAATTGGTAAAAGCAGAAGACATTTTTTTCAGATATAAAATAAGTCCATATATTGCGCAAAACTTAAACGGAAAAGTGCTGGAAACTATAGTAAATGGTGCGACCGTATACCAAAATAAATCAATAGAAAATAAAAATAAAGGACAATGGCTTTTGCAAAAGTAACCGAGATTATCAAGGAATCACCATCTTTTACGGCACTAACTGATTTAGCCGCAGAACGCTTGGGCGGAAAAGTATTATATGCCACAGATGATTTCTTTGCCGAAAAAGAAAACTTAATCCTGCCAACACGAGGCATATTCATACACGATAAATACACCGATAGAGGAAAATGGATGGACGGCTGGGAAAGCCGCAGAAAGAGAACTCCGGGACACGATTGGGCGGTAATCCAATTGGGTGTTTCGGGAAAGATTACCGGTTTTGATATCGACACTAATTTCTTTTTAGGGAATCATCCGCCACATGCTTCAATTGAAGCGGTTAATCTGCCAGATGGATATAAAGTTTCCGATTGGGAAGATGTAGCATGGAAAGAAATTTTACCAAAATCACATTTGGATGCGGGTTCACAGAATTTTTACGAATGCGAAAGCGATGAAATCTTTACGCATTTACGCCTGCATATTTATCCCGATGGCGGCGTTGCCCGATTCCGTGTTTATGGAGAAGTGTTCAAAAACTGGGATGCTGTTTCTGCTAACGATACTATAGATTTAGCTGCGGCAATTAACGGCGGACAAGCAATCGCCTGCAACGATATGTTTTTTAGCGCGATGAGCAATCTAATTATGCCAAATCGTGGTGCCAATATGGGCGATGGCTGGGAAACCAAAAGAAACCGAACTCCAAATAATCGTGACTGGGTTATTTTAAAATTAGCTCACAAAGGAACGGTTGAAAGAATTGTTGTGGATACCTGTCATTTCAAAGGAAATTATCCTGATAGCTGTTCGATAGAATTCTGCGTAAGCAATAATGACGATGCAGTTATCAAAAATGGTGATTGGCAGACATTGTTGCCTCAGCAAAAATTAAGCGCTGATAACGAACACGAATTTGTAAAAGAAATAAATACGCATAATGAAATAACGCATGTCAGGCTGAACATCTTCCCTGACGGCGGTATCAGCCGTTTGCGATTGTTTGGTAAAATCAGTAAATAGTGTCAATAAGTACCTTTGTAATAATTGTTTTGTATTTGGTGTATTTCAGCGTGTTGATCACGTTGGGCTACATGTCATACAAAATGCCCAACTTCCTAAAAGGAAAATCCCAAAAAGATTCTGAAGCCGATGACGATATCCGGAACACCAGCATGAATTATATTTATGCCGGAATCCTGATGGTTATTGTTGGAATCCTGATAAACACTTACATTCTTGTACAAGGCACACCATTGGAAGCCCATATGATGGAATGGCTGAATATTGTCATCCGATTGCTGCATATCACTTTCGGAATTGCGTGGATTGGTGCTTCGTTTTATTTTGTATTCCTTGAAAACGCCTTAAACAGGACTGAGGATGTCCGCGATGAATTGGCCGGAAACCTTTGGGCAGTGCACGGCGGTGGGTTTTATTATCTGGAAAAATATAAAGTCGCACCAAAGACGATTCCGAAACATTTGCATTGGTTCAAATACGAAGCCTATTTTACGTGGCTTTCCGGATTTTGTTTGCTGTTTGTAGTGTATTATTTCAATGCTTCCGCTTTCTTAATTGATAAAGAAGTTTTAGATATTACTCCTACAGAAGGAATCTTAATTGGAGTAA
>JAZKCP010000121.1:11860-13506 GCA_040388035.1 Bacteroidota bacterium | reverse complement strand
AAACCAACTCTGAAAGGATATTTTAGAGTATTTTTTTTAGAATATGATATTTTATTTTTTACATTTGCACCGTGTTTAAAGATAAGCAACGCTTTTGTTGTTTATTTTTCGCGATAAACCAACTGTTGTTGGTTTTGTCTCTCAAGCCTGGAGATAGTTTTATTAATTATTTTTAATTAAACAGAACGATTCAAAGGAAAGCCCGGGATGGCGATAACTTTAATTAATTTTTTCTAAAAATTAAACTGTAATCCATTCAAGGTAAACGCCCGGATGGCGGAATTGGTAGACGCGCTGGTCTCAAACACCTGTGGGCAACCGTGCGGGTTCAAGTCCCGCTCCGGGTACAAAAAGCTCCTCTGAAAAGAGGAGCTTTTTTTTATTTTAGGTATATTTGTCTATGATAAAATTTAGCGACTTTAAATCATTCAACCAATATATAGGATTGCCAGAACCATTGGACAACGACATTGATATTGGATATTATGACGTTACAAAGTTATTGATGAAGTCAGAGCCTGTGATGGTTGACTTCTACCGTATATCAATTAAAATCGGTTTTGTAGATAAGTCTGTTCCGAATGCTAAACCTATCACAGCAGTATTTTTTAACAGTCCTGAGTTAGCTACGGGTTGGGATGCAGACCCAACATATACAGGATTGTATTTACAGCTTTCCAAAAAAATCATTGAAGAAAATCGCTTTCTCTTTAAAACCTATCTGGACTATGGACAACACGAAGCTTTGTATTTGACTGAATCTGAAGTATCGGAGATTAGCATGGTTTTTACCCAAATGATGAAATATTATAACACCGAGAATAGGAATAAAGGGGTCCTGCTTTCTTATGCGAATGTTTTAATTTCACTGGTTGAAACGTTTTACAAAAGGCAATTCTCCACAAACCCAAAAGATTACAATCGTATTGTAACACAATTTCAGCAGCACTTGAGAGAATATTACAATGGGCAAGTAAAACAACTTCCATCTGTACAATATTTTGCCGATAAGCAAGGTTTAACGCCCAATTATTTGGGAGACATTATTAAACACTTTACCCAAAAAACCGCATTAGAGAATATTCACGAATTTGTTGCAAATAGGGCAATGGAACTTCTTAAGAGCGGTAGCCTCAACAATTCGGAAGTGGCTTACGAACTCGGCTTCGAGTACCCTAATTATTTTTCCAAGTTCTTTAAGAAACAGTTTAACCTTTCCCCAAAAGAATATAGGCTACAGGTCGCCAAACCGCAATAAACCTTTTTTTTCTTTTTAACATTTTGCATCAGTAATTTGTTTCTTTTTTACTCGTGGTATGTTTCCGTCGGTTGGTTATGCTACAACTACCTTTGTCCTGTAATTATAAAATGATAACACGATGAAAACAAGAATTATGATGTTAGTACTAATTGTTCTAACTTTTACTGGAGAGTTAACGGCTCAAAATCCATCAATCCGAAAAATCACATTTGACAACAATGGTTTAAAGATGGCAGGTAATCTTTATTTACCAGTAGGATTTGATGAGAATAAAAAATATTCCGCAATTATATCGGTACACCCTGGTGGTGGCGTCAAAGAGCAAACGTCGGGTTTGTACGCTCAAAAGATGGCCGAGCAAGGATATGTTGCGTTAGCATTTGAT
>JAZKCP010000121.1:1698-11850 GCA_040388035.1 Bacteroidota bacterium | reverse complement strand
TGATGCATCGCATCAAGGCGAAAGCGAAGGCCTACCAAGATTCTTAGAGAATCCGACCGAACGGGTGGAAGATATAAAAAGTGCTGTTGATTATGTATCGACACTTAGATTCGTTAACGCCGAAAAAATCGGTTTAATTGGAATTTGTGCTGGCGGCGGCTACTCGGTCAATGCTGCTCAAACGGAAAAAAGAATTAAAGCCATTGCTGTTGCCAGTCCTGTTAGTACTGGAAACAAAAAAGGTTGGGACGGTAAAACACCTATTTCAGAATCATTGGCAACATTACAGGCAGTTGCAAAGCAACGTACCGCAGAAGCAAACGGTGCCCAACCAATTTACATAAATTACGTTCCTGAAAAACCTGATGCAACCACGCCAAACGATTTGGTTGAAGCACACGACTACTACAGAACACCGAGAGCGCAACATCCTAATTCTACCAATCTTTTATTGTTTACCAGCTTAGATAAAATGTTAGCCTTTGAAGCATTTGCAAATATCGAATCTTTTTTGACGCAACCGATTCTTGTAATTGTTGGTAGCAAAGCTGGTTCACGTTGGCAAGGTGAAGAAATCTATAAAAAAGCCAAAAGTCAAAAAGAATTAATGGTTATACATGGCGCGACTCACATGGATTTATATGATATTCCAAAATATGTGAATCAGGTTGCAAGCAATATGACAACTTTTTTTGGAAAGAACCTTTAATTGTTTTTTTATGGAACAAACAAAGTCAGTATTATTAATTGATGCGCATTTAAAATATCCTAATTGGACAGAAGGAACGCTTAACAAAGCATTTTACGATATTGCCAAAGAGGTTTTTGTCAACCACGGATATAAGGTTTTAGAAACCAAAGTAGAAGAAGGTTATACTCCTGAAGAAGAAGTGGAGAAGCACTTGGAAGCGGATATTATTATATTGCAAACACCAGTAAATTGGTTCGGAGCACCATGGATTTATAAGAAGTACGTTGACGAGGTTTTTAATAGCGGACTCAACAGCCAGAAGTTCCTTTCTGGTGATGGAAGAACAAGGGAAGATAAGTCAAAACAGTATGGCTCTGGCGGTAAAATGCAGGGCAAAAAGTTTATGATTTGTGCCACTTGGAATGCCCCTAAGGAAGCATTCGATAATCCTTCGCAAAAACTAATGCTTGGTAAAGGCACTGCTGATTTATTCCTAAACATTACCAGCAATTACCAATTTTGTGGCGTTGAGGTTCTCCCAGATTACAACTGTTTTGATATTTTCAAAAGCGACAACATTTCAGATGACCTTGAGAATTACCCAACGCACTTAAGAAAAGTATTTAACTTGTAAATGTCTCGTCCATTTGCTTAAGCATACAGTAAGCATGGGAAAGTCGCTTAAATCTTCTACAAAAAGATTCGACAATTCAATGCTAATCGGTACAAAAGCTTCTCAGAAAAGAGAGGCTTTTCTTTTAGGGCAACTCATATAATGTTTGAAGCCGTTTCGGCCTATTATCCTACGTTTTCTCGCCAATTTGTTTTGATAAAAATGTCCTTCAATCAGCCGCCTTCAGGAAATACCGTTTAAATGAGAGAAAGTAAACCAACAAACATATTATTTATTAGCCCATAACCGTATAATAGCAATACCTTTATCTAAATCTAGCAACCACTACGTCAAAAAAAGGCTCTAAAGTTTCTGCATCCTACCTCGCAGTTACTGGTTTTATAAAGTAATCAACATCGGATTTCAATCCGAGTAATTTGAAGATTTAGGAATTTACTTTGTTATCATGAAAAGAACCAATCGTAAAATAGTTGATTTTATCAACAGCGAATGGCTTAGCCAAGCCAAGTCACTAAATTCTTTTGCGGTGGAACACAGCCTTGATGAAAAAACAGTGAGGCGTATTAAGAACGACCCAAACTATACCATTAGCCTGGACACGATTGGCAAACTATGTGAGGCAAGAAACATAAAGCTCTCGGAGTTTTATAATTTGGTCGGGCTTTAGGAATTCGACATTTTTAAGAAAAGTTTTCTAAAAAATATACGATATGGCAAAATATAGGATTTCTGGAATTTGGAAAGAGAATGATATAGTTATTGCCTATTCATTCCATCAGGTCTATGAGGGAAGTATAAGTATGGCAGAGAAAAAGACAAAAGAACAAGCAATCGCTTTGTTGGAAGACCACGATAATACTGCAACTACCTGGATATGGAATTACGCTACATGCAGATGGATTGTCGGCGAATCCGTTAGAGTTATGCAGGATGAGAATGGAAAATACCTTTCCTCTAATCGTAATAACAAATTAACCTATAACCTAGGCCATCTTTTAAATTTACAGTTAATTGCATGTTCCCTGGACTAAAAGATTTACTGTAAGAGGCGCTTTTTTAGCCCCGATGGGAATGGCATCCTTTTTCTTTGCAAAAGAAAAAGATATAATGGACAGCGGGAGGATTGTTGTAAAGAAAAATAAAAGTTCTGCTCCTAAATCAAAACCCAAGAATCAATTTTGCAATCGAGAAATAAATCAAAATTCCGCAGATATCGTTGCTTGTGGTGATAAATGGACCGGTTGCTAATGCAGGGTCAATCCCAAATTTATTGAGTAAAAGGGGTATAAAAGTTCCTATGAGTGAGGCAATCGTGATTACAGAAATTAAGGCAATCGTAACAATCATTCCGATTTTAGGATCGACACCCAAAAGGAAATGACTCCCAACAAAAAGGATGGTTGCGAGTATTAAGCCGTTTAAAAGACTTAACGAAATTTCTTTTAATAATCGGTTGAAAATAGAGCCACTTATCGAGTGATTGGCTAGACCCTGAACGATAATTGCCGAGGATTGAACGCCAACATTACCTGCCATGGCCGCAATCAAAGGTGTGAAAAAAAACAGTTCTCCGTGTTCTAACATCGCTCCTTCGAATAGTCCTAACATTTTCACACTGATGAATCCGCCTAATAATGCTAAAACTAACCAGGGCAAACGGGCTTTTGTCAGATCTAAGATGCTGTCATCGGCTTCAACATCGTGGGAAATACCTGCTGCTAACTGGTAATCTTTATCGGCTTCATCTTTAATTACATCCACAATATCGTCAATGGTAACACGACCAACCAATCTCCCCATTTCGTCTACAACGGGAATCGCTTCCAGGTCATATTTCTGCATGATACGCGCCACTTCGGTATTTGGTGTATCGACATTTACGTAATCTACTTTTTTAATGTATACTTCGCTAATTGGCGTTTTGGTGGAAGTCGTCAATAGGTCTTTAAGGGACAATCGGCCTTTGAGCCTGTCTTCATCATCAACAACGTAGATCGAATGAACTCTTGTGACATTCTCCGCCTGAATCCGCATTTCCTTGACGCAGGTCAGTACGTTCCAGTTTTCATTGACTTTCACCATCTCTTTCCCCATCAAACCACCGGCGGTATCTTCGTTGTATCGCAGCAAATCCACAATGTCTTTGGCATGCTCAACGTCTTCCAGCTCCGAGATTACTTCCTCTTTTTTACTTTGTGATAGTTCGGCGATGATATCGGCAGCGTCATCGGTGTCCAATTCATCCAGTTCTTCCGCAATTTCTTTGGCTGAAAGTCCACGAAGGATTTTTTCACGAACATCGTCTTCTAATTCAGGAAGAATTTCAGCGGTAATTTCACTGTCAAGAATCTTAAAAATATAGGTCGCCTCTTCAATGTCAAGCTCATCAAAAATCTCGGCAATATCGGCATGGTGCATATCATTCAGCAAAGCAGCCAATTCCTGGTCTTTTTTGCTGTGAATGAGCTGCTCGATTTGCTCTAAGAGTTCTTTGCTGATTTTAAACTGCATTCGCTTCTATTTTTTGAGTAAGTTCGATGAACTGTTCAACGTTTAATTGCTCGGGGCGCAGGTCAAAGATAGTATCTTCTTTTAAATTATCCGAAAGGTTAAAGGATTTTAAGCTGTTCCGTAATGTTTTTCGGCGTTGCTGGAAACCAGTTTTTACTACCGAAAAGAATAACTTTTCATTACACGGAAGCGTAAAATTTTCCTTTCTGCGCAAGCGCAAAACACCCGAATTTACTTTTGGTGGCGGATTAAAAACATCAGGACTTACGGTAAATAAATACTCGGCATCGTAAAAAGCCTGAACTAAAACGGATAGGATTCCGTAGGCTTTGGTTCCTTTTTTTTCACAGATTCTTTCGGCTACTTCTTTTTGGAACATTCCCGAAAACTCAGGAACCTGATGACGTAATTCCAGGCACTTAAACACAATCTGAGATGAAATATTATAAGGGAAATTGCCAATGATGGCAAATGGTTTTCCTTCAAAAATTTCGTTGATATTGTATTTCAAAACGTCTTTCGAAATGATTTTGCCATGCAGTTTGGGATAATGTGCCTCCAGATAGGCAACCGAATCGGTATCGATTTCAATTACGTAGGTTGTCGTTGGCTTTTCCAAAAGGTATTTGGTCAAAACACCCATTCCCGGACCAATTTCCAGAGTGATGTCATAACCTTCAAAATTCAATGTATCGGCAATTTTTGCGGCTATATTTTCATCCGTTAGGAAATGTTGCCCGAGATGTTTTTTGGCTCTTACGTCGTTCATTTTAGATTGTTAGATTTTTGGATTTTTGGATTATCAGATTTTAGATATTCCAAGAATCCAAAAATCTAATAATCCAACAATCTGTTAATGTTCGGAAATCAATTCCAATTCTGTTCGAAAAGCCAGCATTTTGTCGCCAAACAACGAAGCGCTTTCTGCCCGGAGCTTTGGCGCATCTTCATCATAATAACGCTGCAGAGTTTCTTTGGAATCGGTAACAAACTGAATAGAATAGGTAGTTCCGCCCATGTCTTCCTCGACCAAAACCTTAACCATTCGGGCTGAAGAAAACTTTCCGGTAGCCAGCATATCGTTGATATGTTTTTCCTGCATCCATTTCATCCATTGATCGTGAACGCTTTCATGTATGTTGATGGTGACGTTGTATAGTATCATTTTGATTTGAAAATTTGATGATTTGAAAATTTGGAAATACTACTTAAAGATTAGTATCCCCGCGTAGTTTTCGGTATTTATTTCGGGAATCGACATGGTAAATACTGTCTTCATGTTTTGTCAGCATTTCTTCATAAAGTGGTTTCGCTTTTTCCGGATCTTTTAGTTGCGTATTATAAATCTCAGCTGAAAAATACAGTGCTTCATCAATATAAATGCATTCTTTGTGCTTAGTGATTATGGCATCGTAGTTGGCTAAGGCGTTGGTAAAATCGCCCATTTTTTCATATATTTTTCCAATGCGTAAAAGCGTTACGGGTTCAATATCTTCGCCTTTATGTTCTTTTAGAATCAGTTGAAATGCTTCCAGCGACTCTTTCTTTTTATTCTGGTATAAAAGAAAATCAGCACGCGCAAATTTTTTCAAAGCTACTTGTAAGGAATCTTCAACAGTGTTGTCACTTATCAGCAAAAACAAATCCAGTGCGTCATTGGCAATCAACTGTGACGAAGCCGACTTTAAAACTTTCAACTGGTGCGATGCCCAGGCAAAATCAGTTTTAAAGTAGCTCGTTTTAGCCGTTTTTAAACTGGCTTCCTGGCCAACCACATCGCCACTCATGTCTTCATCAATCTGCGAATAATAAATCAACGCCTGATTGAATTTTTCTTCAAATAAATAAATGTCTGCCAATTCCATTTTGACTTCTGTCAATTGATACTTATTGATTGGCATTTCCATAGCGCTTTTTAAAATAACCTTGGCTTTTTCAGCATTGTTTAGATGAAAAGCGTTGAAATCAGCCTGAAGTTTCAAAAGCGAAAGCGTATACGGGCTTACGCCAAATTCCTTAATCAATGCATCCAATTCTGCGGTAATTCCCGGATAATCTTTTTCTGTAGCATGGTCAATTTTCATTTTTATCAGATAGGAATGCGACTGAATGATCAATTCAATATCCCTGGTATTATCGAGTACAAAATTTAAAATCTCGTTGGCCGAATCCTGATCATTATCGTCAATGGCCATTTGTCCTAAACTCACGATGTTGGCAAATGAATCGGGATTTCGTTTGTAAATCGCTTTTTGCTGGATAAAGGCTTTGCCATATTCTTTTTGCTGTACAAAAAGCCAACTTAGGAAATCATTCCAGAATACATCCTGTGTTTTTTGTGCCCGAAGTAACAGTGCTTTTTTCAACGAATCATTAAAATTAGCATCAACTTCTTCTGTCATAAACCGCGATAACTGATTCTGGATTATCGGAAGGTTTTGCGGATTTTGAAACGCTTCCTGCAGAAAGGTGTCAATCATCAAATCGGTATTACCCTGTTGTCCGTAAAGCGTTGCCATTTGAAAGTTGAAACTCAGTTTAGGATCTTTTTCCAGCGCCGTCTTATAAGCCAAAAGGGCATAATCTACCAATGCCTTTCTTTCAAAAACATAGGCAATGCCATAAACTTCGGTAGCATTCTTCTTGATTTTATCAATCGCCTGATCGTAATATTTCTTGGCTTTTTCCTGATTTTTCTGCAATTGGTAATTATAACCTAATTCTACCAAAAGATTGCTTTGTTTGAATCTGTCAAGTTGGTCTTCTATAGCTTTTTGGGCTTTGTCATACTGTTGCAGCTGCTGGTAACATTCAATTACCCGTTGAAAAAAATTAAAATTTCCGACATTGGTTTTCAATAACTCCTGATAGCTGATTAACGCCTTTTCAAAATCGCCTCGGTCAAAATAATTATTCGCCAGTTGATCCGCTTGGGCGCTTGCCCAAAAAGAAACAAAAAACACGATTATAACAAGAATTTTTTTCATGACTTTACAGTAAAAAAGAACAATGTACTAAAGTAACATTTTTGTGTTCAATTAGTACATTGTTTGCGAAAGATTAACTTTTAGTTTATGATATCAAATCCGGTGTACTTGCGTAATACTTCCGGGATTATAATACCTTCCGGAGTTTGATAATTTTCCAGGATTCCGGCTAAAACTCTCGGCAAGGCCAATGAGCTTCCGTTTAAGGTATGTGCCAACTGGGTTTTTCCTTCTTTTCCCTTGAAACGTAATTTCAAGCGATTTGCCTGGAAGGTTTCAAAATTGGAAACAGAACTAATTTCAAGCCATTTATCCTGAGCGGTAGAAAACACTTCAAAATCATAAGTCAAAGCTGAAGCAAAACCCATATCACCACCACATAGACGGAGAATTCTGTAAGGTAATTTTAATTCCTGCAAAAGCGTTTTCACATGTTCAACCATGCCATCCAATGCTTCATATGATTTATCAGGATGTTCAATGCGTACTATCTCTACTTTGTCAAATTGGTGCAAACGATTTAAACCGCGGACGTGTGCGCCATAAGACCCTGCTTCACGGCGGAAACACGGCGTATAGCCTGTACACAAAATCGGCAATTCACTTTCCTGCAAAATCACATCGCGGAAAATATTCGTTACCGGAACTTCGGCCGTTGGAATTAAATATAAATCGTCGGCAGCGTCATGGTACATTTGCCCTTCCTTATCAGGTAATTGCCCTGTTCCATAAGCAGAAGCTTCATTTACCAAATGCGGCACCTGGAATTCCTGATAGCCGGCTTCGGTATTTTTATCCAAAAAATAGGAAATCAATGCACGTTGTAATTTGGCTCCTTTTCCTTTATAAACAGGGAAACCTGCGCCTGTAATTTTTACTCCCAATTCAAAATCGATGATATCGTATTTTTTTACCAGTTCCCAATGTGGCTGCGCGCCTTCATGCAATACCGGAATATCACCTTCCTGAAAAACATTCAGGTTTTCCTCAGGCGTTTTCCCTACAGGAACAATATCCGCAGGAAGATTAGGCAGCTGGTACATTTTTTCTAAAAGTTCATTAGCAAAAGCATCAGACTTTTCAGAAAGCTCTTTGCTTGTTTCTTTTAGCTGAACCGTTTTTAATTTTAAAATGTCAGCTTTGGCTCTTTCACCACTTTTCATCAAATCGCCAATGGCCGATGAAAGTTTGTTGGCTTCTGCCAAAGTATTATCTAAAGCCACTTGTGTGCTTCTTCTGTTTTCGTCTAATTGGATTACTTCTTCCACGAGCGTCTTCACATCCATGTTTCTTTTGGCTAAAGCCGCAATCACTTTTTCTTTATTATCCCTGATGTAACTTATCTGTAACATGACATTTTCTTTATAAGGACGCAAATTTAATGAAATGTTTGATATAACCTTTCGCTTACCTAAAAACTTACCTTTCGCTAATCAAATAAAAATCAAATAAGTACAGGTATATTTTATATTTTTTTTGGCAGAAGTGTCCTTGAATAATTATTATATTCGCAAAAATAATTGCTGTTACCAATGAAAAAAACCTACTTATTATTACTTTGCCTGACAATATCTGTTGTTTTTGCCCAAAAAAGCCACGACAAAAACAATGCGATTGCCGAAGCTGAAATGAAGTCTGCTTCGCAACTGTTGAATATTGAAGTCAATCCAAATACGGCTAATTATAATATTACCTATCACAGACTGGAATTTACCGTTAATCCAACTGTAAAATTTATCACGGGAAAAGTCTTTACCACTTATACTGCATTATCGAATATGACTACTGTCACGTTTGATTTTGCAAATGAATTAACGGCAAGTTCTGCTAAAATCGGCACGACTAATTTGACTTTTGTTGAAAACGCTAATAATGAATTGGTCATTACCTTGCCTTCCACACAACTAGTCGGGGCATCCGCTACTGTTGAAATTAATTATTCCGGAGTTCCGCCTTCTAACGGTTTTGATTCTTTTGTTAAATCAACACATGACGGAAGCCCAATTATCTGGACACTTTCGGAGCCTTTTGGTGCCCGCGACTGGTGGCCATGCAAACAGGATTTGAACGATAAGATAGATACTATAGATGTTTATATTACGGCGCCATCACAATATATTGCGGTTTCCAACGGTGTTGAAACAACGGCACCAGTAATTTCAGGAGCCAATAAGACAACACATTTTCATCACGGTTATCCGATTCCGGCGTATTTAATTTGTATGGCGGTAACCAATTACAGTATTTACAACCAAACGGGAGGAACCGCACCTAATGAATATCCGATAATTAATTACATCTATCCTGAAGATTTGGCTAATGTTCAAAGTCAGTTAGATGAAACTCCTGCTATTTTGGATTTTTATGAAGATCTATTTGAGATATACCCTTTTCACAATGAAAAATATGGCCACGCGCAGTTCGGCTGGGGTGGCGGAATGGAGCACACGACAGTTTCCTTTATGGTCAATTTTAGCAGGCAACTGATTGCACATGAATTGGGGCACCAATGGTTTGGGGATAAAGTAACCTGCGGTTCATGGAAAGATATTTGGTTGAATGAAGGGTTTGCCACTTATCTTGCTGCTTTGGTAATTGAGAATTTTGATGGAGTTGATGCTTTTGTCGCAGAAAAAGCAGAGATGATAGATTATATTACGTCAAGCCCAACCGGTAATGTATACTTAACGGATGCTCAGGCCACCAGTGTAAACAGGATTTTCAGCAGCCGATTGAGTTATAACAAAGGCGCGATGGTTTTGGAAATGTTGCGTTTTAAAGTGGGTGATGCCTTGTTTTTTCAGGGAGTCAGAAATTATTTGGCTGATCCGAATTTGGCATACAAATATGCAGTGACCACGGATTTAAAATCACATTTGGAAGCCGTTTACGGACAGGATTTAACCGATTTTTTTAACGACTGGATTTACAATCAGGGCTATCCAACATATACGATTACCGCTCAAAACTGGGGCGTAGGCCAAGCTAAATTTGTGATCAACCAAACCCAATCGGATCCTTCGGTTTCTTATTTTGAACTTCCGGTTCCTGTTAGGGTTTATGGTTCTGGTGGTCAACAGGCTGATATCGTATTGAATAATACTTTTGATGGAGAGGAAATTATTGCAAGTATTCCTTTTCAAATAGCAGCTGTTGAATTTGATCCGGAGCGTCACCTTATTGCTGATGCTACTTCTTTGGTTACGTTAGGCAGTCAAAATTTTGATTTAGATAAAGCGGTTTCAATTTATCCAAACCCAACTTCAGATGTTTTGCATATTCAAATGCCAACGACTTCAACATTGGAAAACGTTAGTATATACAACAAT
>JAZKCP010000121.1:0-1688 GCA_040388035.1 Bacteroidota bacterium | reverse complement strand
TTTGGGTCAGAAAGTGATGGAAAATTCGGCTTTGGACTTTTCTGTAAGCAGCCTGCCAAGTGGCGTTCATTATGTCGATATTCAGACTTCGGAAGGGATATATCATAAAAAATTCATAAAAAAATAATCTTACTACAATATTATGTGCAAGAGTAAGGCGGAAACCTTACTTTTGTGCGTTTAAAAGAAATCGATACATAAGAAATGGAAATTGCAATCAAACTATCTCAGTTCTTACTGAGCTTATCAATACTAATTATACTTCACGAGCTTGGACATTTTATTCCGGCCAAATTATTTAAAACAAGGGTAGAAAAATTCTATTTGTTTTTTGATGTCAAATATTCATTATTAAAAAAGAAAATCGGCGAAACCGAATATGGAATCGGCTGGCTCCCGCTTGGAGGTTATGTCAAAATATCCGGAATGATAGATGAAAGCATGGACAAGGAGCAAATGGCCTTGCCGGCACAACCTTGGGAATTCCGTTCTAAGCCAACATGGCAGCGATTAATTATCATGCTTGGAGGTGTTACGGTGAATTTTATTTTGGCTTTTATTATCTATATCGGAATGACCTTTTTTTACGGTGAGGAATTTATCGCCAATAGTGAAGTGAAAGATGGTATCTGGATCACGAATCCGGTTGTTGAGAAAGCCGGACTTAAAACAGGGGATAAATTAGTTTCTATTGACGGCGAAAAAGTGGAGCGTTTTTACGATTCTAACGAAAAGGCGCTTTTTTCTAAAGAAATTGTAGTGCTTCGCGATGGTGAGGAAGTAAAAGTGAATTTTCCTATAAACTTTATTGACCAGTTAATGCAAGGAAAAAAACAATCATTGGTTGAATTGCGTGTGCCGTTTATTGTTGCCGAAGTTCCTGCAGATTCTCACAACAAAAAGGTGCTGAAAGCAAAAGATGTTATCACCAGCTTTAACGGAAAGCCTATACAATATGCTGATGAAGTCATTCATTCTATTGACTCACTAAAAGGGAAAACAATTCCGGTTATTATTAAACGGGATGGTAAGGAAATTGCCGCCAATGTAAAAGTTAACGACAGTGCCAAACTTGGAATTGCTTATGCCTTTAGAATACCGTATGATAATATTGAAAAATTAGGGTTGTATAAAATCAACAAACAGGAATATGGTTTTTTTGAATCCATTCCGGTAGGGATTAATAGAGGTTTTGCTCAACTGGCCAGCTATGGCAAGCAATTGAAGGCGATTTTCACACCAAGTACAGGAGCGTATAAAGGAGTTGGTGGTTTCGCGGCTATCTTTAATATTTTCCCAAACAGCTGGAGCTGGGAAGCATTCTGGAGCATCACGGCTTTATTGTCAATCATGCTTGGCGTAATGAATTTACTGCCTATTCCCGCATTGGATGGAGGGCATGTGATGTTTTTATTATACGAAATGATCAGCGGTAAAAAACCAAGCGATAAGTTTTTGGAAAATGCTCAAATGGTTGGCTTTGTTTTACTTATTTCATTATTGCTCTTTGCCAACGGAAACGATATTTACAAAGCAATTTTTCACAAATAATCTTTTTTGAAATTTTCTTTATTTTTTATTTGTAAAAATTAAAAATCGCATTATATTTGCAACCGCTTAAAAGATAAACTATCTTCCTCCTTAGCTCAGTTGGTTAGAGCATCTGACTGTTAATCAGAGGGTCCTTG
>JAZKCP010000120.1:0-4725 GCA_040388035.1 Bacteroidota bacterium | reverse complement strand
GTTGCCGATATGATTACTGGTTATGGCGTTGCAGAAGCAGTCCGTCATTATTATAATATTTATGGTGGTGATGTACACGGTAAAAAAGCCATTGTCCAAGGTTTTGGAAATGTTGGTTCAGCAGCTGCTTTCTATCTTGCCGAAATGGGTGCAAAAATCGTCGGTATTATCGATCGTGATGGTGGAATTATCAACGAAGAAGGATACACTTTTGAAGAAATCAAAAGATTGTTCTTAAATAAGGACGGGAATAAACTGGTGGCCCAAAATATGATTCCATTTGAAGAAATCAATCAAAAGATATGGACATTAGGCGCGGATATTTTTACTCCTTGTGCAGCTTCAAGATTAGTAACCAAAGAACAAATCGATAACTTAATCAATCATGGTTTGGAAGTTATTTCCTGTGGCGCCAACGTTCCGTTTGCAGATAAGGAAATTTTCTTTGGACCAATTATGGAAGAAATTGATCATAAAGTGAGTTTGATTCCCGATTTTATTTCAAACTGTGGAATGGCAAGAGTATTTGCCTACTTTATGGAAGCTAAAGTACAGATGACTGATGAAGCAATTTTCTATGATATTTCTGAAACTATTAAAAAGGCTTTAGAAAAGGCACACAATTTGCATGCTGACAAAAAAAACATCAGCGCAACTGCATTTGAAATTGCCCTGAAACAATTAGTATAATTGAAAATATCTGTTGATATTACACAATAATTTGTATTTTTAAGCGTTATATCTATTAACGAACAAAAGAAAAGCTATGAGTTTTGAACTATCACAAGATGACAAAAAATCGTTAGCCATTACGACAGTAGTGTATGCTTTGTTAATCCTTTTACTTTTCTTATTGCGTTTTTGGCCTCCTGCCGATATGAAAATCATGGGTGGCGGTGGCGGTGGTGGCATCGAAATGAACTTTGGCGACAGCGATTTTGGCATGGGTGATAATTATAAAAGTGAAGTTTTGAACGTAAAAGACCAGGTCAAAGCGGCGGCTGCCCCAACTCCTGATGAAAATATCATTTCAGATGAAAATGCTGATGATAATGATGTTGTTGTTCCAAAAAAAGATAACGTCAAAACCAAACCCGTTCCTGTCAAAAAAGATGTAAAACCGGTAGTTGTAAAACCAAAGGTTTCTAAAAGCGCCAATGATGCTTTATCCAGTATACTTGGTAACAAAGGTGGTGATGGGAATGATACCAAAAGTGGCAATAAAGGAAGCTCAAATGGTAATTTAGACTCAAACGGCTATTATGGCAATGGAAGCGGAACAGGTTCCGGTGGCGGAAACGGCTCGGGTACCGGAACAGGAAGTGGTTCGGGCTCGGGTTCAGGAAGTGGCAGCGGAAATGGAAGCGGAATTGGAAGTGGTTCCGGTTATTCATTGGGCAACCGAAAAGCCTTAAACAAACCGCAACCTGATTATAATTGCCAAGAACAGGGAAGAGTTGCAGTTCAGGTTAAGGTCGACCGGAACGGAAATACCGTGAGTGCTACACCCGGAGTTCAGGGGACTACCAACGCAGCAAAATGTTTAACTGACCAAGCTAAAATTGCTGCCATGAATACTAAATGGCAGGCTGACAGCAATGCACAAGAAATACAAACAGGAACAATAATTTATACTTTCCGTTTAAACTAAAAATAAAAAAATCCCATTCGAATGAATGGGATTTTTATTTTATATCATAAATAGATTACCAGTTTTCGGCTTTCTTCTTTTTATCCATAAAGGCAATCAGGCTTTTATTCAAATCATTGAAAAGTGATTCATAGGCTGCCGGCACATCGTCTTTATACTTTTTCAATGTACCATCTTTATCATAATACTCTGAAAAATCATCAAGATTATGGACTATAGTATTGATTGAATTATTAGGTTTCTCGCTCAAGCCTAATGCTTCAAACTTGTATTTCCCATCCTTAAACGTAATTGCAATGGTAAAAGTAGCTGTAGTACAAACGTTAGTTCCTCCGGCCTTACTGCAAAGAAAATTCTCTTTTGTACCTTCAACAACAAGTTTTTCATTTTCGACAGAAGAAACCACAACAAAGTTTTTCTTGGCGTTATCTTTTACCCATGCTGCTGCTCTGTTGTAAGTATCTTTGGCCGAACCATCATAAGTGGTCACAATAAAATCGGTCAAGCCGTCTTTTGAAAATTTAAATTCAGTTTCCTGCGCAAAAGTTGAAGCAGTTACAAATGCCATCAACAGTAAAGTTTTCAGTTTCATATTCTGTCTATTTAATTTTATAAATTTTAATTGGGACTTGTGGCAATCACAAACTTCAGTTTGTTCCTTACTCCTATCTGCAATACATCCACTAAGTCTTGTACCTGCATGGTAGCCGGAATTCTAATAACTACTGTTTGCTGCTTTTCCGGATCTATTAATTGGAGTAATCTTGTTTCCAATTGGTCAAAAACCACTTCTTCCTTATCAATAAAAAATCTCTTTTCTTCGGTTACCGATAATGTGATAAGCTGCTTGTTTGTCTTTTCATTGGTTTTTGATTTTGGCAGTGTCATTCGGATCACATTTGGATTTGCCAAAGTCGAGATGATTAAGAAAAACAACAACAGGAAAAACATAATGTCGCTCAAAGATGACGTGGCGACTTCTGCATGAAATCGTTTATTTCGCTTTATGGCCATGTGGTCTTTGAATTATATTTACAAATTCTAATACTTGTTTTTGAATAGCTAATGAAAACGCATCAATCTTTCCATTGAATAAGTGATAGGCACTGTAGGCAATGATACCCACAATCAAACCGGCGCCACTACTAATCATTTTTTCATACAGTCCTCCTGAAATATTTCCGATACTAATATCTTCCGTTACCGAAATACTATAGAAGATTTTAATAACTCCTGAAATGGTTCCGATGAATCCAAGTGTTGGTGCAATACCGGCAATCAGACCTAGTTGTCCCAATTTTTTTTCCATATAGCCAATTTCAATATTAGCCGCACGTTCCATATTACCTTCAATTTCTCCGATATGCCTACCAATAGTCAGCACACCTTCTTTTATGATATTACCTTGGGCATTTCCACTTCTTTCTGCAGACGAGACCGCCATTTCGATATTGGCATTGTTCAAATGATTGCGGATATCTTTCATCAGATGAGTGTCAATTTTGGCTGCTTTATGAATATACAGATAGCGCTCAAAAACGAGATAGATAGTATAAAATAATAAAATAGCAATCGGAATCAGGAATAAACCACCTTTGAAAATAAATTCCAGAACTGAAACTTCGTTGGTTAAAGCGGCATTTGCATTGTCTACTGTGGGAATTGCTTGGGCTAAAGTGTCAGCTTGTAATTGTAAAAAAGTGCTTATCATATTTATCTAATTTATGGCAATTAATTCTGAAAATAATTTCAATTTTGTGTTTTCGAATACGTGTCACAATATAAACGAAAAAAAACGTATAAAAGTATATTGGCCGCCAATTTTTTTCCGAAAATTATGAACTATAAAGAAACCCTTGATTGGATGTTTAACAAATTGCCGATGTATCAAACACAAGGTGCCACGGCATATCGAAAGGATATAACCAATACTATTTTGTTAGCCAAACATTTGGGAAATCCAGAGCGCCATTTGAAATGCATCCATGTAGCCGGAACGAATGGAAAAGGTTCCACTTCGCACTTATTAGCATCGGTTTTGCAGGAAGCCAGATATATAGTAGGTTTATATACTTCACCTCATTTAAAAGATTACCGGGAAAGGATTGTCATCAACGGAACGCCTATTTCTGAAGATTATGTTACTGATTTTATAAATAAAAACAAATCGTTTTTTGAAGCCAATGATTTGAGCTTTTTTGAAATGAGCGTTGGATTGGCTTTTGAGTATTTTGTAGAGCAAAAAACCGACATCAACATTATAGAAGTTGGAATGGGCGGACGATTGGACTCGACTAACATAATTACGCCGTTAGTTTCGGTTATTACCAATATTGGGATGGACCATACACAATTTTTGGGCCATACATTAGAAGCAATTGCTTTCGAAAAAGCAGGCATTATTAAACCAAATATTCCGGTAGTCATTGGAGAATACGTTCCCGAAACCAAGCCTGTTTTTTTGGCAAAAGCCAAAGAAATGAATTCCGAAATATATTTTGCTTCCGATTTAATTGAAGCCACTTATCCTTCTGCTTTGCTTGGCGATTATCAGATTGCGAATAAGAAAACTGTTTTGCAAACCATAAAAATATTGCAGGATAAAAAGTTGTTTTCTGTTTCTGAAACAGACATTCAAAACGGCTTTTTGAATGTGATTAAAAACACCAATCTTCAGGGAAGATGGCAACAATTGGGAGAAAACCCAAAAATAATTTGCGACACGGCACACAATGCTCACGGATTAAAAATTGTCCTTAATCAACTGAAAAAGGAAAAATATGACCGCTTACATATTGTTTTAGGGTTGGTCAATGACAAAAACTTAGAGGAAATTCTGCATTTGTTTCCCGAAGATGCTATTTATTATTTCTGTAAACCGGATATTCCAAGAGGCTTGAAAATTGAGACATTAAAAGAAAAAGCCGTCGAATTTAATCTTTTTGGCGAAACATATAATTCAGTATCAAATGCTTATCAGGCTGCCAAGGAAAATGCCAATAACAGGGACTTAATTTACATTGGCGGAAGCACATTTGTAGTGGCAGAAATTTTATAATTTTTTTGAAATATGT
>JAZKCP010000119.1:11944-20575 GCA_040388035.1 Bacteroidota bacterium | reverse complement strand
TTATATCCTCTTTTGTTAAAAGTTGCCATCTATTTTTAATTTAGTGTGCGCAAAAATAAAATTTTTATTCATAAATGAAAGCTATTTTTGTCGATATTTTTGAATAATTTGCACCACCTAAGTTTAGAGCATTAATTTTAAACAAAAACCAAATTGTTTTTAAAGCGTATTTCATTACTCAATTATAAAAATTTCCCGGAAGTCACCTTCGAATTGGATTCCAAAATCAATTGCTTCGTGGGTAGAAATGGTATTGGAAAAACAAATATCCTTGACGCTATCTATCATTTGGCAAATGGCAAAAGTTATTTCAATCCTTTAGCGGTGCAAAACATCAAACATGGCGAAGATTTTTTTGTGGTTGATGGTGAATTTGAGAAAACCGGCAGAAGCGAGCAAATTTTGTGCAGTTTAAAAAAAGGACAAAAGAAAGTCCTGAAACGGAATGGCAAGGTTTATGAAAAGTTCTCGGATCATATTGGTTTTATACCTTTGGTTATTATTTCACCTGCCGATAGCGATTTGATTATTGAAGGCAGCGAAACCCGCAGGAAATTTATTGACAATGTTATTTCCCAATTAGACAGTTCCTATTTGCAGCAGTTAATTCAATACCAAAAAATCATTAGCCAGCGTAATGCATTATTGAAATATTTTGCACTCAATCATGTTTTTGAAAATGATACGTTGTCGATATATAATGAACAGCTTAATGCACTTGGACAATTTATTTTTGAAAAACGAAAAAAATTCCTGGAAAATTTCATTCCGATTTTTAATAATTACCATCGTGAAATTACGAACTCGGCCGAAACCGTGCAATTGGTTTACCAAAGCGACTTGTTTGAGAAAGACACTTTAACTTTATTAGAAGAAAACATCAGTAAAGACAGGGCTTTACATTATACTTCGGTTGGCGTTCACAAAGACGATCTGTCTTTTGAAATTGATAATTATCCAATTAAAAAGTTCGGTTCCCAAGGGCAGCAAAAGTCTTTTCTAATAGCATTGAAATTGGCCCAATTTGATTTTGTCAAAAAGCAAAGTGGCGAAAAACCAATTTTACTGTTTGATGACATCTTTGACAAGCTTGATGAGTTTCGCGTGAGCAAAATAATTGAAATGGTAAATAATGAAGAGTTTGGTCAGTTGTTCATTTCAGACACACATCCTGAACGTACGGAAAACATAGTAAAAACAACGCATCAGAGCTACAAAATATTTAATTTGTAATGTTATTCTATTTTGTAATTTAGCTGAAAAATTACAAGGCATGAAATTTAAATTATTTCCCTTACTATTATTGAGTTTTCTATTTATCAGCTGCCACGGACAAACTTCAAAAGCTGTTCATACTGTAGCTGCAAAATCATTTGATGAAAAACTAAAAACTATTGAAAACCCACAATTATTAGACGTTAGAACTGCCGAAGAATATAGCACAGAACATATTGGCAATGCAGAAAACGTGAATTGGAATGGAGATGATTTTGCTGCCAAAGCTGCTGGTTATGACAAATCAAAACCAATTTTTGTGTATTGCAAAGTCGGCGGAAGAAGTTCACAGGCTGCCGATAAATTAGCCGAATTAGGTTTCAGGGAAATCTACAATCTTGATGGCGGAATCATGAAATGGAAAGCGCAAGGCAATGCAAATCAGCAACCAAGTGCCCGAATCATTGGAATGTGTGACCAGGAGTATGACGAATTAGTGAAATCGAGCGATAAGGTAATGATTGATTTCAATGCGAAATGGTGTGCGCCCTGCAAAAAGATGAATCCTTATATTTTGAAGTTTCAGTCCGAAATGAAGGAAAGGATTAGAATCGTACAATTGGATGCTGATGAAAATAAAACTATTGTAGAGCAAATGAAATTAGATGGTCTGCCAACCATTATCATTTATGAAAAAGGGAAAGAAGTTTGGCGAAATGTTGGCTATATTTCGGAAGAAGATTTAAAAAAACATTTGTAATATGATAACCAAAGAAGCTGCCCAATTTCTTGAGGATTTAATTGCCAATAACAATACTGAATGGATGCATGCCAATAAAAAAAGGTATGAAAACTATAAAAAAGACTATCACAATTATATAGCGTCAATTTTAGCTGCATTAAAGCCGTTGGACAAATCATTGGAACCATTGGAAGTCAAAAACTGTACGTTCAGGATCAATCGCGACATTCGTTTTTCAAAAGACAAATCGCCTTATAAAACCAATATAGGCGTTTGGTTTACCCAGAACAAATTCTCTAAAAACAGTCCGGGCTATTATATTCATTTTGAAAAAGGAAAATCCTTCATTGCCGGCGGCGTTTGGTGTCCGGAACCAAATGAATTGAAACGAATCCGAAAGGAAATCGCTTTTTTTTATGAAGATTTGGAAGCAATTGTCAATGATAAAAAATTTAAATCCGAGTTTGGCGCGATGACTCGTGATGAAAACAATACCCTAAAAAAAGCACCTAAAGATTTCGATCCAAATCATCCGGCTATTGAGTTTTTGAAATTAAAAAGTTTCACCGCTTCGGAAAAAATTGAGGACAAATTATTTTCAGACCCAAATTTCAGTAAAATCGTAACCGAAAAGTTAATCGTTTTAAAACCTATGAATGACTTTTTAAAACGCGCGTTAGAAACCGAAGAATAAGTCATTATGTCAAAAAAGAGAATTTTATTTCTTGGGGAAACCTATCGCGCTGACGCAATTACCTGGATGAACGGCCTAAAGGAATTTGGCGATTTTGAAATTGTCACCTGGGAACTTCACGTTAGCAGTACCGGCATAAACAGGATTATGAGGCTTTTTGAATTAGCCAACGCGATTTTGACTATAAAAAGCATCGTTAAAAAATTTAATCCCGATATGGTTATTGCGGAGCGAACAACTAGTTATGGTTATTTGGCGGCAATTTCGGGTTTAAAACCAATTGCCATTGCCCAACAAGGTATTACTGATTTGTGGCCGCATAATTCCCCTTTATATATTTTCAAAAAAAAGCTTCAAAATCATGCCTTTAAAAAAGCTGATTTAATCCATGCATGGGGAAATGCGATGGCAGAAAACATGAAGGAAAGCCATGTAAATATGGACAAGGTAATGATTTTGCCTAAAGGAATAAATTTAGAATTTTTCCAGTTTAATGACGCTTCCGATAAAACAATGATAAATGCCGTCGTGACTCGTGCCCTTGAACCTGAATACAGGCATGATTTGATTTTAAAAGCATTTTCAATTATCAAAAAACGCAACATACCTTTCAAACTGACGATTATTGGAGACGGAACAGAAATAAGGAAATTAAAATTGTTGGCAAAAGAATTAAAAATAGAAAATGAGGTCAATTTTACAGGCAGAATCAATAATAATGATATTCCTGATTTTTTACAACAAGCTAATTTTTATATCAGCACTCCTATAACCGAAGGGGTTTCTGCATCCCTTTTTGAAGCCATGGCATGCGGTTGTTTTCCTATTGTAAGTGATTTACCAGGAAACAGAAGTTGGATACAGCAAAAAGTCAACGGAATACTTGTTACTATCGAAAATGAGTTTAATTTAGCCGAAGAAATTGAGTGGGCATTTAGCAACAATGACTTTACAAAAAAAGCGATAACTCAAAATCGAAAATTTGTAGAAGATCATGCCAACTACAAGATCAATATGAAAAAAATTGCTTTAACATATCACGACTTGATTAATAATAAGTCAACTACTCTCTAGCCGTATGTGTGGTATCAATGGTATTTTCCATTTAAACTTTAAACAGGTTGATCAAAATCAGCTGGTAAAAATGCGCGACATTCTTGAACATCGCGGTCCGGATGATTCCGGTATTTACATCAGCAACAATATTGGTTTAGGTCACAGGCGTTTGTCAATTATTGATACTTCATCGGCCGGACATCAGCCTTTTTTTTCCGATGATGGTAGATATGTAATGGTATACAACGGGGAAATTTATAATTACCAATCGTTTTATCCTGAATTTAAAAGCAAAGGCATTGAGCTAAAAACAGGCTCTGATACTGAAGTTTTATTAAAACTTTATGAACTCTACGGCATGGAAATGCTGCACAAGCTCAACGGAATGTTTGCTTTTGCAATTTGGGACACACAGGAACAAAAGTTAACGCTTTGTCGGGATAGAATGGGTGTTAAACCTTTATATTACTGCGTTCATCAAAACACTTTATATTTTGCCTCTGAACAAAAAGCGCTGTTTGCTGCAGGTGTGCCTTTAGAAATTTCTGAAAATGGAATGGAGGAATATTTCTTCAACCGATTTGTAGCCGGCGAAAATACATTGTTTGCACACATCAAAAAACTTTTGCCTGGACATTATATGGTGATTGACGAAACCGGAAAAAGTAGTGTCACTCGTTGGTGGAATTTAAAAGAACAGATTCAGAATCATATCCCAATCCTGAATCCAAAAAAATGGTTTGAAGAAACCTTTTTCGAATCGGTAAAACTACGAATGGTCAGTGATGTTGCTGTTGGTGTTTTGCTAAGTGGCGGCTTGGATTCCTGTTCGGTTTTATCTTCATTGCATGAGCAAAAGTTTGAAAACATTGAAACGTTCAATATCAGTTTTTCGGAAGAAGAGCACAATGAATATCATTTGGCAAAAAAAATAACCGAGCAATATGGTTACACTTTCAATCATACAAGGCTTGAAAATGAAAGCCTATATCAAAACCTGATTGAAACATCCTATTTCCAGGATGAGCCTTTAATGCATCTTAATGAACCACATTTATTGGCCATTGCGAAATTGGCAAAGCCAAAAGTGAAAGTATTGCTTTCGGGCGAAGGTGCCGATGAATTAATGGGCGGCTATGTTCGATACAAAGCTTTAAAAAACCCTTCTCTGTTAAAAGTAATTTCCCAGCTTAGTAAGTTCGAAACCTTTAATAAAAGGCCGCGATACGATAAATTATTCCGCTATTCAAAAATCAATAATGATTCTGATTTAGTGATATTTAATGGTTCCAATGTGTATCCTGAAGATATTAATGCATTTTACGGAAATAAAGGAAAACCGGAAAATGAATACCGCTATCAAATCTTAAAAGAAGCGCAGGAATTATATCCAAAAAACCTGCAGCGCCAGGCATTGTATTTCGACCAACATACTTATATGTGTTCGCTACTTGACAGAAATGACCGTTGCACCATGGGAACTTCTATTGAATGCCGTGAACCGTTTTTGGACCAACGCTTAATTGCCGGTTTGGGAACCTTGGATGATAAATGGATGTTTACCGGCAAAAAGGGAAAGTTCATTCTAAAAACCACAATGGAAAACAGGCTTCCAAAGGAAATCATTGATTTTAGAAAAATTGGACTTAGCGCGCCATGGGGAAGTTATTTGTTGAGTTTCCCAAGATTTGTTGATGAGCTGGACAACTTTGCCAAAAGCCCAATCTTCGACATGCCTTTCCTTGAAAACATTGATGGAAATAAATTAGTAGCTGAAATCAGAAAAGGAAATACCAAAATCCTACCTTATTTCATGCCGATATTTATGCTTCACAAATGGCAAAAAAACTACCAAAGCACCTTCGTTTAAAAATTCTTTTGACTTACTTTTGTGAGCATGACTATCCAAAATAACTTCTCCTTAAAAAAATACAACACTTTTGGCATTGAAGCCAAAGCAAGGCAATTTGTAGCTGTTCATTCGTTTGAAGATCTGAAGACCATTTTACAACAATATCAATCGGAACCAAAATTCATTCTCGGTGGCGGAAGCAATATGCTGTTGACACAGGACATTCAGTCCTTGGTGATTCATATTGATTTAAAGGGTAAAAAAACCCTCAAAGAAGATGACGATTTCGTTTGGGTTGAAAGCCAGGCTGGCGAAAACTGGCATGAATTTGTACTTTGGACAATCAATCAAAACTTTGGCGGTTTGGAAAACATGTCGCTTATTCCGGGAAATGTTGGTACAACGCCGGTGCAGAATATTGGTGCTTATGGCACAGAAATGAAAGACACTTTTGTTTCATGTGACGCTATGAATATTGCGACTCAGGAAATGAAAACGTTCACAAAGGAAGATTGCCATTTTGGTTATCGTGAAAGCATTTTCAAGCACGACGCGAAAGACCAATTTGTCATTACTTCAGTAATTTTTAAGTTAACAAAACGCAATCACAGAATCAACACTTCGTACGGCGATATTACTAAGGAATTGGAAAAACAAAACATCGCCACTCCTACTTTAAAGGATGTCTCGAATGCGGTGATTGCCATTCGTCAAAGTAAATTGCCCGATCCAAAGGAATTGGGAAACAGCGGAAGTTTTTTCAAAAATCCAATAATCCCAAAAGCGCAATACGAAAAAGCACATGCCTTGCATCCCGAAATGCCACATTATGTTGTTTCTGAAACTGAAGTCAAAGTTCCGGCTGGCTGGCTGATTGAAAGAGCCGGCTTTAAAGGGAAACGCTTTGGCGATGCGGGAATCCATAAAAACCAAGCTTTGGTTTTAGTGAATTATGGCAACGCAACCGGACAGGAAATTTTAGCAGTTTCAAAAGATATCCAGGCGACAATCCTAAGGGAATTTGGAATTGCAATCGACGCGGAAGTTAATGTGATTTAACTTAAGTAAAAAGGGATTAGGGAAAAGGGATAAGTTTTTCCAAATACTAAAAAAGTAAAGCAAAATTTCAGTGTTCCTCACTCAATTTTCACAATTGATTTTGTACATTTGCAATCCTTTTTAAAAGTCGAAAAAGTACTATGCTATTATCTTTACTTTGTTTATTTATTGCCATTGTTGTTGTTCAATTCTTCTATTACATTGTTGTTTTTGGCAAATTCTCATTTGCTAAACCACAAACTGCGACTCCAAAAAGAATTCCAATTTCTGTAATTGTCTGTGCGAAAAATGAAGAGGAAAATGTTAGAAAGTTAATCCCATTATTACTGGAACAAAATTATCCGCAATTTGAAATTGTATTGATCGATGATGCGTCGAGCGATAATACGTTAGAGATTTTTGAAGAATTTGAAAAATTGCATACCAATATTAAATTGGTCAAAGTTGAAAATAACGAAGCTTTTTGGGGCAACAAAAAATACGCGTTAACTTTGGGGATTAAAGCTGCAAAGCACGAATATCTTTTATTCACCGATGCTGACTGCGTGCCGTCCTCCAAAGATTGGATTGCCAATATGAGTTCCCAATTTACTGTGGAGAAAACCATTGTATTGGGATATGGTGCTTACGACAAGATTGGAGGTTCATTCCTGAATAAAATTATCCGATTTGAAACCTTATTGACTGCAACTCAATATTTTTCCTGGGCAAAACTAGGCAAGCCTTATATGGGAATTGGCCGGAATTTAGCATACAAAAGAGAAGAGTTTTTTAAAGTACGCGGTTTTATGGATCATATGAAAGTACGTTCCGGAGATGATGATTTGTTTGTCAATCAAGCTGCAGAAAAAAAGAATACGACTATTTGTTATATGCCGGATAGTTTCACTTATTCCAAACCAAAAACATCATTTAAGGATTGGTTCACCCAAAAACGCCGCCATGTTTCGACAGCCAAGCATTATAAAATATTTGACCAGAATCAATTGGGAATATTCTATATATCGCAATTGTTATTCCTTATCTTGTCAATCGTTTTATTAGCATTCCAATTTCAATGGATTGTTGTGCTAAGCATCATTGGTTTCCGCTATATTTTTGCCTGGGTTGCAATGGGTTTTGCGGCAGGGAAATTAAAAGAGAAAGACGTAATGTATTGGTTTCCAATCATTGAAATTGTTTTGATTTTTACACAATTGAACATTTTTGTTACTAATACTTTTTCAAAACCGGTACATTGGAAATAAATCCATACATAGAAAAAGCTAAGACAGGCGACCAGGTTGCCTTTACTTTTTTGCTTGACCATTATTGGAACGAAGTATACGGCTTTATGCTTAAACGTACTGAAAATGAAACTGATGCGGAAGACATCGCCATTGAAACTTTTTCTAAGGCCTTTGACAAAATCGCAACCTACAATCCCGAATTTCAGTTCAATACCTGGCTGATTGCTATTGCCAAAAATGTGCATATCGATATGCTTCGCAAAAAGAAATCGACTGTTTTTGTTGAAATCACCGATGAGGAAGATCAACAGGCGTATAATATTGCCGACACTACGCCATCAGTTGAAGATGCTTTAATTACTGAACAAAACCTGTCCCGATTATTGCAATTCATCAAGGAACTGAAACCACATTATCAGGAAGTTATCCAGCTTCGCTATTTTCAGGAAATGAGTTATCAGGAAATTGCTGAGCAACTCAATGAGCCTTTGAGCAATGTTAAAATAAAATTGCTTCGTGCCAAAAAACTACTGGCTGAAATCATCGAAAGCAAAAAATAATTCTTTACTTCTTTTATTAAATCTTACATTAAAAACTCAGCGTTTGCTTGAGTCTGGTATTTTTATTTTAAAATTTTAACCAAATCATATACTATTTTATAGTTTCCTGCGTTATATAATAAAACCTTCTGGCTTATGTAACATAGATACTCAACTTTAAACCATTTAACCATGTCAAACGTTAGTATTTATGAAAAAAACTGGATAGATCTAGTTTTTGAGGA
>JAZKCP010000119.1:10585-11934 GCA_040388035.1 Bacteroidota bacterium | reverse complement strand
TGGCGCGTATCAACTACGCCAGGAAAATCCACGAACCACATTATTTGCCTTTTTTGGCGGTATTGCTTTAATCCTCACTTTATTAGTTTCATGGACGTTTCTATCATCTTTTGGTAGTAAGGCTGAGCCAATAGTTATAGATGATGACGGAACGATTATAACTATTAGTGATTTCAATTATCCAAAAAAAGATCCTGAAACTACAAAAGCTGTTGCTCCATTAGAAAAAGACGAGCCAACTGAAAAGAAAATCGAAAAAGAGGATTTGAAAAATGTAGTGCTTGTTAAGGATAATCCCGATGATGTGAGAACCAATAAGGAAATGAAGGAGAATCCGATAACAGATACAAATACCGATGCTACCAGAACGACCGGAACAGTCGGAACAAACTTAATATCGACAACTGTAAATACAGGAACGGCAATAAGCCCTACAAAAGGTGCGGAAGGTACTAATACGGTGAGCGAACTAGACCGTCTTCCTGAATATCCGGGAACGATGAAAAAATTCTATAAGGATATTATCGATAATATCAGAAGACCTGATGTAGATGATAGTGGCGTTACAATCAGTGTCATTATGTCTTTTGTGATTGAAAAAGATGGAACAATGTCTGATATTAAAGCTGTGAGAAGCACAGATAAAAATTTGGAAAAGGAAGCTATTCGCGTCTTAAAAGCAATGAAAATAAAATGGTCTCCGGGTTGGAAAGATGGTGAGAAAGTGAGAACTCTTTTTATGCTTCCGATTAAAGTTGTCCTTTAAAATTTAAGTTAGTATTTTTTGCTTGTTTTGCCCCGAAACCTGACGTGGATTAAAAAACCAGTCAGGTTTATTATTTTTAATAACTCGTTTAAAACTTTTAGAAATATACCATTTTTATTTTGACTAATATCGGTATTATTGCAACTATGAAGATTACCCTACTTACCTTTCTATTGTCAACGCTGTTCTTTTTTTCCAGTCCAAAAGTGGATAGGCATACTGATTCTAATTTGGGCAATACCAATGACAGTTTGCATATAAATTCTCTTTTCCCAGTAAAAATGGGAAATGTTTCCGAAACCTATATCAGCGAAAAAAGGCATTTCATTGATTCTTTTTATAACAAAAATATTAATTCACCTTTCTACAGTGGCGGCTTCATCGTTGTCAAAAATGGCCGTGTGCTTTATGAAGATTATAAGGGATATGCTAATGTAAAAACCGGAAAAAAAATTGATGCCGCTACACCAATTCATTTAGCATCGGTTAGTAAAGTCTTGACTTCTGCCGCTATTTTAAGATTGGTACAGCAGGACAATATAATGTTAGACCAAAAAGTAACCGATTGGCTTCCAAAATTCCC
>JAZKCP010000119.1:674-10575 GCA_040388035.1 Bacteroidota bacterium | reverse complement strand
AAACAAACGACCATAAGAACGCTGCTCAACCATAGAAGTGGATTGCCACATTATGCCAACTTCCCGGGTATAATGAAGAAAAGATGGAACAAAAAGAAGATACTTTCCAATCAGGATGTTTTGGATTTGATGGTACAAAATAAATTCAGGTTACGGACTCCAAACGATACGCATTTTGATTATTGCAATACCAATTATGTAATCTTGGCTTTAATCATTGAAAGAGCTACAGGTTTAAACTATCGTCAGGCTATGCAGGAATTAATTTTCAAACCATTGGGAATGACAAATTCCTATGTTTTTAATTATGATACTGATAGGGAAACATCGTCTAAATCATACAGAGGAAGTACTATTTTTCCTTGGGATCAGTACGACGCTCTATATGGTGATAAAAATATTTATTCTACACCTAGGGATTTAGTGAAATTTGATTTGGGAACCTATTCGCCTGATTTTATCAAACCCGAACTTTTGCAGGAAGCTTATTTTGGCTATAGTGCCGGCCATGTCGCAAAACCCATTAAGGATTATGGCTTGGGAATGCGTATGCGTTTTTTGCCGCCTAACAATGAAAAAATGATTTATCACAACGGTTGGTGGCATGGAAACAATACTTCATTTGTGCCTGTTAGAAAGGATACAGTTACTGTTGTATGTTTGGGGAATAAATATTCGAACAGGCCTTATTCGACTCTGAGTATGGTGAGCAGTCTTTTTTATAAAAAGAAAACAGAAATTGAAACTCCAGTACCAACAGAACAGGAACTTCAGGAGCTGGAACTGCGTGGACAATAGTTATTCCTTTACCAAATAAATTCCGTCGTCTTTAATCTCGATAAGTTTGTCTTTGTAGAGTGAACCAACGGCTTTCTTGAATGTTTTTTTGCTCATC
Source organism: Bacteroidota bacterium (assembly GCA_040388035.1). Classification (GTDB taxonomy): domain Bacteria; phylum Bacteroidota; class Bacteroidia; order Flavobacteriales; family Flavobacteriaceae; genus Flavobacterium. Next base: position 9,680 of record JAZKCP010000119.1, on the reverse strand, counting down.
TTCAAAACCGTTTTGATATCTTCCGGATGGCTGTTGTCATTCAATCGCAAAAAACCTCTGCTTGCTCTTAGCTCGTCCAGGATTTTTTCAGCATTAGGCTCAATGTTTTGATACCCTAATTTTTGCAGCGAAACGTCAATTTTATTATCCGGGCGAATAGCTTTGATATAGCCAGTCATCCTATCTCCGGTTCGGATATCGTCGTAAACCTGATCTTTGTATAGTAAGCCTTTATGAATATCATTTATAATAACATTAATTCCAACTTCGGTGATATGGGATATAATTAAATCGACTTCTTCACCAACAGCAACCGTTAAATTTTCATTATTCAGAAACTGATTGGTTTTACTCGACGCCATTAACCTGTTTGTTTTTTCATCCATAAAGGCGAAAACCAAATAGCGTTTTCCTTTCTCCATTGGACGTGCCTGTTCCTTAAACGGAACAAACAAATCTTTCTCCAAACCCCAATCAAGGAAAGCTCCAAAATTATTAACATAATTCACTCGAAGCAATCCGAATTCATCCATCAGGATATAAGGTTCCAATGTTGTAGCCACTGGTCTTTCTTCGTGGTCGAGATACACAAAAACAATCAGCTCATCTCCTATATTATATTCCTTTGGAACATATTTTACAGGCAATAAAACATCATCCTTTCCATCGGTTAAAAAAAGCCCGACTTTGGTTTCCCTGTCAATTTTGAGTGTATTGTAATGTCCTAACTCCATCTTTTATGCATGTAATTTTGAATGGCAAAGATAGAACATTCTTTTTTTGCTACGAATACACGAATAATTTAAAAAGCAGTAGCTAAAATATTCGTGTATTCGTGGCTAATTAATATCTTTGAAATGTAACAAAATCAATGCTTTTTGTACTAACCACACTATGAGTGACAACTTGGAACAATTATTTGTAAAACAATTAAAGGAGAATCAGAACATTATCCACAAGATATGCAGGCTGTATACCAATGATGAAGATGCGCATAAGGATTTGTTCCAGGAAATTACCATTCAGCTATGGAAAGCATTCCCAAAATTTAGAGGTGATTCTAAATTCTCAACCTGGGCTTATCGTGTGGCGCTAAATACTGCCATAACGCTCTATAGAAAAAGCACCCGAAGTGTTTCCACTACAAGCTATGAAGGGCAAAAACATTTCTTATCACAGGAAGAATACAATTTTGAAGAAGAAGAGCAAATCAAATTGATGTATCAGGCCGTGCAACAATTAAATGATATCGAAAAAGCGCTTGTATTTCTATATCTGGAAGATAAGGATTATACTGAAATATCAGCAACGCTTGGTATTAGCGAAGTAAATGCCCGCGTCAAAATGAACAGAATTAAAGGTAAATTAAAAAAAATATTAAATCCCTAAGATTATGGAAGAGTTGGATTTATTAAAAAAAGCGTGGCAGAAGGACAGCCATTCTTACGAACAAATTTCGGAAAGCGAAATTTATAAAATGCTGCACAGGAAATCATCTTCTATTGTAAAATGGATTTTGATTATCAGCATCATTGAAATCTTATTTTGGACAACGATTAGTGTTTTTTGCGATATCGATGAATATCTTAAAAATTTGCATGCGGAAGAAATCAAGGTGTATTTTAAGATTATAAATTATATTAATTACGCTGTTATTTTGTGGTTTATCTACAATTTTTATAAAAACTATATCAAGATTTCAACGACAGCATCAACCAAACAATTGATGCATGATATCCTAAAAGCCCGCAAAACGGTAAAATACTATGTTTGGTATAACTTGGGGATGATAGTAATAAGCTTTATTGCCGGCTTTATTATTGCCTTTGCCTACAATCCAAAAATGGAAATGCTGAAATACAAAATAACACATGAAGAAGGCTATATGACCCTGTTTAAAACTGTAGGTTTCCTGCTATTGATTATTGTCATTACTGTCTTAATCTTTTGGGCATTATACTGGTTATTATACGGAATACTTTTGCGGAAGTTAAATAGGAATTATAAGGAATTAAAGAAGATTGATTTATAGATCAAAGAATGTATAAAATGAAGAAAAGCACCCTTGTTGTATCATTCTTGTTTATTTGCACTTGCATATTTGCACAAAAATTTCCTGATAGTTTTTCAGACGGAAAATATTATACTATAAATGGTTCAAAGCTATGGGTGGTAACAGTTGGAAGCGGAGAACCATTAATAATGATTTCAGGTGGTCCTGGCGCATCTCATAAATATATGCGTGATTTTGATTCCTTGAGTGTAAAGGGAAATATACAACTGATATATTTTGATGCTTTAGGCCGTGGAAAGTCGGATATCGCAAAAAACACAACGGAATATACTCTAGAGAGAGATATTGAAGATGTCGAAGGATTGAGAAAGGTACTTAACCTAAATAAAGTAAGTCTGTTGGGTCACTCATATGGCAGCCTGGTTGCTCAAGGCTATGCCGTAAAGTACGCTGAAAAAGTGAATCATCTTATTATAGCAAATGGGTTTCACAGTTTCGTAATGTGGCAGGAAAATGATGATAACTGTAATCGTGAAATCAAAGAGAATTATCCTGAAGTATGGGACGAATTAATGGAATATAGGGAACAGGGTGGAATAAGTAGTGACAAAAAACACCAGCAAATTTACGGCAAGGTGCCTTATGGTTTTTTATATGCATACGATCCCGGTAAATTTTTGAAACCCGAAAGCAAACCTTATCCAAATTCATTTAATTCGGACTTATATTACCAAATGGTAGGAAAGGACGGCGATTTTATTGTCGGTAACGATATAGGCAATTTTGATTATCGAAAACAATTAAAAGGCTTAAAAATGCCTATACTAATTTATGCCGGGCGTTTTGATCGTGTTGCAGTCCCGACCATGATGGTCAAATACAAAGAGTATTGCCCCCAAGCAAAATTTATCATGTTTGAAAAGAGCGGACATAATCCGCAGGTAGAGGAACCTGAAAAATTATTTTCTCTGATTGTCGACTTTTTAAAGAATTAAACATATAAAAAGAAATCCCGTCTAGTTTATGAATTAGACGGGATTTCTTTTTATATGTTTAATTCATTAGTATCTGACACAACGAACAGAAAGGGCCGTTTTCTTTAAAACAGTACCTCTGGTTACAGAATTGTTAAGATTTACATTTAAGCTATAAGCAGCGTTTGTATTTGCAGATGTGGCACTCCACCAAAAAGCAACTTCGCCCAGACTACTAAAAGGTTGATCGTCTGGCGTATAAGTATGTGTTAAATAACCATATCCACCCGGAAGCGCACTAAATCCAGCTTGGTTAGTTGCCAAAACAGCTGAGGTTGACCATAAACTTCCCAAGTCTCTCATCTTTATACCGGCAGCACTGGTACCGCCTAAAAAAGTGGTTAATCCTGTCCATTCTGCATCACTTGGAATATGCCATCCTGTTGGTGCTAGTCCCCTTGTATCATTAATAGCGTACCAATTATATAACTTCCCATATACTGTTCCGTTTGCAGTATCGTTTTCATAATAACACCACGCACCTGTCGTTAAAGCATCCCAAACCGCCATATCTGTCACTTCAGGAATAACGTCACCATTTCTATATTTGGTCACGTTTAGGTTTTCCTTCATCCATTGCTTCCCATTGATTAAAACGGTCGCATAGTTATTTCCATCAGCATCTACAAGAGCACCTGCATTAGTATAGAGCTTGTTTAAGGTAGAAAAAACAAGTTGATCTCCATAAAATGTTCCCTCAGCGTTTGTTCCATAAGCTCTTGCATAATAAGTTGTATTATGCCACAGCGATGTTAGTTGAGATGAAAAGCCTCCTGTAGCCGGATTAATATTTGCTCCTATCGTAGAATTTCCATCAATAGTTGGACTTGGCGTTAAACCATAAGCTATTCCGTAAACGGTTCCTGAAATAAATGATGGGCTAATAGCTCCAAAGACATTCGCGGATTCGTGGCCAATACTTCCTACTGATTTTGTTTGTACGATAAAAATAGGGTCTACAATTATTTCACCGCCAGTTTCGCTATCACTTCCACAACTTATAAAGAGAACGGAAATTAGGGAAAAAATAAGGATTTTTTTCATAATATTTAAATTTGCTAGGAAGCAAATGTAAACAAAACATACTAAAGGCAAATGTTTTTGAAAAATAAATTTGTAGTAAGTTACAGCAAGTTTTATCCTTAGAAACGAATACAAAATTTAATTCAAAAAGAAAATCCCGCTTTTAGGACGGGACTTCTTTTTTATCTACATTCCATTCTCTCAGTTTGTTCAGGCGCTCCTGTTCTTCAATTTCTTCGGCAGGAATTACTTTTAAAAATGAAGGATGCTGCTCGATGGCATATTCAATTTTTTCTACAATCTGCTCTATGCTTTCATTTTCATAATCTATTATCAATGGCTCTTTGATGATGAATGATTGCAGAATATTTTTCTTTTTCATCCGTAACCCTTTTTTGTCAAACGAACGACGGAAACCGTCAATCACAATCGGGACTACAATTGGTTTGTATTGTTTGATAATATGTGCCGTTCCTTTTCGGACGGGTTTAAAGGATTTGGTTGTGCCCTGCGGAAAAGTAATCACCCAACCGTCTTCGAGTGCGATTCTGATATTTTCAGTATCATTCGGATTTACTTCGCGTTTTTCGGTTACGTCTTTTCCACCGGCACGCCAGGTTCTTTCTACAGAAATGGAACCAACATAGGACAAAATACGTGGCAACAAACCAGATTTCATGGTTTCGCTCGCAGCAACATAATAAATGTTCATTTTTGGCTGCCACAAATAACCCACGTTTTTGATATTGTCTCTTCTTCCCGAAAGGCTGGCATTAAAAACATGGAACATCGCTACAACATCGGCAAAATAGGTTTGGTGATTGGAAATAAAAAGTACATTTTTATCGGGTAAGGTTTTTATAATCTCGGAACCTTCGATTTGTAATTCGTTAAAACCGCGGTATCTTCTGTGGGTGATTGCTCCAAAAATCCGGATTAACCATTTTTTGATAAAAAGTATATGACCAAAAGGATTTCTTTTAAATAAACCCATAATTCAATTTATATTTAGGATGGCAAATCTACAAAAACAATACTTTATAAAACCAATTTTAATGTTTCTTTTAGTTCACTCAGCATCATGGCAGTCGCGCCCCAAATGAAATGTTCATTGACCTGAAAGCCCGGAACATCAATACTTTCAGCATACGAAGTTTTGATTGTCGATGTCTTTAGAATCTTATCATCTAAAAAATCAACCAATGGAAATTCAACTATTCCGGCTACTTCATCATCCTGCAATATAAACTCCAATTCATCATGGCTATAGCCAAAAAAAGGATAAACCATATAATTACTTGGTGGGATATAAACTTCGGTAAGGGCACGAATTACATTAATCGAATTAGGATGAACCCCAATTTCTTCATGGGTTTCCCTAAGTGCTGTGTCCTTCAGGTCAAAATCTTCCAATTCAACTTTACCACCTGGAAATGCAATTTGTGAAGAATGGACGCCGTCATAGGAACTTCGAAGGATTAATGCCAAATGAGTTTGGAATTTCTTTGGATAAAAAAGCATCATTACAGCAGCTTTCTTTGGGGTTATTTTCGTAAAGTCGGTATTTCGAATAAGGTCTTCCCTATTGGGCGGAACCATTTTCGCATGGGCATGCGTTGCAGGAAGCTCAACATTTAGTATTTTTGGCGTATATTTTAAGAACTCATTAAAGTGCATACTATAAAGATTAAAATATAAATTTACCGCAAAAAAACAACGCATTCAAATTTTACCAAACTAAAATGTTCAGCAAAAAGGAAGCATTGGCCATAAAAAAAGATTTCTGGACTGCATTCGCTGCAGTTTATCCAAGGAAATGGGTGTTGTATGATACCAAAATAAAGGATGTTACATTCAAATTTTACATTGATAACAAAAAGGCGCAAGTGATGCTGGATATTGAGCCCAAAGAAGAAGAAAAGCGTAAAATTTATTTTGAAAAGATCGAATCCTTAAAGTCAATTTTGCTGGAAGAGTATCTTCCTGAAGCTATTTTTGAGCGGAATTTTTATCTGGAAAACGGTAAGGTTATCAGTCGGATTTGGGTGGAAAAACTTGATGTAAGCTTAAATAATAAAAATACGTGGGGAGAGATTTTCAAATTTTTCAGCGATAAAATGACGCAGTTTGAATATTTTTATTTTGAGCACGAAGATTATATTAAAGATTTAGAAATCAATACTTAACGAAAGATTACATCTTTGATTACTTCTTTTCGAAGTTCTTCGTTTATCATTTTTATAATCTTTTGTTTTCCATAACCCAATTCTTCCCGTAGTACTGCCGAGGTCAACGAAACATAAAGGGTCGTGCCTTTTAAAACCACTTCTTTAGTATAGCTGTTAACACCATTTCCCATAAGCGATTTCCATGCTTCTTCCACATCAATTTTATCCATGCCGGCCTGGAGTTTATTTTTTTCGATAAACTCTTTTAAAACATCTCCAATAGAGCCTTCGTTGCTTACTCGTCTTGCCATTTATGCTGAATTAGTTCAGTATTATTTTAATGAAAATGGTTTAAATTTTTTATAGGTATATTCTATTTTTTCAGCATTTTTCAAAACTAAAACCGAATCCTGAATACTAATTATTTCCTCTTTCCATTTGCCAAATTTTGTATTATATTCGATGAAAAAAGCATTGCCGTTTTCTGTCACTTTAATATTTTCTTTGATACCGTTCGTTTGAAATTTTCCATCAAATTGTGGCATTACCTTTTGGCGAAAGCCCTGATTATTTTTTAATTCAAAATAATCTATAGTTTCATTGACTTTATAATCTTTGGTTTTACCGGTTGAGAATTTAACATGCTTGATTTCCCAATAACCATTTAGCTTAGCAATATCTTCTTTCTTTACACTAGAATGACACGAAACTAGCAGTAAGGCAAAAAGCAATAAACCTATTTTTTTCATGGATTAAATTCGGATTGATGAATGACAAATTTAATTTTAAAATTTATAAAGTCATCAGAAAGAAATTAATATTTTAAACATTAAACTATTTTATATCTTTAAAGTCCAAAGACAAACTTTGCCAAAATGAAAAAAATATACCTTCTTTCTATCTTCTTACTTTTCCTTTCAGCTTGCAATTCTGACTCGTCAGAAGAAACAATGTATTTCCCGCCAAACGACGGAAGTACAACCTGGACAACCAAATCTGTTGCAGATTTAAGTTGGAATCAAAGTGCGGTTCAACCTTTATTGGATTATTTGGAATTGAAACATACCAGGTCATTTATCATTTTGGTAAACGGAAGAATTGTAATGGAAAATTATTTCAATGGACATACCGCTACAACGCCTTGGTATTGGGCAAGTGCCGGGAAAACTTTGACTTCATCAGTAACCGGAATTGCAGATCAGGAAGGTTTGTTGGATATAAATAACAAAGTTTCAGATTATTTAGGAACTGGATGGACAAGTGCGCCGCTGGCGAAAGAAAATCTGATTACCTGCAAAAATCTATTATCGATGAACTCCGGATTGAATGACGATTTGGGAGATAATGTTGACCCAGCAAACTTACAATATGTAGCCGATGCCGGAACGCGTTGGGCTTACCATAATGTATATGTCAAATTGCAGGATGTAGTGGCACAAGCCAGCGGACAAACCTGGACAAATTATTTCAACACAAAGCTAAGGGATAAATTAGGGATGACCGGCGGTGCCTGGATAAACTCAGGTGAAGGTTTGAGTGTTTATTGGAGTACAACAAGGAACATGGCTCGTTTTGGACTAATGGCATTGAACAAAGGAAATTGGAATGGAGCCCAAATTATAAACGAAACCTATTTTAATCAGGCAACAACTACTTCGCAAAATATAAATCTTGCGTATGGTTATTTATGGTGGCTGAATGGAAAAGCAAGTTATCATTTACCGCAAAGCCAGTTGCAGCTAAATGGAAGCATAATTCCAACAGCGCCGGATGATATGTTTATGGCGTTGGGCAAAAATGACCAAAAAATTTATGTTATCCCGAGTAAGAAAATGGTAGTCATCAGGATGGGAGATGCCGCTGACGCAGAAAACTTAGCATTATCGGATTTTGACGAAATGCTTTGGACAAAAATTAGTGCTTTGTATCAGTAAAATTACCTTCTGTTGAAATACCTGATAACGGCGTAAACAAATAATATAAAAGCAAATAATCGCAACCCAAGGAAAATACTCGGCATTGGCTTTTCGATAAAATAGCTTAGTACTGCTATCGCTATACTGATAGCTATTAATTTTAATCCCGATGAATCCCTAAAAAAAGAAAAAACTTTACTCATAACTTCTATTTAAAAAACGAATCTACAAATTCAAATTTATTAAAAACCTGCAAATCTTCAATACCTTCGCCTACCCCAATATATTTTACCGGAATCTGAAACTGGTCTGAAATTCCAATAACAACGCCACCTTTGGCTGTTCCGTCAAGTTTGGTAACTGCAAGGCATGAAACTTCGGTCGCAGCCGTAAACTGAGTAGCCTGTTCAAAAGCATTTTGTCCGGTTGAGCCATCCAGAACCAATAAGACATCGTGTGGCGCATCTTCGAGTACTTTTTGCATTACTCGTTTTACTTTGGTTAATTCATTCATCAAATTGACTTTATTGTGCAAACGCCCGGCAGTATCTATAATCACAACATCAGCATTTTGGGTAACCGCACTTTGTAAAGTATCAAATGCTACCGAAGCCGGATCGCTTCCCATTTGCTGTTTTACAATTGGCACGCCTACTCTATCTGCCCAAATCTGTAATTGGTCAATTGCCGCGGCACGAAAAGTATCGGCAGCACCAAGAACAACATTGTAACCTGCTTTTTTGAATTGGTAAGCCAGCTTCCCAATAGTTGTGGTTTTTCCAACACCATTAACACCAACAACCATAATTACATAAGGTTTTTTATTGGCCGGAATTGTAAACTCTGATTCT
>JAZKCP010000119.1:0-664 GCA_040388035.1 Bacteroidota bacterium | reverse complement strand
GATTCTTCTCCAGATTTGGTTTCTGATAAAAGTCCGGCGATTTCCTCACGAAGAATTTTATTCAGTTCATCGGTTCCCATGTACTTATCATTGGAAACACGTTCTTCTATTCGCTTTATGATTTTCAGGGTTGTATTTACACCAACATCAGATGAAACTAAAACCTCCTCAAGGTTATCGAGGACTTCGTCATCAACTTTTGACTTTCCGGCAACGGCTTTGGTTAGTTTGGAAAAAAAAGTGGTTTTGGTTTGTTCTAACCCTTTATCTAAGGTTTCCTTTTTTTCGGAGGAAAATATTCTTTTGAAAAAACTCATTGTTTTAGGGAAAAATTTTGCGTAAATATAAAAATAAAAAAGCTACTTCCGAATGAAAGTAGCTTTGATATAAAATTTTATTGGAATTATTTCTTTGCTAAGAAACTATCCACTTCTTCTGGTGTCATTATGCTTTCAACAAAAGTATAAGCTCCTGTTTTTGGAGATTTTACCATTTTGATAGCTTTTGATAATCTTTTAGAAGCTGTCTGTAATGTTGCAACGGTTTTCTTTGCCATGATTTATATCTTTAAAATCCCTAAGGATATTTATTATTTAATTTCTTTATGAACAGTCATTCTCTTTAAGATTGGATTAAATTTTTTAATCTCTAATCTGTCCGGAGT
>JAZKCP010000118.1:0-4108 GCA_040388035.1 Bacteroidota bacterium | reverse complement strand
TTTTGCGCACACTAAATTAAAAATAGATGGCAACTTTTAACAAAAGAGGATATAAAGAACCAAAACCAAAAGCTGAAAAAGTAGACAATAACTATATTGAAGATGCAAACGTTGATACAAAAGACAGCGCGACAGCAAAAGCATTTGATACCTTAGATCAATCAGCTTCAAAAGCGGAAGATTTTGTAGCGAAAAATCAAAAATATATATTAGGATTTCTTACTGTTGTTGCTTTAGCTACAGTTTCCTATTTGTTATATCAGAAATTCATCGCTGAGCCAGGTCAGGAAGAAGCAGCAAACGAATTATTTGTGGCACAACAGAACTTCCAAAAAGCGGTTGATGCAAGCGGGACAAAATCTGATTCATTATATAATTTAGTTTTGAAAGGTTCAGAAGGAAAATTTGGAGTAGTTAAAATTGCTGACGAATATTCTGGGACAGATGCGGGGAACTTAGCTAATTACTACGCCGGAATTTCTTATTTGAATACTAAAAAGTATGCTGAAGCGATTTCCAGTTTAGAGAAATTCAAATCAGACGATATTATGTTGAGCACTATCGCAATTGGAGCAATTGGTGACGCATACGCACAACAAAACAAGCAAAAAGAAGCTTTAGAATATTATATCAAAGCTGCTGATGCAAGCAAAAATGAATTAACAAGACCAAGATATCTATTGAAAGCGGGTAAAACTGCCTTGGTTTTAGGGAATAAAGCTGATGCATTAAAGTATTTCACCGATATCAAAGACAATTACGATACAGCTCCTGAAGGGCAAACTATTGATGCTTTGATCGGTTTAGCACAATAAATCAAGAAAATATTATTTATTAAAGGATTAAGGATCGTATCTTTAATCCTTTTTTATTTTTAACAATAAAAACTATGGCAACTGCAAATAAAAATTTATCCAACTATGATAAAAAAACACTTCCAAGCGCGAAAGACTTTCGGTTTGGGATTGTTGTTTCAGAATGGAATGACCATATCACAAACGGATTATATGCCGGAGCAGAAGCAGCCTTATTAGATTGTGGTGCCAAACAGGAAAACATTATTCGGTGGAATGTTCCGGGAAGTTTCGAGCTTGTTTATGGTGCACAACGAATGATTGTAACGCAGGAAGTTGATGTTGTGATTACCATTGGCTGTGTTATAAAAGGCGAAACCATGCATTTCGAATTTGTTTGCGAAGGCGTGACACAAGGAATCAAAGATTTGAACGTACAAACTGACGTTCCTGTTATTTTTTGTTTATTGACAGATAATAATGAGCAACAATCCATCGACAGAAGTGGCGGCGTTCACGGAAATAAAGGAATCGAAGCTGCAATTGCCGCGATTAAAATGGCTGAGTTGAGGAGACAGACAATGGATTAATCAGAGAATTAAATTTCTAATTTTAAATAAAAATAAGAGCCTATTCCACTGTGGATAGGTTTTTTATTTTTAGTCAATTATTAACTATAAATCACAATACTTTTTCATTAAATTTGCTTGCTTTGGTAAACCAATACTGAACACTTATTTCCGAACACTGAATACTAAAGAATGTCAAGCATAATTCAATTACTTCCCGATCATGTTGCCAACCAAATTGCCGCCGGTGAAGTAGTGCAAAGACCCGCTTCAGTGGTTAAAGAATTAATGGAAAATGCCGTTGATGCCAAAGCTACCGACGTAAAACTTATCATTAAAGATGCAGGAAAATCACTAATTCAGGTTATTGATAACGGACTCGGAATGAGTATTACCGATTCGCGTTTGTGTTTTGAGCGCCACGCAACATCAAAAATCCGTCATGCGGAAGATTTGTTTTCGTTGCATACAAAAGGTTTCCGCGGAGAGGCATTAGCTTCTATTGCAGCAATTGCCCACGTGGAAATGAAGACCAAGCCTGAGCAGGAAGAATTGGGAACGAACATTATTATTGAAGGCAGTAAGTTTGTTTCGCAAGAACCCGCTGTTTTGCCAAAAGGCACTTCATTTTCGGTCAAGAATTTATTTTACAATATTCCCGCCCGACGCAATTTCTTAAAGTCAGAAACAGTTGAGCAGCGCTACATTGTTGACGAGTTTCAGCGTGTGGCATTAGCGCATCCGAATGTACATTTTACGATGTATCACAACGGAAGTGAAATGTTCAACCTTCCAGTTTCAAATTTCAGACAGCGCATTGTCAATATTTTTTCGGGTAAAACCAATGAAAAATTAGTTCCTGTAAAAGAGGAAACCGAAATCGTAAACCTTCATGGATTTATCGGAAAGCCAGAATTTGCAAAGAAAAACAGAGGCGAACAATTCTTTTTTGTCAATAACCGATTTATCAAAAGCGGTTACCTGCATCACGCAGTAATGGCAGCCTATGAAGGCTTGTTGAAAGACGGTTGCCAGCCAAGTTATTTTTTATATTTGGATGTTCCGCCACACACAATTGATATCAATATTCATCCAACTAAAACTGAAATTAAGTTTGATGATGAACACGCTTTGTATGCTATTTTGCGTTCGTCAATTAAGCATAGCCTAGGACAATTTAATGTGGCGCCAGTATTGGATTTCGACAGAGATCCAAACTTGGATACGCCATATCAATATCAAAATAAGGAAGCCGAATACCCAACGATTCAGGTTGACAGGCAATACAATCCTTTTTCGGATGAAAAGCCAAATAAATCTTTTGCATCGTCTTCCAATTATAAAAAACCGGAAGCACAGCCAAGTTGGGAAAGCCTTTATGTAGGCTTAAAGCAGGCCAGCCATGACATTGCCGAAATGACATTTGAGAATGATGCGGTTACTTCTTCGTTATTTGAAGAAAATGAAATCGAACAGGAAGTTAAGCGAAGCTATCAAATCCTTAAAAAATATATTGTTAGCCCAATAAAGTCAGGCATGGTTATTATAAATCAAAAACGGGCGCACGAACGTATTTTGTATGAAGAATTTTTAACAAGCATGACAGTGCACCAAGCTTCGAGTCAGCAGTTGCTATTTCCATTGCAGTTGTATTATTCAACTGCCGAGATTAAATTGATAGTGGAATTGAAATCGTCTTTGCAAAATACAGGCTTCTTATTTGAAACCATTAACGAAGACAATATCGTAATTTCCGGCTTGCCGATTAATGTGACTGAAAGTGAAATATCTATTGTATTGGAAGAGTTGTTGGGTGATCTGCAGGATGGAATTCCGGAGAGCAGTTTCTGTCAAAATGATACCATTGCCAAATCGATGGCGAAAAGCCTGGCAGTTAAAACGGGAACCTATTTAACCGAAAAAGAACAGGAAAATCTAGTGCACAATCTTTTTGCCTGTAAAGAGCCAAATGTGTCGCCATTTCAAAAACCGACATTCATCACGATGAGTGTGGAAGATTTAGATAAAAAATTCAGCTTATGATGAATATCACACCAGTTGTTAAGCAACTTTTGATAATAAATATTATTTTTTTTATAGGAACCCAACTTGTACCAGTAGCAGAAACCAACTTTGCGTTACACTATTTTGAAAATCCATTATTCAGATTTTGGCAACCATTAACGCATATGTTCATGCACGGAAACTTTATGCATATCTTTTTAAATATGTTTGCGTTGTATTCCTTTGGTAGTACGTTGGAAAATTTTTGGGGAGGTAAAAAGTTTTTATTCTTTTACATTTCCTGTGGATTGGGTGCGGCTTTTATTTATACGGCAGTTAATTACCTTCAAATTCAATATGTTTTTGAACAACTTTCAAGCTTGAATTTATCGAAAACCGACCTTCAAATTCTTATGAACGCAGACTATAGTAGCGTTTTTAACGAAGACGGGCAAATGACAGCAAGCAAGGTCAAAACCATTTTAGAAAATGCACAATTTAATCAAGAGCAATTTAATATTTTGACAACTGCTATTCAAAATTATAAATCCATTTGTGTAGGTGCTTCAGGCGCAGTTTATGGATTACTGATTGCTTTCGCCTTTATGTTTCCAAATGCCGAATTGGGAATCATGTTTATCCCGGTTCCGGTTAAAGCAAAATATTTTGTGCCGGTATACATGTTACTATTTGATGGTCTTTTTGGAATATTTGGCAATTCATTATTTGGATACAATTCCG
>JAZKCP010000117.1:642-5433 GCA_040388035.1 Bacteroidota bacterium | reverse complement strand
GCAAGCCATTGGCATGAGCGGCGTTTTGCAAAGTGTTATAATCCATATAAAGCCATGGAAACGTTTCTTCAGTTTCGTTTTTATACGAAATGGTAAAAGTTAGTTCACCATAATATCCGTCTGCGGCAATCAAATAACTGCCGTCTTCCTCTTGATCAAACATATAAATGATGTCTGAACTGTCAATCAGGATTTGGCCATTTGGACTTAAAAGTGATTTTAATTTTAGCAGGTATTTTGAAGTTTCCGAAAGCGTTCCGAAAATTCCGGTGCCGTTCATTAATAATAGAATCGTATCAAACTTTTCATTTTCCAACTCCAAAATATTATGTACTCGGGCATCTTTCAAGCCGCGAAGTTGACAGGCTTTAATAGCATTATGCGAAATGTCTATTGAAGTTACATCAAAACCTTTTTCCGCCAAATGCAAACTATGGCTTCCGGCGCCGCAGCCAACATCTAAAACTTTTCCTTTGGCGAGTTGTAATGCTCGCTTTTCCAGTTTCGGCATTTCATTGAAATTCCTGAAAAGATATTCCACATTCATTTCATCCGCTTCCGAAATGTTGGTTTCGGTAACCAAATCCTCGGGTGAATTATTTGTTTGAAAATCAAGTATCGCTTTGCCGAAAAGGTCCTTCATGTTTATTTTATTATTCGGTATTTTGGTTGTCTGTTTTACGTAATTTTGCAGCATGAGTTTGAAGCCATCCTTAAACGAAATCCAAAAATTAGCCAAAGATAAGCATATCGAAAACAAAAAGTATTTTGATAAGCTCAAAAAGAAAGTACCCAAAAACTTGGATTATGTGATGCAGGATTTGCACGATGCCGAGTTCCAGCGAACCAATTGTTTAAACTGCGCTAACTGCTGTAAAACAACCGGACCACTTTTCACCTTGGCAGATATCGAACGGATTTCAAAGCATCTGAAACAAAAACCACAGCAATTCATCGATCAATATCTTCGGATTGATGAAGACAAGGATTACGTGCTGCAAAGTGTTCCTTGTACGTTTTTGGATAATGAAAACTACTGTATGATTTATGATGTGCGGCCAAAAGCCTGTCGCGAATTTCCACACACCGACAGAAAGAAGTTTCAGCAGATTTCTGATCTGACATTAAAAAATGTTGCTATTTGCCCTGCGGCTTATAATATTGTGGAAGAAATGAAGAAAAAACTGCCGCTATAATAAAAGCAATTTGCATATATTTGCTTACAACCTAACCCATTTTAAAAATGATTACAATAATACTTACCGTACTATTTCTACTTGCATTTGGTGCTATGTGGGCACAAAAAAAATTTAACTTTATCGAACGAGATGCTGATGGGCATTTTCAAAAGGTAGTTTATAAACCAATCCTAGTGGCTGTTTTAGCGTTGCTTTTTATAATCCTGCAGCCTTACGAAATGAAGAAAATTGAAGCCGGTTATCAAGGTTTACTTGTAGATTTGGTAGGAGACTCAAGAGGAGCATCAACAATTAAGGAGGTTTCCGGATGGAAAATATATAATACCTGGACAGAAGAAATTCATCAGATTCCGTTAGACCAAAGAACTATCCGATATGAAAAGCAAGCCGTAATAGCAAAAGGAGGCTTTCCTTGCGACATTTCTCCAAGTTTCAATCATTCTGTCAAAAGGTCGACCAGCGCGGATATGTTTACAAATTTAAGAACATCCTATAGAACTGGTGGCCTTGAAGCTGTTGAACAAGGCTGGCTGGAAATCGCAATATTAGGAGCTGTCAGTGATGTAGCAAACAAGTGGGTAATTGATGATATATTCAATAATAGAAGCGGTTTCGAAGCAGCGATTGTTGTAGAGGCGAACAAAAGAGTTGGAAAATGGTTCACCATATCGCAATTGCGGACCAATATTCAGCCTCCTGCAAGTATTGTAGAGTCTATAAAAGCGAAAGCAAAAGCGGTTCAGGATGCCATCACTTCTGAATCACAGGCAAAAGCGGCAACTGCTGATGCCCAACGAAAAATAGCACTCGCTAAAGGTGATAGTGCAACGGTAGTGATTGCGGCAAGTTCAGAAGCAGCAGCATTAAAACTTAAGCAAAGGGAACTTACCGCGCTGTATGTTGAATATATAAAGGCGAGCAAATGGGATGGCAAACTGCCAACGACCAACTTAGGAAATGCTACACCAATGATCAATTTAAATAGGGACTAGTATTCTTCCCTATAAAATTTCCTTCGAAGAACCAATATATTGTAAAAGCTCCACTTTGTGCGAATTGTTTAATCCGCTTTCATCACGTTTCTTTTGGAATTCTAAAAAAGACGGAATGTTCAACACGAGCTGCTGTATTTTTTCATCGGCATAATTTGAAGCATGGGTAAAAGTTACTCCGTCATCCTTTAAATAAACAGTGTAGATAAATTTTGTACTGTCTAAATTTTCAAAATCGTTCAGGAATTTTTGGATGTTTTGTTTGTTTTCTACAACAAACTCCGGTTTCACCTGATAGGATACAATTACATTAATCATGTTTTTGGTTTAAATTATCAATAAATCAAATATTTTTCGCGCATTTCCTTAAAGTCTTTCAATCCTTTTTCCCAGGATTTCCGAATCTCTGCTTCCGTCGTGCCAGCTTCTATTTGCTGTTGTAGTTTTTTGGTTCCGGCCAATTTGGTAAAGAACGGAATAAAGAATTTCGATTTATCGGCAGTTTCATTATAGGCTTTGAGCAGCCATTTTAACTCAAGTTTGTTCACCTTAGGTGCCTTACTCAAATCTTCACCGTAACAAAGTTGATTTTTATAAGGTGGTTCCTTTGATCCAAAATTCGGAATCGGGGTAAAACTAAAACCGCTTTTTGGAAGAAACGGCGAACCATAAATCTGAAATTGCTTTTCGGTACCACGGCCAACACTCACATTCGTTCCTTCAAACAAGCACAAGCTCGCGTATAAGTTTATGGACTGATCATTCGGCAGGTTTGGTGAAGGCTTTATAGGCAAACTATAAAACATATCACGCTTGTAATTCAGGCACGGAATTACCGTCAGTTTACATTGAATTCCTTGTTTTAGCCATTTTTCACCATTAATCATTTTGCCATATTCGCCAATCGTCATTCCGTGAAGTGTCGGGATTTGATGCATTCCAACAAAACTCGCAAACTCTTTTTCTAAAATTGGGCCGTCAACAATTCCGCCATTCGGATTTGGCCTGTCGAAAATGATTAATTGAATATTATTTTCGGCACAGGCTTCCATAATATAATGCAATGAAGAAATATAAGTGTAAAATCGTGCGCCAACATCCTGCAAATCAAAAACCAAAACGTTCAGACCGGCTAGTTGTTCGGTTTTTGGTTTTTTGTTATCGCCATAAAGAGAAATTATTGGCAATCCGGTTTTGGCATCTTTTCCATCAACAACATGCTCACCCGCATCAGCAGTGCCACGGAAACCATGTTCGGGAGCGAATATTTTTTGGAGGTTGATTTTTTTTGAGATTAAAAAATCTACAATATTTAGATTTACCTGTGTGGTTTCAGGAGAATAGTAGCTTAGTACACCAGTTTGATTGGTAACAATTCCGACTTTCTTGCCTTTTAACAAAGGCAAATAAGCAGCATAATTCTCAGCACCGGTTTGAATTCCTTGATGCTGTTTTTCAGAAGTAATTTCTGTAATCTTTTCTTTATTCTCGATAGTCTTCCCTGAATTACCGCAAGAAACCATTAGTAAAAGCGAGAATAAAACTGTATTTTTGAACACCAAATTTGAAATCATACCATTGAAATTAGAATATTTTATAGCGAAACGACTTATTACTGCTAAAGACCATAAAAGTAGTATTTCTGCGCCAATAATAAAAATTGCTATCACCGCCATTGCACTCGGAATGATTATGATGATTGTTTCCATTGCAACCGGAATGGGCTTACAGCAAAAAATACGCCAGAAAGTTTCTGCTTTCAACGGACATATAATTATTTCAGGCTACAACGACAACAATTCGGATGTCAGTACAACGCCAATTTCCATTCATCAAGGCTTTTATCCAAAGTTTAAAAATGTTGAAGGAATAACGCATGTTCAGGCTGTTGCCAGCAAAGCGGGAATCATCAGAACCGAATCGGCTTTCGAAGGCATAATCTTCAAAGGTGTCGGCAAAGATTACCAAACAGACAACCTAAAAGAATATCTGATTGAAGGACGTTTGCCTAATTTTAAGTCGACTTTAAACGAAGAAGTCCTTATTTCTCAGTATTTGTGTAATCGATTGGGACTAAAACTCGGCGAAAAATTCGTGACTTATTTCATGAAAGAAAACAGTGAAGGCTACAATCTTCGTAATTTCAAAATTGTTGGCATCTACAATTCCGGTTTCCAGGAATTCGACGCTAGTTATGTGATTGGCGATATTCGACACGTTCAAAGAATAAATAAGTGGAAATCAAATGAGATTGGTTCTTTTGAAGTCTTTGTCGACGATTTCACTCAAATAGAAAGTAGAGGTCAACAAGTTTATGAGGAAACATCATCAACACTCGATTCGCAGACTATTGTCGAGAAATTCTATTATATCTTCGAATGGCTAAAGCTTTTCGACTTTAATATTATCGTTATTCTAATCGTTATGATTGCAGTTTCTACTATCAATATGGTGGTCGCTCTTTTGGTTTTAATTCTCGAAAGAACGCAAATGATTGGCATCCTAAAGTCACTCGGCGCTAACAATTGGTCTATACGAAAAGTGTTTCTTTATAACGCCGCCTACTTAATCGGTCGGGGGTTGCTTTGGGGAAACATCAT
>JAZKCP010000117.1:0-632 GCA_040388035.1 Bacteroidota bacterium | reverse complement strand
GAATTGGACTTTTACTTCTTCAAAAACAGTTTGGCATCATCAAACTCAACCCCGAAAGTTACTATGTCAATGTAGCTCCGGTTGATATTAATTTGTTCTACATTTTGCTGCTCAACATCGGAACTGTAGCAATCTGCCTGTTGGTTTTACTTATCCCGTCCTATATCATTACAAAAATAACCCCGTCCAAATCCATTCGTTTCCAATAGTTAGGAGCTGTTTCCCGCTTTCCGCTATATCTTTTATCCTGAACTTGTTTCAGGATCCTGAAACAAGTTCAGGATAAAAGGATGCCGCTCCAATCGGGGCTAAAAAGTTATGGGTTTGTTAAAGTTCGTCTCCAAAAGCCGATAAATCAGCGTCTTAAAAAAGAGAATAAAAAAAGGATATTTTTTATTTGGAAAAAGGGTGATTTAGTTTTTATATTTGCACCCCGCAAGATGGATAAGTTCTATTAAAAAACTGGAAAAACGAGGAATTTAAAATAAATTCAAAAATAATTTTAAAATTGCTTGTTGGTTAGAAAAGAATAATTACTTTTGCACCCGCTAATCGAAGGAGAGGCAAAAAGAAATACGAAGAAACGTTCATAGACATATTGAATTGACAGCCGTTTTAGACAGAGATGTCTA
>JAZKCP010000116.1:0-6963 GCA_040388035.1 Bacteroidota bacterium | reverse complement strand
TGGAATTACTAAGAAACATTTCATAATACAATATAAAACTCTCATCTTTATGGTGGGAGTTTTTTTTAGCTGTAAAAAATGAGGAAAGATTATATTATTGTTGGTTCAGGATTAGCGGGCATTGCTTTTGCAGAAACGCTTTTACAGCATAATAAATCTTTTATAGTTTTTGACAATAAATCACAAAGTTCCAGTAGTATAGCAGGTGGACTATATAATCCTGTAATATTAAAAAGATTTAGTCAAGTGTGGAATGCAAATCAACAGCTCGAGCTGGCAGCCAGTTTTTATGCAGGCATTGAAAAAAAACTTGCAGCGCAATTCGATTTCAAGATTCCTATTTACCGAAAGTTCTTCTCAGTAGAAGAACAGAATAATTGGTTCGCTGCTTCGGACAAACCAAATTTAGCACCGTTTCTTTCTACTGCCATAGTTCATAAAAAGTATAATGGTATTGACTCGCCGTTTGGTTATGGTGAAGTCTTGCAAACTGGTTATGTAGATACAATCGCTTTGCTTACTCATTATCAAAACCATTTAAGAAGCTTAGATTTGTTTGCTCCGGAAACTTTTGATTATGCAAAGATGAAAACATATGATGACCATATCGAATATGAAAGCGTAAAAGCCAAACAAATTGTCTTCGCAGAAGGATTCGGAATGCATTCTAATCCGTTTTTTAATTATCTACCACTTGACGGAACTAAAGGGGAACTATTTATCATTAGGGCGACTGATTTAGACTTAGACGTAATTATAAATACCAGCGTTTTTATTTTGCCTTTGGGCGATAATCTTTATAAAGTAGGTGCAACCTATAATTGGGAAGACAAAACAAATTCGCCAACAGAAGAAGGGAGGCAGGAACTTATTGATAGAATAAAAGAAATCCTGACCTGTGATTTCGAAATTGTTGAACATTTTGCCGGAGTAAGGCCAACGGTTAAGGACAGAAGGCCACTACTTGGCACACATCCAAAACATGGCAATATTCATATTTTAAATGGCCTTGGTACCCGTGGTGTAATGCTCGCGCCAACATTGGCTGAGAACTTATACGATCTTATCGAAAATGGGAAACCGTTGGATAAAAGTATCGATATAAAAAGATATGCTATTTCTTAGCAGCTTCTTTATCAAAACTGACAAACATATTGATGTAGATGTTTCGCGCGAGACGAGCGGTTACGGGCATAGTAACTATCAGTGCGACAATAATCGCGATAAAAGACTGTGTCAACTCTAATCCGATGAATACTTTTGAAATAATAAAAGCGGCAACACCAATAGCTACGGTTAAGCCATAGCTGACATACATAGCTCCATAAAAAAAGGAAGGCTCAAGCTGATAATGCAAACCACAATGGCTGCAATGTTCGTGCATTTCGTAAATTTTGCTCAGGTTATACGGATTTCTGTCAACATACATTCTTTCTTCCTGGCATCTTGGACAAGTTCCTGTTAAAATGCTATTTAATTTGGATCCTTTTTTTAACATTTGCAAAAATTTTTAATTTCATTCCGTTTTCGGTTCTACAAAGGTAAATCCAAAGGCAGGTATCAATACTAATTCGCTATTCTTTTTCTCTATGTTAAATATTCATAACTTATCGGTTTCATTTGGCGGCACTTATCTTTTCGAAGAGGTAACTTTTCGATTAGGCTCTGGCGACAGGGTAGGATTGGTTGGGAAAAACGGTGCCGGGAAATCTACCATGCTAAAAATCCTTGCCGGCGATTTCAAACCTGATTCAGGCCAAATTGCAACAGAGAAGGAAGTAAAAATGGGTTTCCTTCGTCAGGATATTGATTTTGATCACGGAAGAACAGTCCTTGAAGAAGCCTATGAAGCATTTACAGAAATAAAAGCCGTAGAGAAAAAGCTTGAAAAAATTAACCACCAGTTGATTTCAAGAACCGATTACGAAAGCGAGGCTTATAACCAAATTATAGAAGATTTATCCGATTACACACATCGTTTCGAATTATTAGGCGGCTACAACTATGTGGGTGATACAGAGAAAATATTATTAGGACTAGGCTTTAAAAGAGAGGATTTCAATAATCAGACAGATACTTTTTCGGGTGGCTGGAGAATGCGTATTGAGTTGGCTAAATTGTTATTGCAGTCGAATGACATCTTATTGCTGGATGAGCCAACAAATCACTTGGATATTGAGAGTATTATCTGGCTGGAAGGATTTCTTCGAAACTTTCCGGGTGTAGTCGTAATTGTTTCGCACGATAAGATGTTTTTGGATAATGTAACTAATCGAACTATTGAAATTTCTTTAGGCAAAGCCTATGATTACAACAAACCTTATTCGCAATATTTAGTGTTACGCGAAGAAATCCGCGAAAAGCAATTGGCTACGCAAAAAAACCAAGCCAAGAAAATAGAGGAAACAGAGAAGTTAATCGAAAAATTCCGGGCGAAAGCTTCAAAAGCGTCGATGGCACAATCGCTTATCAAGAAGTTGGATAAGGTAGAACGCATTGAAGTAGATGAGGATGATACGTCCGTAATGAATATTTCCTTTCCTGTCTCGCAAACTCCGGGACGTGTTGTTATTGAAGCCGAACATGTAACCAAAGCCTATGGCGATAAAGTAATTTTAAAGGACATTTCACTTTTGGTGGAACGCGGAAGTAAGATTGCCTTTGTTGGTCAGAATGGCCAAGGAAAATCGACCTTTATGAAAGCCATCGTAAACGAGTTTAAATTTCAGGGTTCAATAAAATTAGGTCACAATGTGCAACTGGGTTATTTTGCCCAAAACCAGGCAGAGTATTTAGACGGTGAAATTACCTTATTGGAAACTATGACGAATGCGGCAACAGATACCAATCGATCTAAAGTTAGGGACATGTTGGGTTCTTTCTTGTTTCGTGGCGACGATGTTGAGAAAAAAGTAAAAGTACTTTCCGGAGGAGAAAGGAACCGTTTGGCTTTGTGCAAATTGTTATTACAGCCAATCAATGTTTTGGTGATGGATGAACCTACGAACCATTTGGATATCAAATCCAAAAATGTTTTGAAAGCGGCTCTAAAGAAATATGAAGGAACCTTATTGCTGGTTTCCCACGACAGGGATTTTCTGCAGGGAATGTCCAATATCGTTTACGAATTCAAGGACCAAAAAATTAAGGAATATTTAGGCGACATTAATTATTTTCTCGAGCAGCGTAACATGGAAAACATGCGCGAAGTAGAGAAAAAAGACATAGCCAAAAAAGAAGCGCCAAAAGAAACGGCCAAAGTTTCCTATGAGGATCAAAAGAAAAGCAAATCATTGCAAAACCGTTTGAGCAAAGTAGAAAGCCAAATTAAACAACTGGAAATCGATATTCAGGCTGATGATAAAGCATTGGCATCAAACTATGACAAACATATTGAAGATGCTAATTTCTTTATGGCGTACAATAAAAAGAAAAAGGAACTGGACCGACTACTGGAAGAATGGGAAGTCGTTCAGGGAGAAATTGATTTGATGTAGTTTGAAGCCATTCCGGCTTTACATTCCAATCTTATTCCATAAAAACTTTATTTGCGAGGTTATGAAGGAACTTCCGCTGGTCGTTCTGCAAAACCGGCAAAATAATAGTTTTTATAAAATAAGGATTTCCATAGCAACCCGGGCTAAAAATATATCCTAGGAAATCAACCCTATGCTTTTGGAGTGGGCTATTGCCTCTGAGCTTTTCTTAAAATAACAAATCTTTACATTTAGACTTTCCAGGTTTTTCAATGCAGCTTCCGTTTTTTCTTTTTTAAAATTTCCGGTTTGCCTTATGTAAACGGCCTTTACATTTACCGGGAAAATTTTACAGATACTCTCATATAAATACGGATCATGTTGGGAGTCATCACCCAAAAGAGTGTACTGCAAATCGGGGTAAAATTCTAAAATATGCTTTATCTTTTCAAACTTATGGTTGTGGTTTCCACGGCCTGTGATAAATAAATCAGTTAAGCTGGTTTTAATGTCTTTCAGTAACAAAACTGCTTTTGGCAATTGATTAATTTCGGCAAATTGTGTTATGAAGCGATAAAGGTTCCACTCGCTGCTCGATACATAGAAAAAAGCATTTTGTTCGGTGGAGTCTTTCTTCCCAGCACTGCTTAATGCCTTATAATGGGGAACAACGTCATCAAAAACCTTTCGGTCATTTACGTTTCTAAACAATAAAATATATAATTTCTTAAATGGATTTTTGGTATGCGAAACCAGAAACGTATCATCTATGTCGGATATAAACCCAAAATTTCCTTTATGAGGCCTAATGTAAGTTGCGGTTTCCCTGATTTCTTCGTCATTATAAATGATACTTACGGCATAATCAATCCAACCATAGTTTGATTTGTCCTTTAGCGGAATGCAAAATTTAAAATAGCCATCTTTAAGAGTTTTGGTATGGATTTTTTCGCCGTTGTGTTCCAAAAAAACATCCGCATTCGAATGCGTTTTGATGCGGAACATCCTAATTACGGAAGTGGCATTCTTAAAATTCCTCTCTTGAAAATCGTAATCCTCCTTTGAGGTAGGTTTAAAAACATGCCCCATCACAATTAATTCCTGCTCATTGGCATATCCGCGGTATAATTTTAGAATAGGCTTCACTTAAATGGTTACTTTTGAATTGGATTGACAATTTACAAATAATTTAGGGGAATCTATTTATGGCGAAGAACAAGAAGTATATTTTAGTATTAAACCCAATTTCCGGCGACATAGATAAATCTGAAATTCTGTTAAAAACATTGGCATTTGCAGAAGAATTCGGTATCGAAATAATTGTGTATGAAACTTCGGGAAATGCTGATGAAGAAGCACTCCAAAACCTATATAAGTTGCATACGCCTGAACGGATATTAATTGCTGGTGGAGATGGTACTATAAAAATGGTAGGAGATGCGCTGGAACATCAGGACGTTATTTTTGGCATTCTTCCTGCCGGTTCTTCCAACGGATTGTCGGTAGATTTAAACCTGCCTGCTACATTAGAAGAGAATCTTTCGGTGGCTTTTCATAATCATTTTATGGAAATAGACATGATTTCGATCAATGGTAAAAAAAGCCTTCATTTAAGTGATTTAGGGCTTAATGCCGAACTTGTTAAAAATTATGAAGACAGCTCCACCAGAGGTAAAGTAGGCTATGCACTGCAGGTAATTACCACATTGAGTGAATTGGATGAACCTTTTTCGGCTAGGATAGAAGTCAATAATCAATCAATAAAATGTGACGCACGGATGATTGTTATAGCCAACTCACAAAAATACGGCACCGGTGTTACCATAAATCCTGATGGTAAAATGGATGACGGAATGTTTGAGTTGATAATCCTCAAAAACCTTGACTTACTGGTTTTCGGAAAAATAATTACAGGAAATATGCCAGTCAATTCTGAGGATGTGGAAATTATTTCTACAGACAAAGCGATAATTAAAACAGCGTCACCAGTCAGTTTTCAAATGGATGGGGAATATGTTGGTGCGGAAACCAAACTGGAAATCCTGATCTTACCAGCTCAGATGAAAGTCGCAATACCCTGATTATAAGCATATAATTAGATTTACATGCTATGAATGGAAACGTCGGCTACTTAAACGGATGTCGTTGCTGCCACACTAAGCTTGGCTCAAGCCTTGGGAATATTTTATCGAAGTAGTTGTCGATTAGTTTATTGTTATGATAAATAAACCCAGACATCATAACGGGCTCAGCACCCACCGAACTTTTGATTTCCAGCGCAGTTCTTCCGAAAATGATTTTGGCAAATTGATTTTCAATACCATATTTAGTCATATTGTAAAGCATGTTCAGGTAGAGCATTTTTTCCCTTTGTACTAGTTCGTCATAACCAAGAAAGTAGGTTTCCAAAGTATCGCCGTTAAGAAGCAATGTATGAAAGCCTACCAATTCATTATTCAAAAAATAACCAACTAAAATAAACTTATCGCCACACTGCTTTTTGAAAGAGGTGAAATGGTTTTTGGCTAAAAAGAAAGTATTGAAAGGCGCATTTTTGGCGACGTGATAATACAATTCATAAATCCTGTTCTCCAGCAAAACGATATCGCCCAGAAACAATTCCCTTGTTTATATTCCTTCAAATTTCTTATGTGCACGTTTGTATTGATCGCGGTATTTTTTTGAAAGCGCTGCAACATAATCTTCTTTGGTTTTCCATTCCTTGGCTAACTCAAAAATCATATTGGGTTGCGTATTGAACTCATACATTTCAGAAAAAGCAGCCTTCTTTAGTTCTGCGGCGCAATCGGTATAAAAATCCTTAAAGGAAACAATATGAATTTTTATGTTTTGATTTTTGAAGTAGGCCGTAATTTCCTCCGCGCATTTCTTTAGGATGATACCAATAGTTTTTGAATCGATTTCTTTATTGAAAATATAACCATTTTGCCCGGTTATCATATTGTTCCCAAGGAACAGCGCATGCGAGGCAAAGTTTTTGAAGATAAAATTACGGGCATAGGTTTTAAGACATTTATCCCTTTCGCCAAAGGATTCCAGCTTGTTTAGGTTAAGGTATTGTGCTAAGGCGACACCTATAAGTTCGCCGTTTTCAAAAATACCAATATAGAAACATTGCATGTTTGTGGGTGCTGATTCCTCCAGTACCTTTAGATAAGGCGTCTGCAGAAAAGCATTTTCATACGCAACTTTATCCCAGGAATGGGGAAGTTGGGCAACGGAAGAATAGATGTTATAGGTAACGGTTTCCAATAGGGTAAAAAAAATCGCCCTGTAAATGTAGGGCGATTTGATTAAATATATATGTTAAATTATCTCCAACCACAGATGATAGCACCCATAATCGTCATAGATACAATCCAATAACCTGCATTGATTAAAATATATCTCCATGATTTTTGTTCAAACAAAGCGTTTACTGCAGTAATTGGAAGCGCAATAAATACTCCAGCTATGAATCCGTGTA
>JAZKCP010000115.1:7115-10832 GCA_040388035.1 Bacteroidota bacterium | reverse complement strand
CGTGCATTGAAGAATGGAAAACCTTGCATTTTTACTTTTCAGGAAATTGACCGTTTCGTCCAGTTCGGTAAAGCTGCTCATACCGGAAGAAATGATAATAGACTTCCCGGTTCTTGCGATTTTTTCCAGCAGCAGTAAATTGTTTACTTCGCCTGAACCAATTTTATACGTGTGGACACCAACTTCCTCGAGCCAATCAACGGCAAGGTTACTGAATGGTGAGCAAATGAAATCTAAGCCAACTTCATCACAATGCTTTTTGATGTCTTTCCATTGTTCCAATGTAAATTCCATTCGTTTCCAATAATCGTAACGTGTGGCGTCTTCCTTGGAAAATTTCACGCGGAAAGGCTCATGAATACTACTTTCCGCCTCAGCTATATGCATTTGGAATTTGATAGCCTGAACGCCGGTTTTGGCAACGGCATCAATATAAGAATGAAGAATTCCCAAACTTCCATCGTGAGCTTGCGCAATTTCGGCTATTAAATAGGGTTTATTGTTCATCAAAACGTATTGAAATGGAAGTAAAAATAACTATTTTTCTGGTTTCCAATATATTTTTGCTTCGTTTAATTTGAGGTAATTGGTATATTCTTCTGATGTTAACCCATTTCTATTCGAAATTAATTTAGGAACAGCCAAAATCAAATCAATTATTGCCAAAAATAAAGGTGAAATCACTTTGAAATTTCCTTTAAAAATCTTGCTTTTGCATTGCATCCAAATAGAATAAGCCATCATTTTCGGAATCTTTGACGCAGGTAAAAACAGGAAATAATTATACCAGTCGGCGCGTAATGACCTTCTATAGCGAAAGGCAAAATCATTGTTGGTTTTTGTTCGGTTTTTTAAATCAACACGATGCTGCACCAATAATTCGGGAACATAATGAACTTCCCACTTCTTTTTAAAAAGTTGAAAAGAGGCAAAATTTTCTTCGCCATAAAACTCGAACCATTCGGGATAATTCGGAATATCACGCCATGCTTTCATTCGCCAAACGTGTCCGCAGCCAATATAGCTTTTAGCTTTTTGGTCAATTTCTTTACTTGCTGTATTATCGGGTTTTTCTTTGCTCCAAAAAATTCTGGCGGCGATTATTCCACAATCCGGATTGTTCGAAAAATAATTGACAATGATTTCTATTGGATTTTCAGTTAAAAATTGGGCGTCATCATCGAGAGAAATGGCAAAATCTGCTTTTGTTTCATTGAGCATTTTGTTTCTGCAATAGATATAGCCCTTGGAAACTTCATTTCGAAACAAAACAACTTCGGGAAAATTAGCTTTTACATTTTCGTACGTTCCATCGGAAGAACCATCATCAAATACCACACAACTAACGTTTTCATTCAATAACTGTTTAGTAGCACTGAGCGTGAGCAATAAATCGTCACGACGGTTTTTGGTAGAAATGAGAATTGAAATTGTATGTTCAAGCATGACCAATTTAATCAGCTAAAATTGTGTTCATCATTTTGATGAAGTTTTCATCACTAAAATAATCACCAAACGGGCTAACCAGTTCTTTAGAATTCAATCTGTTTATGATTAGATTTTCTAATTTTTGTTTTATCTCTTCTTTGTTCTCACAATCAGCAATATATTGTTTGTCTTTCACGATTTTTCGCAGTTCACTTCTTTTTGGTGAAATAGAAAGTACGGGTTTGCCAAATGATGCTAAAAAAGGTGCCTTGCCTACTAAAATATTGCAATATAAAGGTCCGTTTTCTAAAATAATATTGATGTCTGCGATATGGACTTGTTCATAGGCAGAGTTAGAAAAATTCAACGTATCCAAAACAAGGATGTTTTCGCATTTTAAATATTTCTGGGTCAGTCTTTTGTTATCCTTACCTCTCAAACGCAAAATAAATTCTGTGTTTTCTTTATATAATGGATTTTCAGTGACCAGTTCCTGATAGGCATCTAAGAGGATATCGGCATTCCTGCCAAATTGTATAGCACCATGATACGAAATTGTTATTTTTTTATTCTTTTTAAGAACTTTACCATTATCCGATAAGTCAAAAACCGTTTCAGAATAGTGATGTGGCATTATATGGAATTTCTTTCTTGAACCGTATAAATATTCCATATCTTCTGCCAGTGATTCCGTCGCCATACATGATTTTGACTGAGACACAACCGAATACATTTCCTTATGTTTAAATAAACCTAAATTAGTCAAAGGTGTTTCTGAACCTGTACACCAAAAAGTTGGATATGGTTCGTTGAACGTAATTATTGCCCTTTTGAGAATTGGTAAATCTTTCGCACCAAGAATAGTTTCGCAATCCAAGCCGGCACTTCTTATAAAAATATGATCGTGATTTTGATAATCAATCTTTGAAATATAGGTCCCATATACGCTGTTTATATGCCTTGCTGCCAACG
This sequence comes from Bacteroidota bacterium, assembly GCA_040388035.1. Lineage (GTDB taxonomy): Bacteria > Bacteroidota > Bacteroidia > Flavobacteriales > Flavobacteriaceae > Flavobacterium. Next base: position 8,432 of record JAZKCP010000115.1, on the reverse strand, counting down.
AAACATGAAAAATCCTCCAATACAATTTGTTTATCCATTTTGTAAAAAAAGGAATCTTAAGATTTAGAATATGAGTGTCTATAGAGTCTACGGGCAATAGGTGAAGTTGGTCATCACTTGGTTGGCTTTTGAGATATACAACATCAATAATCGCATTAGGATAAGCCATTCTTAATTTAGCCAGGAAAGAACGCGAGATGATACCTTGACTTGTTCCTGAAATTTTGAGATCTTGCTCAATTATTAAAAACTTAGTCATTTCTTTTATTTTTTAATGGATTTGGATATTTTACCTAAAAAAGTAAAGTATTTTTTGAAATACATTTTTGAAAGGTACAGCTTTGTTAAAAGCCACCAAAATTCTATATTTTTTTTATTATCCAAAAAGGTTTTTTCAAGTCTGGATAACAGTGTTTCAGTTTGTCCAGCATCAAAAAACGATCCTTTTTCTTTTAGCAAATAGTAGTAATAATGGAACGTAGCAATATTTTTAGGAAGCAAATCATCTTTTTTGGCTGTGATATTAATTTCGCTTAATCTAAAAGAAACCAGAGCGTTGTTGATGGTATAAATGTATCCAAAATAAGTGCATTCCAGCACTGCCAGGTAATCACTATACCAAGCTAATGGAAGCTCCTTAAATTTAATATCAAGCAGCACTTTTTTCCTGAAAATAAATTCACTTAATGAACTTCGTGTTCCGCCTTTGATTTTCCGCATCAAAAAATCGGTGGATTTCTCTAATTTGGGGTGTTCATGAATTTTTGAAATTTTTTCGGAATGCTGATCGATTACTACTGTTGCATAACGAATAACGTTGATATTTTGTTGGTCTACTTCGTTAATGGCATTGTAAAATTCGGCTACCACATTTTCACCTAAAACATCATCATCGCACAAAACCATTACCCATTCTTCATTTTGCACCAAATCTAGGCAACGATGCCACTGACCAACCAAAGAACTGCTTCCTACGTTATCATCAAATCTTTTATATCTGAAATTAACTATCCCTTTGTATTTTTCCAGTAGTGAAGAAGGATTTTCCGGACTTGCATCATCTCCAATATAGACATTGAATCGTTTGTCTGTTTGGCTGGCTAACGAAATCAATGCCGCCTCAAAAAAACTAATTTTAAAATATGGAATTACAATTGCTAGCAAAAGAGAATTTATTTAGTGTTTTTGGATTGTTCAAACAGTTTCTTAGCCAAAGATAACAAACCTATTTTCCTTAAAAATTTTTTACAAAAAAATCCGAATTGATAGGTATTTGATTTTTTCAAAGCAATGTGCCTATTTTTCCAATAAACCATG
>JAZKCP010000115.1:0-7105 GCA_040388035.1 Bacteroidota bacterium | reverse complement strand
GCTGCTATTATAACGTGTAATAACAGCTTCATTAAGTTTTTGAAAATCGGATTCATTTAAATAGCGTTTCATATAATCGATTGCGAGCAACGTTTCATTAAAAAAACTGCCGGTACTAGTTCGGCTATCAGGATGTACTCGATAAAAAGCCGATGGTTTTGGAATGAAATGTGTTTTTGGTGCTTTTTGAAAAATCCGCAACCAAACTACCCAATCTTCCTGTGCGGTCAAGCCTTTTGGAAACTGAATATCTTCAAATAAGGAAGCTTTAAAGAACCAACAATGAATTGGCACTGTAAATCCATCATTCCAAAAACGGGCTAAATTGTAAAAATTGAACTCGAATTTTTCCAATTTAGAAAATGGCTGGCTGTTGTTGGTTGTTGTTTTGGAAAACATTCGGTAGTTAGTACAAACAATATCGACTTGATGCTTTTGAATAGCTTCCATTGAAAGCGATAATTTATCCGATGCTAGTACGTCGTCCGAATCAAGAAACTGTATGAACGCGCCTTTAGCTTTGTCTAGACCAAAATTCCTGGCTTCGCTAACGCCTTTATTTTCTTTTTTATAATAACTAAATCTGTTATCCTTTTCTACCCATTTGTTAACAATATCCTCAGTATTATCGGTACTTCCATCATCAATTAACAAACATTCCCATTGAGAATATTCCTGATTAAAAACAGACAGTAATGTCTCTTCAATAAACTCGGCTTGGTTATAACAAGGAATTATTATCGATACCAACATACCATTAGTCAAGATTATAAGTTAAAATCATTTTTTACCTCTTGAATTGCTTTCAACCATTCGTGCCCATATTTCAAATCGGGCTCTAAATAATTGCCTTCCGCCCATTCATTCCACGATTTTATAACAACAAAATTAGGGTTCTCCGGGTGATTAACACACTCTTTTACAATTTTATATAAATGGTTTTTCCAATATTTTGGTGTAGCATTTTTAAAAATCATCGATTTCCTTTTACTTCGGGCGGAATTATCCCAATTAGGAAAACCGCAGGCAATATATTTTTTGTGTGGAAATTTTACTTCCAATTGTTTGACAGCCCTTTCATAATTTAAAATAAATGGCGTCTTACTAACTGTAGAAATATCAAATAAGGAACACATTTTTCGTTCCACTTTTCCTAAAAAGCTATTTTGCGGAAAAATAAAAGACTGGCCATACCTTATACTGTTAAAGACTTCCTGATCAACTTTACCATAAACAAATTCGTTATTTACCACCAGTTGCTCTGGCGCAATAGTCGCGACTAAATAAATTCCGTCAAATCCGGATTGAATGGCCATTTTATTAAATGTTTCAATGAATGTAGACAAATCAGGAATGTCTTCTAGTTTATAAACATGGAACATTGGTTTATTATCCACTTTTATGTAGCGCTCATCCTTAAAAAAAGGCAATAAATAGTTGAAGTATTCCAAATATCCCGATTGTCCCTGATAGGTCTGTTCTATTAATACGTTTGGGTTATCTAAGCCGTGCCAAATTCCTTTCCACGTTTCGTTTGCCCAACAAAAGCAAAATGGAATGTCAACTTTTTTGTTCTGCAGCATACTTTCGGCCGGCCTTTCTAATAATTTCCTGCCATTGCCAAACCAATATTGATAATAAATAAACCCGTCAACTCCATATTGTTGAGCCAATTTTGCCTGCTCTTCCTGAACCTGCGGAACCCTTAAGTCATAAAATCCTAAATCACCGGGTAATATTGGCTGATAATGTCCTTTGAACAATGGTTTAGCTTTGGTAACATTAGTCCACTCGGTAAAGCCTTTTCCCCACCATTCGTCGTTTTCGGGAATCGGGTGAAATTGAGGCAGATAATAGGCTAAAAATTTTAATTTATTATTCATTTATACCTTTGATAGTATTTTTTTGGTAGTCTCTAAATATTGTTTTCCCCATTTCTGGCATGGTTCCATATGATTCCCTTCTGCCCACTCATTCCACGCATTTATAAACAAGAAGTTTTCTTTATTTTCATTCCATGGATAGTTATTTACTATGTGTTGCAACCAGTTTCCGTAGGCTTCCGGAGTTGAATCGGTAAAAATAAATGCATCTGTCTGTCTTCTGGCACTATTGTCCCACATAGGAATTAATGAAGGCGAAACAATTGGATTAAATTCTTTATTCATTTGAATTTCCGTAAACTTTCTATAGTCAAAAATCCTATCCTTAGGAAGATTATTTTTTAAACCCAACATATCCTTTAATTGCTGGAAAATAGATTTGTTGTTATTATTTACCGCGGGAAAACTGGGTTGGAATTCGACAGCAAAATCAAACCCCATGGACGTTGGCTCGTCAGTAACTCCCCAACTTTGCATGTATCCAATATGCAAATCACCAATTCCCTTTTTTATCGCTACGTTTCGCCAAATTTCTATAGTCTTTTTTATGTCTTTAAAAAGTTTAGGACGATATATAAGAAAAACTGGTTTGCCTTCATGCCTCATATATCTTGTGTCATTAAAGAAAGTATCACATAAGTAATCCATATGCGCTTTATCGTCCTCGAAATTATAATCCTGATGCAACAAAACTTCTCTATCTAAACCATCCCACGCTCTTGTCCAGTTTTCATTTGCCCAACAAAGCATAAATGGGAAATCTTCTTTAGTATTATTTAATTTTTGCTCAATAGGTTCATTCAGTAGTCTTTTCCCATTAAACCAGTAATGATAGTAGCAAAAACCATAAATTCCGAACTCTTTTGCCATCGCTTCCTGCGCTAGCCTTGCTTCTTCCAATCGCAAATCATAAAACCCTAAATCGGCCGGAAGATGCGGTTGATAGTGTCCTTTGAAACGCGGCGTTGCTTTTGTAACATTTGTCCATTCCGTAAATCCCTTTCCCCACCAGGCATCATTCTCCGGTATCGGATGAAATTGCGGCAGATAGATTGCAATGGGTTTTATACCTGAATTATTCATACTATTATTATAATAGAAACTAAATCTCTATTTTCCTTTAAATATCTTATTTTTTAACTTTTTAAATTTCTTTTTTATGATGTTGAAATTACTTTCATCTACTTTTAATGCCATTCTATACATTTCATGAAAACAAGTCGTATATCTGTCATAAAGTATTTGTTTGATTTTTTCATTTTTAGAATTAGAGAATATTAAAATTAAACAATCAATCCATTTTTTTAATTTCAATACTTCTTCATTTCCCGAAAGGATTCCCACATCATAACGGTAAATCGCCATTTTTTCATTAATGAATTTAAGTTTTCCATGTTCGGCCAGCATCATATACATAAAATAATCCCCTATTGGAGACATTTCAAACTCAAAAGGTAGCCCCGTCAGTACATTTCTAAAAACCACTGAAGGCGTATGTATATAGTTTCCTAATCTTGCCAGAGTGTCGATTGTTTCATAGTCTTCCGGAACTTTAGTAATAAAATCATCTACAATAGTTCCGTCTCTTTTTAAAATATTAATCTGATGAAAACACAGCACATAATCTCGATTGGTTTCTAAAAAACCAACTTGTTTTTGTAGTTTTAATGGATCAGTCCAGTAATCATCGCCATCGCAAAGAGAAATATACTCTCCTTTACACATTTCTAAAGTTGAAACAAAATTGTGTTTCCCCGGAATACCCGTTCCTCTCTCTGTCCGCAGGTTAAGCCTAATGGTTTCAGGATATTTTTTTTGATAGTCAATGAGGACTTCCCGTGTCCCGTCAGTGGAGTTGTCATCTCCAATAATTATTTCAAAAGTAAAATCAGTTTGCTGCATCAAAATTCCATCTATACATTGTGAGATGTAATTTTTCTGATTGTATGTTATGACATGGCAACTAACTTTTTTTCTCATGATTCAATCCATTCGGCTAAGCCAATTCCTGTTTTGCCAAAACCATTTCCGTTGTAAAACAAATACTTTTTAGCTGCGATTTCAATTACCGAAGGATAAGTCTGCATCGTAGAATCCCAGCCTTCTTCTGACAATTTTATTCCGCTTAATTCGTCGTTTCTGATCCAGTTAATAGCATCTTTAGATTCTGCATATCCAATTTTGTAACTTTCCGCTCCGTCCCGATAATCAAACGAACCTCTGAAAGTGAACCACATTTTATATATTCCTTCCTCTTTTATTACTGTTGGTCTTGCGGTACATTCATATTGGTTTGATGGTGGAATGCAGGTTATATTTGGGCGAATCCAGTCTATTCCGTCAATTGAATGAGCATATTTTATTTCGTATAAAGGTTCAGGCTTACCATTTACAACAACAAAACCGGTGCTTGACGCATACCATAAATGCCATTTATCATTTTCTTTTAAAACGTAAGGCGAAGCCGTAAAAAAGGGTTCCAGTTTGTTCCTTTCCACTATTGCTCCCTGAAAAACCCTTTCAAATGTTTGTCCGTTATCATTGCTTATTGCTAAGCCAATCGCATTTCTATATGGCACTGAAATACTTGGATTCCAACCAACATAATACAGATAAATACAATTTTCAGAAACGCGGACAGCTGAACAAGGCATAATTCCATCATCGTCAAATGTTCCTAATTCTCCTAATTCTAATATTGGTTTGTCGTGAATGTATTTGATTTTTGTGGGATTACCGGCATCGACATCGAAGTAAGTCGGAATGCTTTTTCCTTTTTTATTTCTTGGCGCGTAAAATATCCTGATGGTGTTTTCGTCAATATTTATGGCAGTTGGCACACAAGCATGGGAAACCATCCAGTCATTATAGTTTTCAATATTCAATATTACTCCTTTTTTGAGCCACATATTTATCCGTTTGTCTTGTGTGAAATACTGTCGATTTCAATACTTTTCCCATCTCTCATTGTGGCTTTTGCGCCAATCCAGATGCTAAAATCCGGTGTATCCTTGGTGATAATTGCGCCCATTCCAATCAGCGATGCTTTTCCGATTACCGTTTCGTCCCGAACAGTAGCGTTTACCCCAAAAAATGAATTTTCACCAATTTGGCAACAGCCGGAAATTACAACATGTGAAGTGATAAAAACATGGCTTTCAATAGTCGTGTGGTGACCAATATGATTACCACTCCAAAGCACACAATTATCTCCGATTTTTACAAACGGCTGAATCGTATTGTCTTCAAAAATAAAGCAATTTTCTCCAATATTTAAGTCGGGCCAGATTGTTGCTTTAGACGAAACATAGCTGATACATTTGTATCCTTTAGCTTTAGCCTCTTCATATTTGGCTTTTCTAAAATAGCTCATTTGCTTAAAACTGATCGGAAGGAACATTTTATATTCTGAAGGCGGAAATTGTGTTTCAATATCTTCGAAAGCGATAACGGGTAATCCCCTGAATTCGTTATCGGAGATATAATCTTTATCCGCTGTAAAAGCAACAACCTGATGTGGAGAGTCATTTTCAAAATAAAAATGCGCTAAACTCGCTAACTGACTTACTCCAAATATTACTATTTTTTCCATATTAAATTAATTCATAGTTAGTTAGAAACTCCTTTATTGTGTTTACATCATTGAACATTAAAACGTCGATGATGGATAAATTAGGCACAAATTCAGGATTAAACTGCTTGTAACTGACGTTGCCCGATTTCAAAAAGTGCAAGGTTATATTGTTTTCAGAAAAATCTTTTACAGAATACAATTCTAATCCGCCAATCGGGTTTATATAAACTGATGTATTTTCTTTTTTACAAATATCGAGAACTCTATTTTGCGAAGATAAATTTTGATTTTGATATACAGTCGATGAATCTTCAAAAACAGTAGTAATTCCGATATAATTTGAAATCGTCTTCAGGCTTTTTGCAGCTAAAGCAGCTATATTTTTGGCCTCGATGTCAAAAGTGCTTTGAATTATTGGAAAAACCTCTTGAAAAAAAGGAGCTTTATTGTAATTCTGTTCAATCGTTTTCAGAAATTTCTTCTTCCAGAGCGGATAGATTTTTTGATTAATCAATGTTTCATTAATCTTAGAGAATGAACTTTGGTTTTCGAGTGGAACTGTAAATAAATTGGGTTTCCCATTTACTAAAATAGCGTTTCGATTTATCCATCCCTGTTTGATGAAGTTTACATCGTCATAGACAACGAATTTATCAACGGCATTAACTAATTGATAATAACCAATATACGGAAACAGATAAGGCTGCATAATGGCTAATTTCATAACGCTCAAATACCATTATTAATAATTCTAACTATTCTTTCAATATTTTTTATTTCTAATCCAACATATAAAGGTAAACATAAAACCCTTTCGGCTATTGAATCTGAGATTGGCATTTTTACATTTTCACAATAGGGCAAATTATTTAGTGATGGATAAAAATACCTTCTTGCAACGATATCTTCTTGCAATAATTTAGATTCGATAGAAAGTAAAGTTGCTTCATCTTTAAATAAAACTGGGTAGTAGCTATAGTTCCAATCGGTGTTTTCCCTGATTTTCATTGTATCGAGCTTCGAAAAATCCAAAAACTGCTGATAAAACGCTACTACTTTTTTTCTTTCATTTATTATAAAGTCCATATAGGGAAAAACGCTCAAACCCATTGCAGCCTGTAATTCTGAAATTTTCCCGTTGATTCCCAGTCCATGGAAATCCAATTGGGTTTTGTGTCCAAAATTATGGCTATAATAAAACTGTTTACGCAGCGCTTCGTCCTTGCAGAATATCGCTCCGCCTTCGCCGGTGTGGAAAAGTTTTGTCGCATGGAAACTACAGGTGCTCACATCTCCATAATCAAAAACAGACTTGCTTTTGTAAGTTACACCAAAACAATGGGCAGCATCATAAATAACTTTCAGGTTATATTTTTTGGCAATAGCTTCGATAGCTTCTACATTACATGGATTTCCAAAAACGTGTGTTGCCAGGATAGCTGTGGTTTTATCTGTAATTGCTTCTTCAATTTTAGTTTCGTCAATTGTCAGGAATTCGGGATGTATATCAACAAAAACCGGAGTACAGTTTTCCCAAACAATCGCCGCAGTTGTGGCAACGTAAGAGAAAGGTGTTGTGATGATCTCTCCTCTATTTCCTAATAATTTTAAAGCTATCTGTAACGGAATTGTTCCATTGTTGGTAATG